>CAVZMO010000016.1:0-135361 GCA_963776195.1 Thermodesulfovibrionales bacterium
ATCCGAACCTGCAGGCAGCGCAGGCAAGTTTGCGCCAAAGCCAGGAGAGCCTGCGGGCCGGTTACGGAGTTTTCTATCCCCAGCTTGATGCCGGTTTTATTCCACACGTCAGAAGTCATCCCAGGCCCGCTTCGGCGGGAGTTCTCAAGCAGCATCTTTAATCTTTACACGCTTACGACAACGGTCAGCTATGCCCTCGATGTGTTTGGCGGCGAACGCCGCGCCGTAGAGAGTTTGCATGCCCAGGTGGACTTTCAACGATATATGGTTCTGGGCACTTATCTTACTCTGACAGGTAACATTGTCAATACGATTATTGCCCGGTCAGCATCTGATGCTGAGATTAAGGCTACTGAGCAAATCATCGGCTTACTAAAGGAACAAGCCAGAATTACGGAAATCCAGGAACAAGCAGGTACAGTACCGTACTCGAATATACTCAGCCTGAAAAGTCAGCTTGCTTCCATCGAAGCAACTCTACCTCCCCTCAAACAAAAACTTAGTCAGACCGAACACCTGCTTGCCACGCTGATAGGCTACCTGCCTGCGGAATGCACTTCACCACGAGTCGATTTATCAGATCTTACGCTCCCAACTAACCTTCCGGTAACCCTCCCCTCGGAGTTAGTACACCAGCGTCCTGATATTCTTTCGGCTGAGGCTCAACTGCATAGTGCGAGCGCGGAAATCGGAGTAGCCACAGCTGCATTATTCCCGAGTTTCACATTGAATGGCACATACGGCCTGAACAATGCTTCTATCGATGACCTCTTCAAAAATACCAG
The DNA here is from genome assembly GCA_963776195.1 of Thermodesulfovibrionales bacterium. Taxonomy (GTDB): domain Bacteria; phylum Nitrospirota; class Thermodesulfovibrionia; order Thermodesulfovibrionales; family SM23-35; genus CAVZMO01. The sequence continues at coordinate 786 of CAVZMO010000016.1, forward strand.
CAGCTTTTGGAGTCTGGGGGCAAACCTCACTGCTCCACTTTTTCATGGCGGAGCATTGTCTGCCAGGCGACGAGCAGCCATTGAAGGTTACAATCAGGCGGCTGCCAATTATCGTCAAACTGTCCTCAGTGCCTTTGCCCAGGTTGCAGATAATCTGCGGGCATTAGAACATGACGCCGAAACTCTGCGTGCTCAGGCGCAGGCATTAAAAGCATCAGAAGAATCGCTGCGACTAATTCAGGCAAATTATGAGGCTGGCACCGTCAGCTATCTGCAGGTGATGGTCGCAGACAATCAGTACCATCAGGCGAAAATCGGCTATCTCCAAGCACTGGCCCAGCGCTTTCAAGACACTGTCGCCCTTTTTGTTGTTCTCGGTGGCGGCTGGTGGAATGACGCAGAAAAAGTGCTGGGTAACTTATGAGCCAAGGATTAGGATCTTCTAAAGAAGTATTCGAAGAAGAGCAGATAAGATAGACTTCCATATAGCTAGTTTCTGTTGCGAAAAGATTTGATAAAAAAAAAGCCTGAACCTTTATAATTGGTAACCGAAAAACACCAAGAAGAAAGGAGCAGGCTTTGCGAAATAAAACATTGGATCAAGAATACCTGGATTTCAGCATGAAGTCAACCTTAAAGGTAGTGCAGGAGTATCGGGCGAAATACGAAGGCATAGCGCGGATAATGGAGATGAACCCGAAGATATTAGACTTAGCGCATAGCGATTTCAACCGCACTCTATCACAATCCGAGTATGGCAGAGGGGGCTACACATCGGAACAAATCCTTCGTTCGATACTGGTAATGTTTATAGAGGAAGAGAGCTACCGGGATGCGGTTATTTTGGTGGAGAACAGCGAATTTTTCCGGAATTTTATCAAACTCGGCAACAAGGTAATGATGGACTACACATTTCTTTGCAAAGCATTTAACGCATTGTCTGAGGAGACCTGGAAAGAAATAAACGAAGCGCTGAGCGGATATGCGAAGGACAATGAGAAGATCACGGCTGAAAAGCTGCGTTTAGACACAACAGCATATGAGACAAACATACATTATCCTACGGATTCATCCCTGCTATGGGACGGCTTCAGGACATTGGCGCGTCTGATGAAAGACGCCGGGGATGAGATGGGCCGGATGGGAATAAGGCACAGGTTTCATACGAAAAAAGTAAGGAAGCTATTTCTTTACATAAGCCGTAACAGCTGCAGGAAGGACAAAAAGGTTCAACAGAAGATACAGAGCATTTACAGAACGCTGATTGAACGGACAAAGTGGATTGTCTCGGTGGGCAGTGTAGCTGAAAAAATGCTGTCAAAGTTGGGTGATCTAAAAGCAATGGCAGTGGCGGCAGAGCTTAAGCATTATTTGCCGATAACAGAGAAGATAATAGGACAGGCCAAGCGTCGTGTAATCAAGGGAGAGCAAGTGCCGTCGGCGGAGAAAGTATACAGTCTGTTTGAAGAGCATACGGAACTGATCAAACGAGGGAAGGCGGGGAAGCCGATTGAATTTGGACATAAAGTATTATTGGTGGAAACCGGGGAAAAATTTATCATTCACTATGAAGCGATGCCGAAGCAAAGAGCAGATAAGGAACTTATACAAGAGAGTCTGAAAGTACACGATAAGGTATTTGGATGCAGACCTGGCGTATTGGCAGGAGACAAAGGATTTTATGAAAGTCGAGAGCAAATCCTGAGTCTTTCAGAGGAAATTGAAACAGTATCGATATGTAAGAAAGGGAGACGAACAAGGGAGGAAGACCAGAGGGAAAGCACGGAGGAGTTTAAAGCCGGGCAGCGTTTTCGGGCGGGCATAGAAGGGACAATCTCCGTCTTAAAACGGGCATTTAAGCTCAGTAAGTGTCTTTTTAAAGGATTTAAGAATTTTGCCTCCAGTGTAGGGTGTGCAGTCTTCTGCCACAACCTGGTAACGCTGGCGCGATTATAAGGAAGACAAACTCACAATAGGAGGATTTGGGAGGCTCGGTGGAGAGGTGTTTCTAAAATCGGCACAGAAGCACAAATACAGATGAGAATTAATTTATTGGATGTCTCGATGAATCAAATAAGACGCCATGAAAATAATTGGACAAATATATCAACAGGAAAATACCCTTTCCGCAACAGAAACTAGCTATAAATTTGCAAGCCTTTTTTGTTTCGTTCATGTTCAGTAGAGTGGAGAACTGGCGTAGGAAACATGTCTCTCTTTAAGGGAATTTTGCCCCATAAGAAACATATTTCTTATTTAAAAATCCAAATAAATCTTTAAGTTAGATTATGGCATTTTTCTTGCTGACATACATATGGTTGCCAATTCTACTATTCAGACTTCTTAATGAAGGTTGAAAATTGTAGGGCTTGGATTAAAAACAAATTTGGTATAGGAAAAAGGAGAAGTGTAATATGAAAAGATCACCTTATGCAAAAATGATAGCTTTCGTTATTGGTTTACTCTTGATACCCGTAATGATTCATGCACAACCTCAGCCGGCTACTACAAAAGCCCCTCCCATAGAGCAACCACTCGTGCGTGAAGGTGACTTCGCAGTTGAATTGGTTAAGCAACTTAATTTAGGGACGACTTCAGATGAGGCTGAAGCAGAAAGCATATTAGGTTCAGCCGGTATCTCACCACGAAACGGATGGGTTGCCGATTACCCTGTCACACCCGATATAATGGGCGAGATACAGCAATCTGTGAGTGATGCGGTGGATTCCCAAAAGTTATCAATGAATAAGGATGATGCTTTGAACAGGGTTCAGAATGCTAAAGCTGCTCTTGATTTGGGAATTAGACCTTATACATCTGGTGAACCCCATGAAATTAACCCAAGTGCTCGGTATCCTGAAACTTCTGTAATAAACAACTATTATTATGATCAAGGACCTCCAATAGTCACATACTATGCTCCTCCCCCAGATTACTATTACCTTTATTCGTGGGTTCCGTATCCGTTCTGGTGGTTCGATTTTTGGTTCCCTGGATATTTCATAATGAACGATTTCCACAGAGTTTACCACTTTCACAATAGGACTGAATTCATCTCGAATCATTTCAATGATTTCAGAAATCATAGGGTTCATAGAATTGATCCCGTAGATCGATTCCATGGAAGGACATTTGCAGGTATAGGTGCCCCAAGAACAGGACATTTTCTTTCCACTGGAGTTAAAAACGGCTCTACATCTATTTTTAATCGAAACAGAATCAGCCAGCCTTCGGGAGGAAGGACAGTCAGAGCTCCTTCAGGGGGTAAATCACTCAGTGCACCTTCAGGTGGAAAATCATCTGCAGCACCTTCAGGTGGTAGATCATTCAGTGCACCCTCTGGAGGCAGATCATCTGGAACACCTTCGGGTGGTAGATCATCTGGTCAGCCTTCAGGTGGCAGAGGTTCTTCCGATGGGCATGAGAAAAGATAGATGATTATGACCAATGAGTTCTAACATATGCTGATACACAAATTCAAAACTCACATACTTTAAGAAATATGTGTAGAATTCCTGTAAATTAAAATCAGTTAAGAGAATGAATTCAATGCAACAATATTTCTTATGGAAGGAGGTGATTTTATGAAGAAGGCATTAGCTATTATCGTATCACTTCTCTTTGTTCTCTCCGTCGTGGGACTCGCTTTTGCAGAAGAGAAGAAACATGAAACGAAGGCGATGCATGTTACCGGCGAGGTGACAGCAGTTGATGCAGCGGCAAAGACCCTTACCATAAAAGGTGAGAAGGGCGAAGTTGCGCTAACTACTACTGACAAGACGAAGTTTGCCAAAGGGAAGACCCTCGCTGACGTGAAGGTTGGCGACAAGCTGAGCGCCAAGTACTCAGAGAAAGATGGCAAGATGATGGCATGGAAAGTCATGACGAAGGAAGAGATGAAGGAGATGAAGAAGGAGCATAAGGAGAAAGAAAAGGAGTAAACTCCCTATTATTTTTTCTGAGGGGCGTCGTTATTGCGGCGCCCTTTTGTTTTCTCATATGCCACGGTCAAGCAGATGTTAACCTGACACAAGAAAGAGCAACAAGTAAGAATCGATCTAAAAAAGAAGATATATATAAAAAGTAGGATACAAACCTTAACCTCAGCCCTACTCTTTCACCCTCCACACATCCGCCCCGAGTTTCAGGCGGTACTTTATCGGACGCAAAGGGTGGAAACAAATCAGGACCGTAAAAATGTGTTGCCCGTGAGATCGACACACACGTTCTCAACGTAGTCAAAGTCATGAAAGCAGCCTACACATCTCCCCCTGCAGTCGTAGTAAGTAATATCACAGGACCGCGCAGCATCTGCGATATTGAATACTGCCACGTTTCCGACGGGCTCACCGTCGACATAACAAACTATTGAAATACTATCATCGGCAAATGTTGGTGCAATTAAAACGAACTGTAGCGTAAGAAAAAAAATGCACGCCCCGATTACCTTCAGTATATGGAAAACTCTTTCCCCCATAACTTTTTCTCCCTTTCTCATTTCACTTCAAGTTTTTCTTTGCATGGAGCAGATAGTTCATTAGCGTGTTCCCTCAAGCATTTTGCAATACGTCCGCTACCCTGCCGGACATCTTTGCAGAATTTCTTCACGTCATCGCAGCAAGCCTGCTCACAAGCCTCAAGCCTTTTCCCTGCCTCTTCCATATTTTTCTTGCAGCCGGTAGACAGCTCATTTTCATGCTCTTTCAAGCAGCGCATAATGCGCCCTTCGCCCGGCTTCGCATCTTTACAGAACTTTGCGATTTCATCGGCACAAGGGCGGGTTTCCCCGGCGTAACCATTCATACCGATACACAAAATCAAACAGAATAACACGGTCGCCAAATTAATGACTTTAGCCATACGCATCTCCTTTTTCATTCATCGGGTCGCTCATCAAACTTGATACTATAATTATCCTATCTTTCCCCCGATTGTCAAATCTCGCTTTCCTGACATTGGAGAGACCGGCACGGCAAAGAGCCTCATTGCCCACACCCGGAAAACTGCGGATAGATGGCTGATAATTCTATAAAATGTTGATACCTTGAATATATATAGAACATACATAATTGTACAAACCAATATTCTACCGGAGATTTTTTCGTGCAGATTCCCGGTTGAAACATTCTCCTTTTAGGTTTAGCTTTCAGGTGCGTGGTTCGGGAAGAAATAGTTTTTTAAAATATAGAGAGCAGGCCAATCATCTATGTGCTTTTTCAAACTATCAAAGAAAAGACAGCTGAAAACCTTTATTCCTCAATCGGTCCTCGATTTTTTTTATGGGTTAGCTCTTCCATTAACTCCATTTGAATCCCCTGAATCTCCAAAAGTCTTTGCCACTGATTCACAAGGAGATAATCCAATTTCTCATGTAAACTGCGAATTTCCAGTTCTGCTTTGAGATTTACTCGATAGTCGTGGTCTGCTCGCAGACGATCCTTTGTTTCTTGCCGGTTTTGGCTCATCATAATAATAGGAGCTTAAATTGCAGCGAGACAAGAGAGGATTAGGTTAAGAAAGATAAATGGATATGGATCATATGGCTTCCAAAAGAGGGTTACGGAGTTTAACGCCACCCAAGAAAAAAGTACAACACCAAAGATGATGATAAAGCGCCAACTTCCTCCAAAATCGGCAATACTATCAGAAAGTTTCTCCCCAAAAGTAAGGTGCTTATCATATTCGTCATTGATATTCTTGGTGAGGATCTCCTGTTCTTGCAGACTTTTCACGACCTGTTCTTCTAACGAGGACAGCTCTCCTTTATCTTCTTCGATAACGTTTTGAACATACTCGGTTCTAAAACGGTCAAGATCAGATAAACAAATAAACCCTTTCGAAGACCAGTTGGGATACGTCTTTTGAATTATTTCTACGATTGGTCTGCGGATTAATTCCGCAGGAAGTGTCTCGCTCATTTCTTTCTGTTGTTTACAAATTTGGCATGTAACAACGTTTTGCAGTGCTATTGTCATATTATTAATCTCCTATTTTGGAACCTTGCGGTTTTAAAGTTTGTTGTTTTCGACCTGCATAAAAAGACGAGTAGACTCTCATAGATTTAGTACAATAACCGAGATAATTTCTTTATGTCCAATGAAAGATTACGGCTTGTCCACAGAAAAATAAAAGTTCAAAGGCGTTGACTTCAGAAAGTACCACGCGTGGACCTAATCCAAGCAAACGGCATTAAGGTTCCGCCAGGTAGTCAGCGGCAAAAAAGTGTGGCCTGGACTCTCCGGGATAGTCTTATAATATTTTCGCCTTCTTCCTGGAGTATGCACCGCCTGTCCAACGTTCAAAAGTGTATATTTCTTTTGATATTATTGAGCAGCATAAATTCATAAAGAAGGGGATATCCAGCTTCTGGTTACCATCCCAATAGTCATGATATCCAAATAGAACCCCTTTTTTATTGTGAAACCGCAGTATGATAATATTGCCGGAGATGAACAGAAACAATGGAAATCACTTGGTAAACTTGGATAACATCCGAAAAGGAATGTTATCAAGATCTACTCAATAAATTGTTCGCTGGGAGAAGACCGTGAAGACTGAAGTAACATTCCGATCAAACAAGTTCCCGTACAAGGGCGAGGAAGAACAGATCAAAGTTGGCTTGTGGAGGAACCTGATGAAAAACAACTTCCGCCGTACACTGCTGGGTGTCGCTAACCTGTGTCTGTTGTGTTCAGGGGCTTGGGCAGGTGAGGGCGGGTTGTCTCCCGTCGTCAATGGAGTGCAGCAGGTGGCGCAGTACAACTTTGCCATTCACATCCTGGCGATGCTGCTGGTGGGTTTCGGTTTTCTCATGGTGTTCGTCCGGAAATACGGATATGGCGCCACGACCGGCACCTACCTGGTAGTGGCGGTCGGTCTTCCGCTCTACGTGCTGTTGCGTGCTTCCGGAATTCTCTGCGGTGAACCCATTGCTCCGAGCACGATCAAAGCCTTGCTTTATGCGGAATTCGCCGTGGCCTCTGCATTGATTGCCATGGGTGCCGTGCTCGGGCGTTTGCGGGTCTTCCAATACGCGTTGCTTGCACTTTTGTTGGTTCCGGCGTATCTGCTAAATGAATGGCTGGTGTTGGATGGCGGGTTGGGTGTGACATGCGGGTTTGTGGATACCGCCGGGTCGATTATCATCCACGCCTTTGGCGCCTATTTTGGCATAGGATTAACCCTGGTTCTGACCACCGGTCAACAACGCCGTCAACCGATTGAATCGGATGCCACCTCTGATCGCTTTGCGATGCTTGGTTCAATGGTGTTGTGGCTGTTCTGGCCCAGTTTCTGCAGCGCCATCGTTCCTCTTGAGGAAATGCCGCAGACCATGGTTAACACCGTGCTCTCGCTGTCGGGCGCCACCATCAGCACCTATTTGTTGAGCACGCTGCTTCGCAAGGGCAAGACTTCGTTTGCCGACATGGCGAATGCGGCTCTGGCCGGCGGTGTGGCCATCGGAGCGACTTGTAACGTTGTGGCACCGGCGATTGCTTTCGGAATCGGTTTGCTGGCCGGGGCTGTTTGTGTCCTCGGGTATGTGTTCGTTCAACCGGCCTTGGAAGCGCGACTCAAAGTCGTCGACACCTGTGGCGTTCATAATTTGCACGGGATGCCGGGGCTGTTGGGTGGCCTGATCGTTCTATGGGTGTTACCAGGCGTGGCCGTGGCTCAACTCATTGGCATAGTCGTCACCGTTGCACTTGCCCTCGGGTGCGGTCTCCTGGCCGGCGCCCTGATCAAGTTTACGGGTACGACGCGTTTGGCTTATGAGGACCGCGAGGAGTTCACTGGCCTCCAATAGCGAGACGGGTCTCTCCAAGACCATGCAAACCAGCGCATGGAGCACTACGACGAGCCCGCCCGTGCCTCGCCGAAGCTCATGCGTAATGTTATCCAGAAAACTATCTAACATTACACTTGAAAATCAATAAACCAGTTAATATACCCCAAAGAAGTGTAGAATTTAAAAAGACACCTATTGAAAAGGAGGTGAAATATAAATGTTTGGGACACAGGATATAATTCTTATCGCGGTGATAGTCGTTGTTCTATTTGGTGCCACGAAGCTCCCTCAGATTGGAAGTGGCTTAGGACAGGCAATCAAGAACTTCAAAAAAGGCATATCTGAAGCTGACGAGGTGGATGTGACACCACAAAAGGATACTTCTAAAAAAGAAGAGATAGAAAAGAAAGAAAGTGATTAGAAATATTTGCGTCAGATATCACAAACAGTCTCTTAATGAAAAAATGGAATGCGGAATATTAATAGATAACCATTAAGCATAAATAGGCTTCCCAATCCAGCAGCTATTAAAGCAAAAAAGAACATGTATCTGGAAACTGCGAGAATAGAGATTGAAGCCATAACAATAGAAATTTGTAGTAGAACCTCTGCATAATCGAAGTAAGGATCTTTGCTCCGATTTATGTCACGCTCATGTTCAAGATCCTTGGCATCCTGTTCGATCTTTTTCTTCTCAGCATTATAGCGCAGTTCTTCATCGCCTATTTTTCTCAGCATTGTTTCATATCCTTCTCTGACTTCTGGCTTCATTGAAGCTCTCCATTTGAGCAGGTCTGCTTCTATACGCATCTTCTCGATTTTATAAAGACTTTCACGAATCACCTTAGACTGGTAAAATGCCCACTGGTCAGAAGATTGCTGTTGTGCAAGGAGCATCTCCTTCATCGCATTATTCCCGCCCAATGAAGTGATAGCAAGCATAACAGCAAAAATAGCAGTAGTAAGTGCTACTCGTTTAGTGAACCGTTTACCTCTTATTTCTTCGAGTTCTTCAGTATTCGGAAGTTCAACTTCAGGCATTAAATTCACTCCTTTCCAAGAGATTTCTTAAACATTATATGACTTTATTTCAAAAATTACACTGAAGGTGATAGGTAAAACCGAATATAATAATAAATATTGAGCGAACAACAACTGCATCCTGGTACTGCACACTTATGATATACTGGACAAAATTAAAGACTATAACCAATAATGGAAAGAATGCGTGGTCAAATAATGGGTTGGACCGACCTCCCTAAAGGGTACCGGTAGCTTTCCCGGTAATGGCGAAGAATTATTAGGAGCTTTATTATTGACTGTTGGGTTGGAATACTTGGAAATTAAGCTAGTGACTAAGAAAATCATATGTCTTAATAATTTGTTTGATGCTTATGGATAGCGTTGCTGTTGCAGCAATTAAACAGCAGAAACTATTGGCTTCAGACGGTAAGATGTTTGATCATTTTGGTTGGTCTGTATCGATAAGCGCTGACGGTAATACTATAGCTGTAGGGAGTACCTTTCGCCGACAAAGGGAGCAATAGCTGATCAGGGTGCGGCATATATATTTCGGCGAAGTGGAAGGAAATGGATCCGACAGGAGAAGATAACCTCTACAGACGGTGCAGCTTTCGATCGATTTGGATGGTCCTTATCAATGAGTAGCGACGGAAATACAATGATAGTCGGTGCGCCTTACAATAAAATCTCTGGGAATATTGAGCAGGGTTCAGCATATGTATTTGTACGGAACGATGCGAAATGGATGCAACAACAGAAATTAACTGCCTCGGACGGTTCTGTGGGTGACCGATTTGGATCGTCTGTGTCAATAAGCGGTGACGGGAACATCATTGTAATTGGTGCACCTTTAGCTAATATCGACAACAAAAGCGATCAAGGATCTTCATATCTTTTTGTACGAAGCAAGGAACTATGGATTGAACAACAAAAACTGAGTGCTTTTGATGGTTCTGTAGATGACCATTTCGGCCAGTCTGTTTCAATCAGTGGCTCTGGAAATGTGGTGGTGAGCGGTGCGCACTGAAAAAAACATTGGCAGGGACACAAGCCAGGGTTCAGCTTATGTATTTTCTAAAGGATTGGTTCCCGATTTCACTATGAAGGAATGGAGCATAATATTGACTGTGCTTACAGGATCTGGGATTCTATACTATTTAAGGAGACGGAGAAAAGAAAAACGAATTAAAGATGGATTCGTCGAGGCGGCTTTCAAGTTTCTTCGCCCATCATGAGTATATTTCATATGTACTATTATGATTTCGAAATTTGAAAAAATAGCAGGGGAATTAAATTTATATGCGGGACACATTGGAAAAATGGTATCACTTGACCAAATATATACGGTCTAAGTAATTTATATAAGTATTTTTTAATCTTGATGACAGAGAGGAGGTGATAAAATGGTAAAGAAGCTTACAGTAATAATGGTGGCTCTCCTTTTTGCATTTTCAATAACAGCAACGGCCTTTGCGGCTGACAAGAAGACTGATGTGCCTGCGAAACCTGAAAAAGCGGCCCCCGCGATGGGAGAGAAAAAAGCCGAACCCCAGGGCGCTATGAAAAAGGATGCGACTGATCAGGGAGAAAAGAAAGTAACGAAGACAAAGAAGGCGAAAAAAGCAAAAAAGGTAAAGAAAGGCAAGAAAGCCAAGAAAGCTAAAAAGCCGGCGAGCGCATTACCCGAAGAAAAGCCCATGTAAGAATTAAGAAAATTTTGCTATCATGGCAGGGAAAGTAAACGCCTTGCCATGATTTCTAATCTCCCAAATGTTTATGACCGGAATTATCCGTGCATATGTACCTTATAGAGAAATGGCTTTTAGCGCACAAACTAAGCAGCGGAGAATAGTGTTTGAAGAAAATACCGGGCTATCTCAAGTTTGGCCTGTGGTGCTCATCAATGAAATTATCGAGTCTGTTCCATTCAAAAACCAACTCAGTAAAATACCGAAGAAACAAAATACACGTCGGTAGAGATGGTCTTGTGCTGAGGATAGTGTGAGCATTTCTTCTGAAAATTATTAATCATTCCGAGACCAACACTTGAAACATTGTAGGGTATGCCGTGTAAAACATATGACTTGTCGGTTAAAGTCCGACTGTGGGAATTTGGTAGCTCACCCACATAGCTTGAGGGAGGTGCAAAGGGTAACCTGAAGCATCAAGTTTCCTGACAAAGGCTCCGCAAGGGAGCTGAGCAAACCCGCAGGCCGCAGCGTAAGCGAACCTATGCGTAGCCTCGTAAGTGATAAACGGAGTTGTCGACCCTCTCCTACATTGGGGAAGACCGCAGCATCTATCCTAACAGAAACTACCGTAACCGATAGATGGGCTCCCGGGGTGACAGGGGTGGCATGCAGGGGAAGCCATATGATAATGAACACGGGAGACCCGTGTCGATGCCTTCAGAGGGCAACTGGTGGATATAAGGAAACGAAGTTCCACGGGGTCGGTACGGGAGTCGGAGTTGCCCATACTACCGCTACTATCTCAAAGACAACATAACTTTGGGAGAGGGAAGGGGCAATACCTTCATCATGTTTCCGAAGGAATGAAGGGAAGGAGATTGCGGCAACGCTATAAACTCCAGTAGTTCTGGGAACTTCAGAGGAAACTATACCAGCAGGCCAAGCGGGAGCGAAAGCCTCTGGAAGAAGATGATTGGAAAGCCGGATTCGGGAAAACCGACCGTCCGGTTGTGTGTCCAGCGAAGGCTGGTGTATTCAGCAGGAGACAGTCCTGCCATGGTAACAGTCAGAAGCCATGTAGTTAGGATGGCAGGGTAAAGGGAAACCGATATCCTGAAGCCCATCGACACTGTCATCTGAAGGATGATAACGAGTTGCCAGGCCGCAACGAAAGTGAACGTATAGGTGGCCCCGAAAATTCGCAGCCCTGAAGGCCGAGCTTTCAACCGGAGGGTGAAGGCAGTATGGATAGCCGAAAACTGACTGATAACGGTTATCTCGCTTCAGCGGGGTGATAACGGCGGCATGGTAACAAGGATACACTGAGCAACTGGAGAAACCCTCCTCGCCCCGGTGAGAAATCACAGGAGAAAGGTAAGTCCTATAACTGGAGAAACTGGGAAGTGGGCTGAAGGCGGAAGGGTGGCGGATGGGTCAGTAGTAGCGATGAAGCAGGGTAACTCCTGTGGAGCGAAGAGCCCCTACTTTTGGCAATTCTCTGACAACACAGGGAGGCAGGGATGAAAAATGACAAAAACATCTGTTAGTCTGCAAAACCTGAGAAAGAGGATATACGTCAAGGCGAAAGCTGACAAGACATGCGTTTCTGGGGATTGTACGTTCACATCTGTAAGAGGAGACGCTCCAGTCTGCCTACGAAATGGCCAAACAAAATAACGGGGCGCCGGGAATTGATGGTGTCACGTTTGAGGCCATCGAGGAGAGCGGTTTTGAAGCGTTTCTTCTGGACATACAGGGTGAACTGACTTACAGGGATGTACCTACCTATGCGGAATCGGAAAAAGGAAATACCCAAAGGGCAACGGAAAAGTACGTGTTTTGGGAATACCGACAATCCGGGACCGAGTAGTGCAGGGAGCGCTTAAACTCATTCTTGAACCGATCTTTGAAGCTGACTTTCAAGAAGGGTCGTATGGGTATCGCCCGAAGCGGACAGCGCATCAGGCGGTGCACAGAGTCGCAGATGCAATAGTCCACAATAAGACAAGAGTCATCGATGTCGACCTAAAGGCATACTTTGACACAGTACGTCATGACATATTGCTGAGCAAAGTGGCCGAAAGGGTCAATGATGACAGAGTGATGTGGCTGCTCAAGACTGATACTAAAGGCCAGCGGTAAACGCGGTGTTCCACAGGGCGGTGTGATCTCGCCTCTCCTGTCAAATCTCTACCTCAATGAGGTGGATAAGATGCTTGAGAGGGCAAAAGAAGTAACGGGTAAGTCCAACTTTACCTATATAGAATACGCTCGCTTTGCAGATGACCTTGTGATACTGGTTGACGGGTATCGCCGCTGGGACTGGTTGTAAGAGAGAGTATATCGGCGACTTCTTGAAGAGTTGGCAAAACTTGATGTAACCAAATCAATGAAGAAAAGACCCGGTTGGTAGACCTTGTGAAAGAAGAGAGCTTCAGCTTTCTGGGCTTCGATTTACGAAGAACCAGAACACTCAGCGGAAAACTGGGAGTACTTATTACCCCGAGGATGAAAGCGCGGACAAAACTTCTGCGTAATCTCAAGGAGGTTTTTCGGCGGTTCACCTCGCAACCAGTGGATCGGGTAATAGAGTTGATCAACCCAAAACTCCGGGGCTGGGTTAACTACTTTCGAATGGGACACTCAAGTAGGTGTTTTCAGTACGTAAAAGATTGGGTGGAGAAGAAAATACGGCGGCATCTTATGAAGGCTCGAAAACGAGGAGGCTTCGGCTGGGACAGGTGGAATAAAGTCTGGTTGTACAAACGTCTTGGGCTTCATGCTGATTATAAGGTGAGGTATTACGGACTCGAAAGCGCTGCCAGCGGATAGGCATCATAACCCTTGAGGCGAAGCTAAAAGGAAAGCGTAGTGCGGGAACTCCGCACGCTGTGTTTGACGTGGCGGGAATCGGAGACGTGGCATGGTTGGGATATTGTGGCACTCGCAAACGAAAGGGCGAGAAACAGTGAACACGAACTTCAACCTAAACCGGCGCGCCAGTTCTCGACCCTACTGACGAGGGGGAACTGGAGATAGAGCCTTATGGCGACTACGCCAGTTCTCTACTCTACTGTAGTTGAGGGGCAATAGTCCTTCCTGAAACATTTATCTACCTTCTCTGCTAAAATGGTGAGGAGTACAAACGGTATTTCTCATATTCATTGCCCAATAAAAAAGAGGAGAAGGGATGGCTAATTATAAGATCAAATGTGAAGCTATCGATGTCCGCAGTGAATCCGGCATTTGCCCAGGTTCAGCCAAATGCCGAAAGGGAGAAACTTATATCCTGACAGCTCGAACACCTGAACCCGGAGGGATGTGCGGTCGGGCATTTGCTTCCATACATCCAATGGCATTTGCCATGCGGTGGTCGGAGAAGATGGAGTGGGAAAAGGCTGATCACCTTGATGTCATTTGTCCGGATGGGTTTGTGACCTACAGACTTTCCAGAATAAAAGAATAGGCTGACAAACGCTTCTTCCTCTTCTATGTCTTCTATGTCGCAAGGTAAGAACATGATGCAGTGGCGCTGATTTTAACGGATAATCGACACCGCAAGACAACCAAGCCAATATTATACTGACTTCTCTTTTTCTGATAATATAGACATAATGCGCAACGGCAAAACCTATCCTCTAAGAAAAGATTTACTCACAGCGATGGTTGATTCAGAGAAATCCATCGCAAAGGTGGAGATTAAAGAGGTGACCATGGGACCAAAACAGAAGGCTCCCTTACACTTACATCCATGTCCAACAGTCGGGGTAATTACCGAGGGAACAATTTCGTTTCAAATTGAGGGTAAGCCCGTTCAACACCTTAAAGCTGGTGATGCATTCTATGAACCTGCAAACGTTAGAGTAGCCAAATTTGATAATAATGGCGATACTCCTACGAAATTTGTCGTGTTTTATCTGCTCGGAAAAGACGAGCGCGAAATTGTTCGCATTCTACCCAAGTGACGATTTTGTTATGATCAGCTAATCATAGTTGGAATCGAAGCATTCGCTCCCAGAGGATTCCGCGATTTCCGATGTCAAATGAAATGATAGGCCCAACCATCGGCTTCACCGTGACGTCACCTACTCACTTCTTTAGTAAATCTTCATTATTGCACTTAAGTTAAACCTGTGCTAACAGTAACAGGTGCTACCGAGAAAAATGACATGTTTATTCCGGGATGAAGGATGCATACAACTTTGTTGATTTTCATTTGAACGTCTCACATCAAACAAGAGATCGATTGTGCAGACTTGATGAAGAACTTATCTCTGATGAGTTCGGATTGTACTAAGGAGTTCATAAGTAAAGCCACATGACAGTCCACGAAAAGCCTTTTAAAAAGGCATGTTATGAGCATCGTATGTGAGACTACTAATGACCGGATTAGTAAGTGATGTCGCTGAAGCATTTGGATTCTTTTCCCTGCCGCCCGGCGGCAGCTTTGCAGGGGAAACGGTGGCAGGAATGAATTGGTGCACGTGAGAGGAATGTTCCGGAAAAAATAGGTAAGCAGCAATGTCGGCTGGTTTGATCTTTCGGCGAGGGGTCAAGCACTCTCTTGCTTAACTACTTCAATTTCCCTTGAAAGATACCAATAGAATTTGAGCAGCATGTTGATCAATACTATGGTTGCGAGAGCAGCCATAAGGAAGACGAGAAACGCATCTATCTTGAACGTAAAAGCTTCGGCCTGCGATATTGCATGGGAAGCCTTGTCTTTGAACATTCCCATCAGCTTCCAGGAGGCGGCGAAGGTTGTTGTAAACATAAAGACCATGGGGATAAACGTCACCCATGCATATCTTAATTTTCCCGATTTTATGATGACCGCAGTCCCGATGCCGAAGGCGACTGCTGCCAGGAGCTGGTTCGCCACACCGAACATAGGCCAGATTGACGAGATGTTTCCCGAGTAAATGAGATAACCCCACGCACAGACAACAAGAAAACTTGCTGCAATATTACCCGGCAACCACCCGATCCTCGATAAGGGCTTATACACTTTTCCCCCGAGTTCCTGGAGTAAGAATCGTGCTACCCGTGTCCCTGCATCGACTGTGGTAAGAATAAACAGAGCTTCAAACATTAAAGCAAAGTTGTACCAATACGGCATCAGGCTTTTCATCCCGGGAATACCCGATAGGATCGACGCCATACCAACAGCAAGCGAGACCGCTCCACCGGGCCTTCCCGCGACATCCGTACCAACTAGTTTTGATAATTCAGCAACTCTTTGAACAGGAAAACCCAGGGCAGCAATAGCATCGAAGGGAAGCTTAGTGTTTATTGCAAAATAATCACCGGGAATCAAGATCGTTGCGGCTATAAGGGCCATTGTTGCTACAAAGCCTTCGACGAGCATTGCACCGAACCCGATGAAGGGAATGTCCTTCTCGGTCATCAACATCTTCGGTGTGGTCCCCGACGAGATCAAGGAATGAAAGCCCGAGATCGCACCGCATGCAATGGTGATGAACATAAAAGGAAACAACTTGCCCGGTATGATCGGGCCTCCTCCTCCCGCAAACCGCGTGACAGCAGGCATCTGTATATTTGGCGCAATGACAATGACACCGAGAGCGAGCAAGAGGATAGTTCCGATCTTCATATACGTCGAGAGATAATCTCTCGGGGCAAGGAGGAGCCACACGGGAAGGACGGATGCGATAAAACCATAGATGGCGATGGAGAGCACGAGACTGTTTCTGGAAAGATTAAAGAACGGATCGAGGAATGACCCGGGAACATAATGACCGGAGAATACGGCAAAGAGAAGAAGGACTACACCTATCGTACTCATTTCCGCGACCTTTCCCGGACGTATTCGGTAAAGGTACATTCCCATAAATAATGCTATAGGGATGGTCAGGGCGATCGTAAATGTCCCCCACGGGCTCTTTGAAAGTGCATTCACCACAGCAAGACCAAGACCCGCGAGCGCGACGATGATGATAAAGAGTATTGCAAATGCAGCCGCAACGGCCCCGACGGGTCCAACTTCATCCCGCGCTATTTGCGCAAGGGAACTCCCGTTTCTTCTCACTGACGCAAACAGGATGACCGTGTCATGCACGGCGCCTCCGAGTGCCGAGCCGATCAGGATCCAGAGGAATCCTGGAAGATAGCCGAATTGTGCGGCCAACATCGGGCCGATTAAGGGGCCTGCTCCTGCTATCGCGGCAAAGTGATGGCCGAATAAGACCCAGCGGTTTGTCGGATGGTAATCGATTCCGTCTGAGAGCCTCTTGGCGGGTGTAATACGATGATCATCTATTGCAAGTACTTTTGCGGTAAGAAATGACGCATAAAACCGGTACGAGATGACGAAGAAACATCCTGCGGCGACTACGAGCCAGAGGGCGTTTATCTTTTCGGAGGGCCTGACAATCCCGACAACAACGGACAGCGAAACAGCAGCGATAAAAGATATTGTTATCCAGATAACTTTCGTTAACATGTATCTGATTCATTCTAACACGGGGTACGATAAAAGAGCAGGTTCTCATCAGGTCCGATAAAAATCGCTATCCGGCATTTGATAAACAAAAAAATCGGAATCAGAGTCATAGATCGGGCTCATTAGGAAGTTTATTTCACCCGGATACCTCTCGGCGACGGAAAGCAAATTTTCATGGATAACCTGCCAGTCTCCTTCGGAATCAATTTCCAGGATGTAGAATGTGGCCAGAAGACGCAGCCAGGCATATCCGTTCATCCCGCCCAACATAGCGCTGTTAATCTCAGCCCAACGGTTTCCCTCCGCTTTCAAATCCCATGATACGACAAAATGCATTCTATCGCTCCCTCTCTATTTACTTCAGAATTTCATATGACAAAGGTTCAATGAGAAACCCCTTCGAAGATTAATGAATACCATGGAATGATTAAGTTCAAGCGATGCGATTTACCAATAAAACATTATAGTTTCCTAATTCGATCTCTTTCAGAATAATATCGTCGAATTCAGTTTGGGTGACTACTTTTACCGGTTTATAACCTTCCCTTAATTCGGTATACGGGCAACCTTCGGGAAGCAAATAGTCTTTGTTTATCATTTCTTCGCGAGTAAAACATTTGACATCACACTTAAATCTTTTATCGTATACAGCACACGTATTATCATTATTTAAATATTTACAGGGCATAGTGGGATGTACCACGTAGTTTCCATCTAATAAACCTATTTTTACATGACAACATAATCCACATTTTTTGCATAGGCTTTCCATTTCTTTATCTTTTTTCTTCAATAAAGCGTCTTTTTTTAATTCAGCAAATGATTTTTTATTCTTTGACATTAAAAATCCTGTCTTTATTAAATTTTTTTTAAAATGATAATAAAAGGATCAAATGTTCCTTGAAATTATCAACACCACTGAAGAAACAATAACCATATCTACTATTGTATCTCAAGGCAAAATCAATAAGTCAATATTACAGGAAAAACAGGGTCTGCGTCAAAAATGTGAGAGGAGTTGCGAGAAGTATTTTTTGCGCTATAATCTGTTAGTATATGAGCTAACAGATAAGGAGGGGCGTTATGACAGAGGGCGTAGAGAAACTTCTGGAACAAAGAAAGTCGTTATTCAAGGAGTTGGCGAAGGCAGGCAACTTCAGGCGCGGCACGATCTCAATAAACTACCGGAAATGCGGAAAGAAAAATTGTGTGTGCACAAAGAAAGGACACCCCGGTCATGGGCCACAATTTCTCTGGAGTACGACGATCAAGGGTAAAAGCTATACCAAACAACTCAAGGTCGGCCCGGAACTGCAGAAATATATAGAGGAAAACGATAACTACCGAACCTTTCAGCGTCTTTGTAATGAGATTATTACAGCAAGTGAAAAGCTGAGTGATCTTACTTCCTTACCGGAAGTTGGCGTTGGAGATGACACTGAACTGGAAGAAGTTAAAAAAAACTTACAAAGGCGCTTTGCGGGGAGATACAAAAAGAAGTGGACCGAATAGTCACAATGGTAGGGAAAGAGGGGCGAATCGATATGGAATCCCTTGAGATGTGCATTCGCTCATCTATGCACAGCATTGGTGGACTTATGCTCGAAACTCTCCTCAATTCAGGCAACAGCGGTTATAAAGGCAAAAGCATTCCGTGCGATAGTGGGCACACCTATGAGTTTTTGGAATATCGGGGGAAAAAAGTTATGACGGTATTGGGCAAAGTGGATGTAACCCGTGCTTATTATTATGACCGTCGCTGTGGCAGCGGCATGTGTCCGAAAGACAAGGATCTGGATATAGAATGTACGTCCTTCAGTCCCGGAGTCAGAAGAATAATGGCCAGAGTCGGCACATATCG
Organism: Thermodesulfovibrionales bacterium; assembly: GCA_963776195.1. Lineage (GTDB taxonomy): Bacteria > Nitrospirota > Thermodesulfovibrionia > Thermodesulfovibrionales > SM23-35 > CAVZMO01. The sequence continues at coordinate 19,613 of CAVZMO010000016.1, forward strand.
GGCCTTTAGTCTTGGACATGAGGATATAAAGGAAATGGCAGGCCTCGATATTACCGCCAAAGAAATAGAAAGAGCATGTAATAAGCTTGGCCATCAGGCAGAAGAGTTTTTTGACAGGCAGGCCTCAGCCGCAATGTCAGAGAAGATTATGCCGATAAAATCCGTTCCGAAGATGTACATTTGCATGGATGGCACAGGGGTTCCGATGGTCAAGAAAGAGCTTGTTAACAGCAAGGGGAAAGCCGAAGATGGTCAGGCCAAGACCCGTGAGGTAAAATTGGGCTGTGTGTTCACCCAGACCGGACTTGATGAAAAGGGGCGTCCTGTCAGGGATGAAGGATCAACGAGTTATGTGGGGGCAATCAAGACATCAGAGGATTTTGGGAGACGAATATATGCGGAAGCAAAACGGCGGGGAGTAGACAGGGCGAAAGAGGTTGCAGTATTAGGCGATGGGGCTTCATGGATATGGAATATTGCAGATGAGGCTTTCCCCGGCGCGGTTCAGATTATTGATCTTTACCATGCAAGGGAACATTACTGGAAAGCGGGGAGAGCTGTACTTGATCATGATAAAAAGAAACTGCATAAATGGGCTGACAGACGGCGCAAAGAGCTGGATAATGGTCAAGTTGAGAAGGTTATCGAAGCAATTAAACAACTGTCGCCATCTTCAGAATGTTACAGGGAGATATCTGAAAAGACCGTCAATTATTTTGAGAAGAACAAAGAACGAATGAGATATAACGTCTTCAGGAGGAAGGGATTCTTTGTCGGCTCAGGTGTATTAGAGGCTGGTTGCCGCTCGGTTATCGGTCAAAGACTAAAACAATCCGGTATGCACTGGTCTGTCGAGGGCGCCAATAATATTATTTCCCTACGATGTTGTTTCTTCAGCAATCGATGGGAGGATTTTTGGGAATACCGTGCGGCTTGAATTACTTACTCATAAATTTGTCGCGCACCCGGAAAAACACCACACCGCGTATTGCAGTTGGAGCGTTGCTATCGACTGCTTTCTGTGCAGCAGAAATGAGTCGTAATGACTGGCCTGAATACCTATGAATATACAGAAAAATAATCTGTTTTGATGTAAAATTGTTTTCAGATGAAAACATTTGAAGATGTTATTGATTTTCATGGTCATTCCTGTCCGGGTCTTGCCCTGGGATATAGAGTGGCCGTATTTGCATTGAAAGAGCTTGGCGAGAGGTCATCCGATGAAGAGCTTGTCGGGATTGTAGAAAATAATTCCTGTGCGGTCGATGCTGTCCAGGTGGTTACCGGGTGCACCTTCGGAAAGGGAAATCTTATTTTCAGAGATTTTGGAAAACAGGCGTATACGTTTATTAGAAGGCCTTCCGGTGAGGGAATCAGAATTTCCGTTGACTGGAAATCTCCTGAAGAGACGGAAGAAGAAAGACTCATGTGGGACCGGTATAGCAAGGGTGACCATTCTGAAGAGGTTTTGAAAACGGTCCATAACAGAAGGGCGAAGAAGATTGAGCTGATTCTCTCTGCGCGTGGTGAAGAGCTTTTTAAGGTTGTGAAGGGAAAAATGGATCTCCCTGAGGAAGCGAAAATTTATCCGAGCCTGAGGTGTGGCGCATGCGGGGAAAAGGTAATGGAGCCGAGGGCGAGGGTGAAAGATGGTAAAATTGTGTGTATCCCCTGTTTTGAGAGTGATGGTTAATAGGAAAGATGCAGATATTGTTTTCGCCCCTGCGAATCCGCGGGGCGGACAAGCTTTATTTTAGGGTAGCCGCAGGCTTCAGCCTGCGTGGAAACCGTGGATATGCACAAAAAACCGTCATGGCATGATTATCGATATAGATGTTCTATTTGCTGCAAAATGAAGGATGTTTTAAGTGAAATTATTTAAATACACGCAGGCTGAAGCCTGCGGCTACCCTCAATAATATCTGAAGAATCAGAAAAATTAAGACATATATGAGGACAAACATGGAAGACATAATCACGAAGGCGGAGATATTAATAGAGGCACTCCCTTATATCAGGAATTTTTTTGGTAAGACATTTGTCATAAAATATGGCGGTGCGGCGCAGGTAAAGGATGAGCTCAAGGACTCTTTTGCCAAGGATATCGTTATGCTCAATTTTATCGGGATCAGGACGGCGATTGTTCACGGCGGCGGACCGAAGATTTCTGCGATGATGGAAAGGATGGGAAAGAAACCCAAATTTGTGCAGGGGCAGCGGGTTACCGACAAAGAGACGATGGATATTGTGGAGATGGTGCTCGGCGGTCTTGTCAATAAAGAGATTGTTTCTTTAATAAACAGTCATGGCGGAAAGGCGGTCGGTCTGAGTGGAAAAGACGGCGAACTTATCAAAGCGAAAAAGAAATTGATCAAGAAGACCGCAGAAACAGGCGCGGACGAAATAATCGATATCGGCCTCGTCGGCGAGGTCACCAATATCGATCCCCATATCATAGTCAGCCTGGAAAGGGAAGGTTTCATCCCGGTAATTTCACCTGTCGGGGTCGGACCGAATGGTGAGACCTTGAATATTAACGCCGATTATGTAGCTTCATCGATCGCGTCAGCTATTCAGGCAGAAAAGCTGATACTCCTGACCGACGTGCCGGGTATCATCGGCAGGAATGATAAGATCATCTCAACGCTGAGGAAACAACAGATAAAGAAGCTGATTAATAATGGAACGATAACAGGGGGAATGCTTCCGAAGGTCCAGTCGTGTGTTAAGGCCATAGAGGGCGGGGTCTCTAAAACACACATCATAGATGGGAGGGTCCCTCATTGTCTACTCCTTGAGATCTTCACAAAAGAGGGAATTGGTACGGAGATACAGGCATAAAGGGCTCTTCATTTTTTCTCTTGTCATATTGAGCGGGTTTGCGCTCTATTTATTATTCGTGCCTGATGTTTCGAGATTAAAAAAAGAAAATCCCAAAAAGACCTCTTTTATGGAATACCGTGAAAAAGAGTGGGAACGTGAGGGGAAGAAATATAAGCTTCAGAAGAGATGGGTCCCTTTGTCCCGGATATCCCGCTATCTTATAAAAGCAGTTTTGATTGCGGAAGATGACAAATTCTGGAGCCACGAGGGCTTTGACTATGAGGCTATGCAGAAGGCCCTCGAAAAGGACATAAAGGCAAAGAAGTTCAAGTTAGGCGGCAGCACTATCAGTCAGCAGCTCGCAAAAAACCTCTATCTCTCTCCGGTGAAGAACCCTTGCAGAAAGATCAGAGAAGCAATCATCACCTGGAGAATGGAGAGGATACTGACCAAAAAGAGAATTCTCGAACTTTATCTCAATGTCATTGAATGGGGAGAGGCGGGCATATTCGGTATCGAAGCCGCTTCGAGACATTATTATGGGAAACCGGCGTCGGCACTCAGTCCCGAAGAGGCAGCGAGACTCGCATCAGTTCTGCCAAACCCGAGGAAATACAACCCGCTCGGTGAGAGCAGATATGTTGTTCATAGGGCCAACCTTATTTACAGTATTATGGTCCGGCGCGGAATTGTTGTCCCTGAATACGAAGAAGTTATCGACGAAAAAAACAAACCTGCAGAACCCGAAAAAGGACCTGAAATAGAGCGGCTTAAAGAATCACCGATAGAGACGCCGCTCGACTCACAGATACCGCAAAACCGATAATTATTTTCATGAACGAGAAAAGATTTCAGCCGCCCGCCTTCCGGACGATTTCTGCGCCTATTCCTACAAACCCTACCAGTCATTCCTCCCACCTTTTCCAGAACAAACCTGCCATACTATGTGTGGTCGTATGTAACTCTTTCAAACAGCAGTATGAAGAGCAAACTCCTTCCTGAAAGTCACGCCTATGATATACTGAACGAAAGTGAAGGTTATAACCGATAATCAATAGGAGTATTCCCGTGTATGCGCTCCTGCTAATTGATTTCCAAAAAGACTTCTTCGCTGCGGACGGGCGGATGTCGCTCGGTCCTGAGCAAGCAGAACATCTTATCGTGGTTGCCAATAGGCTGATTAATCTTTTTCACAATAATGGAAGCGTAGTCATATTTATTGGGAGCGAGTTCAAGAGAACCGACTTTGTTGGAAATCTCTTCAGAAGGTTTTCTGCCCTCAAGGGCAGTGACGGCGCACACCTTGACCCACGAATCAATAGCAAAGGTTACCCGTATTTCCCAAAGTCAAAATCGGATGCATTTTCTAACCCCGATTTGGATACCTATTTGAAAAAGCATAGAGTGAGTACGATATATGTGTGCGGAGTATATTCGGAAGGCTGTATCAGGGCAACGGCTGTTGGTGCAATGAAGAAAGGGTATCAAGTCTCTCTGGTAGTCGATGCTGTTTTATCCAACAGGAGATTTAAACATAATTGGGCGTTGTCGTATTTGAGCAAGCGCGGTGTAATCTTGGTGAGTAGTGAACATCTACTGAGATACAATTTTCGCCTTTGTTTCCAGTTGCCTGAAGATACATCGTTTAGCGACGATAAAGACTCGGTAGAGTTTCTAACTTCAGGCGGCGAGCCGATGTGGTTAATGGCAATGGATAAAGACGGGAAACTCAGTTCGAGTCACCGTTTTGTCCTTGGTGGCGGTCCATACGATTCAGTTGAAGAAACGGAAATGGCTGGACAGGCGGCCCACACTGCACTGTTATATTATGCAGCAACAAATCGTGTCGGCATTGACTTCGGTAAATACGAACCAGCGAGCAGCTTATCAAAAGCTGGGAAAGACATGTTTTCCGCGCAACTTGGTACCCCTGTCCTAAATGACCGTCTTGGGCTTACCGTATACGAGGCGGAGCCAGCTCCTCGGTTTATCCGACTTCATGCAGATGTTAGCGTTGGGAAATCAACACCAGCCTTTGTCGAGGTACTAAAGAATGCTTATCGGCGATACACGCTGGCTTCATCACGTGCCGAAATAGCATTTGAGCTGTTCACAATCAGCTATTTCGAACGCACGCCTAGCGCTCGTTTTTTGTCATTATACATGAGCCTTGAGGCGCTATTTGAACCGTCCTCAAGGTCAGCTGAGGCTCAAGACCACGTTAGCGTATTGATTGAAAGTACAAAAACTGCGGAAATTTCAGAAGAAGATAAAAAATCATTGCTTAGCGCATTAGAGTGGTTGAAGAAAGAATCCATTGCTCAAACAGGTAAAAAAGTGGCTGACAATCTCTTGCCTGGCAACCAATATGACTCACTTCCGCCAGCGAACTTTTTCGCAAAAATTTACCGCATGCGTAACGACTTAGTGCACCGAGGCATAGCAGATCGAAATGAGTTATCTCGTATAATGATCGAACTGGAAAGGTTTGCCGGTGATATACTTCGGCGTCAGTTCAACGAGACCTAACAATCGGTGGAGCGGAGAAAGCCTGCTCACCCGCGCGATAACTTCCTGTTACAAACGCCCCGTAAGGTCCCTGTCGAGGGCAAGCGTTCACATAGTACTGTGCATTTCAAAAATTTCCATACTATGTTGATTACTGCTTGAAAGTCACTTCTTTTAAGCCTTGATAAAGATGCGAAGCGCCTCCTATTCGGTAGTTATCGGTAGTTGAAATACTTGAGAATTACATAAGAAAGTTTTCGAAGAAAACATTAGCCACTTCTACGGATGTACTGTCATGCTTGAATTACTTTGACTAACTGCTTAAAGAAATGATATTATACTAATAGGATTTTAGAGGTTTTTGCGTTCACAGAAGGCCACAAAGACTTTTAGCTTTGCGGCTTTTTTTATTGAGTTCTTCTGAGATTTAATTTAGAGATAAGGAGGTTAAGAACATGGCACAAGGAACTGTAAAATGGTTTAATGACAGCAAAGGTTTCGGCTTTATTGCAAATGAAGACGGAAGTGAAGCATTTGTACACCATACGTCCATCCAGGGCAGTGGTTTTAAAAGCCTTGCCGAAGGTGACAACGTCAGCTTTGATACTGAACAAGGCCCGAAAGGTCCCAAAGCGATCAATGTAGTCAAAGTATAATTACTTGATTGGTTAAGACTCCCTCTGCTTGAGGGAGCCTTAACCTTTGAGAGGAATGAGAGGAACATGAATAACAATAAGTATGCAGCAATGGTGGAGAAGAAGCAGGAGATGATACAGCGGAGACATGAAGCAGGCTCTGTAGCGACAAACTTCCCTGAGGTTGCAACCATCGGCATGAATATGACATATAACCAGAGCGGGTCAAAATCGATACTCCGGACCTTTAATTTCGCTCCTAACAGCGATGCTTTCTTTGCAGTTAACTGCTTAAGAAAAGACTGTGTTGATGGTGGGTTTGATCTGACCCAGGTTATAACCGCGATGATCAGAAACCGGAGAGTAGAGGGAAAAGGATCACTCAGCTGCACAGGCACAGATTCCTCCACCGGCCACTCGGGTATTGTTTATGAAGTTGCCATACAATACACGTAAATGGCTGTCCTTAAATCTTACGATCGTCTTCATTAAAAAAGAAAAAAGCATCATCGACTAAGAAAAAGGTAAAAGAAACTTAAACAGAGCTAGGACTGCTGACTAACCTGTTTTCATTGTATGATTTTAGGGTTCATATCTCTGTGCCGTATCAAGTTAAAGAAATGAGGAGGTTAATATGGTTGAAGTCTCGGGGAAAAGTGAGTTACTGAGAATAGAAGATTTTATTGCCTTGGCAAAGGAAGGGAAAGATGTAAACGTAACAATTGATTTGCGGCAAGAGTTCATCTCGCAGAAGATGCACCCTGGTGATACAGAGGAGTTGAAGGGCGCGATAGATATATACCTTCTTTTCGGAGATTATACTTTCAAGATCGGCGACTGGGAAAAAAGGGTTTCAAAAGTCTATATGTATGGCTCCACAGGGGAATCTCTCAATGATACCAGGATAAAAAAGAGTATCGCTAATGAACGCCTAAGACTGGACTACCAGAGGCTGAAAGACGTTAATATTCATTTTGAGGAAAAGTATTTCTAAAGTTTCATATATTGCATAAGTCGTGAAGGTTAAAGGGAAATAAATAGTCTTTAAAGAAAGGAAGGTTAAGAAAATGGCATATTACATAATTCTCAGCAAGTTAACAGATGAAGGGAGGAAGACCCTCAAACAGAAGCCTTCGAGAATATTTGAGGTTGACAAAGAATTGGAGGCTATGGGGGTAAAAGTCAAAGAGCAGTTTGGTGTATTAGGTCCTTATGATTTTGTGACTATTGTTGAGGCGCCAGATAATCTGACTATTATGAAGGCATCTACAGAGATCGGATCGAGAGGTTCTGTACAAATCCTTACACTACCTGCAATTCCAATAGAGGAACTTGTCAAGAAATTGAAATAAAATTATCTCATAAATTTGTATAGAGAAGTTAAAACATCTTGCACCTTTTATCGCATATTTTAGCCAATCTACAATATTTATCAATAATCAATATTGAACATTTAGAGGTGGAGTTCGTATCCCATTTCGACATTAAACGCTGCGAACTTCACACGTCATTCCGCAACCGGCGCAGCGGAATGACGCTTATTCGAAATCCGCTCTAAATGAAAATCATCCAGAGTGCATCTTTGATGAAGGATTCGCTAAAATTTTGGAATCCCCGAAAATGTTTGTGTGTAGGGTATGCCGTGTAAAACATATGACTTGTCGGTTAAAGTCTGACCGTGGAAATTTGGTAGTTCGCCACGTAGCTTGAGGGAGGTGCAAAGGGTAACCTGAAGCATTAAGTTTCTTGACAAAGGCTCCGAAAGGGAGTCGAGCAAGCCTGCGGGTCGCAACGAAAGTGAACCCACATGTAGCCTCGAAATGCGCAACGGAGTTGTCGACACAGTTATCCCTCTGTTTTCATTAAAGCCTGGACCGGTTTAAGCCCATACGGGCTTCCCTCTTCTATGGCCGTGAGGACGGTACCCCCTCCAGTAAAAAAATAATACTGTGTATTGTCCAGAACAGACAGGTAGAGACCGGGGCAGAGGTTTTTAAACTCCTGAAGAGTATCACCTCCGCCGTACATCTTTATGGCGATTCTGTTCCTGTCAATGGTGCTGTCCAGCGCAGCCGAGCCCGCTGAAAAATGCGGTGTATATCCCATAACGGCATTGACAAAGATGGTCCGGGCGCCCAAAATGCTCTCCGCTACGGAAGGATCATTGAAGGATTCAGGGTCTATATCAAGGATATGGCCGTATTTTTTGCCTTCTTTAAAATCCTTTATCGATATAGTCCTATATTTCCCCTCTATTCTGCCTTCCATAGTATCGGATTCGACGATAAGGGGCAGCTCGATAATCTTTTTCTTTTCTTTATCCTTCGCAACGAGGTCCTTTGCCAGGACGATGTCTTTCTCCAGAATACCCTCTATGGTTACTCCGTACTTTGCACAAAGAAAGGTATTATAGATCACGCCCCCCAGGATCAGGTGATCAACCTTCTCGTAGATTGCATAAAGCGGCTTTATCTTAGTGTCATATTTTGCACCGGCAACTACAGATAAAAAAGGCCTTTGAGGATTGATGACGGAATCCAGATTGATGATCTCCTGCTGCATTAAAAAGCCTGCATAGGAGGGGAGGTATTTTGTAATGTCGTATGTCGAGGCATGGGGCTGCCATGATCCGAAGGCATCGTTTATATAAATATCTGCAAGCCCTGCAAGCTGAAGGGCAAATTTATCCCTGATCTCTCCCTCAGCTTCTTCACCCTGAAACCAGCGGGTATTGGGAAGATATATACCGCCTATCTTCCTCTCCCTGAGATCGCGAATGGCAAGATTAATTGATGTATCAACGCCGGGGATTCCCAGTTTCGGGTCCGTATTGAATTGAGGGATATGAAACCGTATGTGCAGCTTATGTTCGAGATATCCTGCGATCGGCCCGACCGATTCGCCCGGCCTGCATTTGATTTCACCTGTCTTCTTGTCTTTCGGCCTACCCACATGGGTCATGAGGATCGGTCTTCCACCCCGTTCCACGATGTTGTAAAGCGTACCCAAAGAGCGGTCGATTCTGTAAGGGTCTTTGATTTCCCCGTCCTTCACGACGTTATGGTCGAACCTAACAAGAACGATCTTGCCGTTCAGGTCTGCGGTTTGAATTAAGGGCAGTCTCGGGTCTAATCTCTGATAATCAATACTCATATTTCACCTCTCACTTGATTCATCTCCCAAGCTTGATAAGGATGCGACTTTTTCCCATTTATTGCATAAAATTATCAAAATTATGAAAAAGGTTCAAGTGTATGTAAAAAACCGCCGATGAAAACATGATTTTTCAGCATAATATTGTTATTTTAAGCATTATACAGAATATAAATAATTATCCGAAAAATTATTCTCATGGGAATTATTAGCAGATTACCAGTTGTTTAGTAATGAGGTTGATCTTGAATAGCATGTCCCCCGAATATTAGTCAAGGACACGTGACACGGCATACGCACACTATGCTGAAATCGAACCTCAGGATGTAATATTTAGTCGTTAATCCTGTGCGACTTTCTTCCTCGTCGTAAAAACTAAATTTGCTAAAATAGTGCATACTTCTATTGATAATCAATAGTTCCACAGGCTGAAAGATGAAAGATGAAAATAAAACAAAAAAGCAGCTTATAGATGAACTGGTCGGATTCCGCCAACGTATTACTAATTTGGAAAAGTCAGGGACCGAGCGCAAGCGCATGGAGGTTGCAGTTCGGGAAGCGCTTAGATATGCTGAGAGCATTGTAGAAACAGTGCGCGAGCCCCTTGTGGTGCTGAATGTAGACCTGAAGATACTCTCAGCCAACCGTAGCTTCTATAAGACCTTCAAAGTGAAACCTCATGAAACTATAGGAAATTTCATCTATGACCTTGGAGACCGACAATGGGACATTCCCAGGCTTCGGACGTTGTTTGAGGACATTCTTCCAAAAAACACCAAGTTCGATAACTTCGAAGTTGAGCATGAGTTCCCAATCATCGGTCGCAAAATAATGCTACTCAATGCCCGTCGGATCTATCGGAAAGACATCGGTATACAAATGATCCTTCTTGCCATTGAAGATATCACAGAACGCAGGCTGAGAGAAGAGGAATTAAAGAAATTGTCAGAAGAGTTGGCACGTTCCAATACTGAATTAAGAGATTTTGCCTACGTAGCTTCGCATGATTTGAAGAAGCCTTTACAATCAATTGAGGGTTTTGCGAAGTTGTTGGGGCGGCGTTACAAGGGCAAACTTGATGCCAAAGCTGATGAGTTTATTGAGTATATCGGTAGCAGTGTTAAGCGGATGCAGGAGCTTATTAAAGACTTGTTAGAGTATTCGCAGATTGGAGCGAAGGAAAAAAAATTCAAACCTACTGATTGCTCAGGTGTTGTGGAAAAGGCAGTTGGCAATCTGCAAGCAGCCATCGAGGAGAGTAATGCTGTAGTGACATATGATGAACTTTCGACAGTAATGGTCGATACCCCACAAATGATTAGTTTGTTTCAGAACTTGATTGACAATGCCATCAACTTTCGCGGCGAGGAGGCACCGAGAATCCATATCTCGGCTCAACGAAAAGGAGATGAATGGGTCTTCTCCATTCAGGATAATGGTATTGGAATAGACCCAAAGGACTCAGAGCAAATATTTGGAATGTTCCAGCGCCTGCATGGTAGCACAGAGTATCCTGGAACTGGCATAGGCCTGGCAATCTGCAAGAAAATTGTTGGACAGCATGGTGGACGCATCTGGGTGGAGTCAGAGCCCGGGAAGGGCTCGACATTCTTCTTTACACTTCCCGCCCTATAGATCCCATAAGTAACAATTTTCGGGAAAGGAATGGCATGTTCATTTACGGTTGTAATGCGCACTAAATAACCGATAGTCAAAATGCGTGGACTTGATGAAGAAAGCTCGCGACTGAATCAATCCTTCAAAAACAATAATTGTAGGTGTAACAAAAGTGCGACAAGAAGTCGCATAAGTAATTGTTTCAAATAGCAGAGTACCGTTACTAGGAAACCCTCTATTCCGTTAGGGGTAGCCTACTGCCCTGAATAAAGTGCGGGCAGGAAAAGGATAACCTGACCGTAAAGGTCTAATCAAAGCCGTGAGGTAATGATATATCTGCCAGCATCAAGGCGGATAAGGTGTCGGGCTTGATGGTATGAGCAACATATGTGAACTGCTGATAAACTTCGTCAACCTAGACAAGCCAAAGATGCTGAAAGGCTTGGACCAAAAGGTACATAGCCGGTTAATCTCTTTTTGTTTGGGGTTACACGGACATAATGGCTATCGGAGGAGAGGCAGGGTCTAACCCATTAGTGTTACTTATGCGGAACTTGGTAAACCCATATCTCTCCCGGAAGGGAAAGCGACCCGCAAGGGAAGCCGATGGGGGTGTGGGTAGAGGAGAGTGGAAAAAGCGAATGCTGGTCTGTAACGGGCCAGATAAGGATTGAGTGAAAACGACATCATCCTATGCGAAAGCAGGCAGACTTCCACTTGGTCTTTCTTTACAAGAGAGTTTACCGAACCTTCGAAGGAGGAAAAGCAAAGGAATACAGGACTTCACTGTATGTGCATCCTCCTACGGATAACGTAAGAAGGCTGTGAATGGGTATTGTAAAGGCTGAACAACAGCCACATGTTGGAAGTTGTGAAGCCGGGTTGCTTAAAGGCAGCCTCAGAAAGGCTTGAGCCGTGTGTCGGGAAACTGACAAGCACGGTTCTTATGGGGCTGGGGTTCAGCAATGAACCCTGGCTACCTGACCAGTCGATGAGCGATTCCAGAAATGCGGAGTAGATGAAAGAGTCGATCGCTTGTTCTACAGCGGGATTATCCGTCCCTCATCATTTTTTTGTGAAAATCCCCACTGTGGTTTGTGGAAATTCATAAGGCTCTTACAACTGCAACACGCTACCCCCATATGCTTAAAGAAAGCATGAGAAACATGGTATTACTCATCTATAAAAAAATAACTCCCACATTTTCACCACATCTACAGAACCAATAAAAAGCCGCTTCTTCTTGATTTAAAATATATATTTAGAACCGCGGCCACTCGTCGTTTCCCCCACATTTCCCCCACAAAAACAAAAAAGATCTAAGGCCCGAGATCCTTAAAGTCCTTGATTTTAAATGGTCGGGGCGAACAGATTTGAACTGTCGACCACTCGCACCCCAAGCGCTTGGCTATAGGCTAAGTTATTGATTTTATTATGCTTATATTGCCGCTGAATGTCGCATTTCGGTAGTGCTAAGCACCACTTTTGCGACAAATCTGCGACAAAAAAAAGTGCGATGAATTTTCACGGACGGCTTGCGCAGTCCACCTCCTACGAGTCTTCAGTTATCGAAAATTACATCATCTGAAGATTGTCGTTTGTAACACGCAAGAAAACAGACGAGATATCCCCTGATTTCGAGTTGCAGAAAGGTCAAGGATAGATAAGTAGATACAGAGGGGTCAGGGCAATGAGGCTTGCAGCCTCACTGCCTGAGCTATGCATTGATTCAACTTGCTTTAGTTAGGAATGAACGTCGCCTCCACGAAAACGGAAGAATAGCCCTTAAATAATGAAATTAAGAATGGTTGTCATTACCTCTTGATCGTTCCGCGAAGGTTTAGAAGGACATTACCCTTACCATCGTCGCTGACCGTGAGGTTTCCTGCCCCCGTTTCCCCTGAGTATTTATTTGTGCCCCCGGTAATAAAGAACGTCCCATTAAAGGTATGAGGTACATCCGTACCGGTGGGGCCTACCTCACAGATAATTCCCACTTGTCCCAAGTTCAAGACAGCATTACCTATTGTAATCTCTGTGGTGCCGCTGGCAGGGGCACAAAATCCAGTTGGAGAACTGGAGGTGCCCTCACCACTCGGCGTGGCCGATTTCCATAGAATTTTGAGTGTTGAGGAAAATTTTGCCTTGCCAAAGTGCCTTGAAGACACAGTTCCTTCTGATTGGACAGTACAACCCTGATCATCGGATTGGCAACCGGATACCCCCGGATCAGTTATTTTGCCAAATCCATTGGCCTGAAAATCCAGAACCACTGTGCGGGCCAATACAGGGGATGTACTTAACCCAAGTGTAAGGATAAAAAGCAAAATTATTGTCTTCACAAAGACTGATCTCATAACCCCCTCCTATATTAAACCTTGGATCGTTTTCGCACTCGCTTTGTATATAGTAACATGAAGCATTGAGCAAGATAGATGCCTAAGACAAATAGATAATCTTAACTTATCGATATTAAATGATAAGTGGGGGGTGAAGAGTTTACGGCTGTCACTTTTATGGTTTATTAATGTATGGATTTGCCTTCAACATGTGTACAATTTATACCATGGGATGGTGACAAATTAAAGCAGGATATTTCCTATGAGTGTAGATTATATTTGTAAACCAACGGATCGAAGCATCTAATATTTTAAAGGGAGGAGAGAGGGATGTCTGAGGATATTAAAGTCCCACAAAGTTGGCAAAATTTATATATATCTGTACTGTAATTTGTGCTGAAGGATTGGGCTTAGGAAAACACATGTTTTAACTTGTATTGAACTCAATTTGCATTTATACAAATCAATTCAGATGTGAATTGAATATTTCGTCAAAACGGTGAGCTATTTTCGTGAACGCACTCAAAACGATGGGGTCGAAGTCCCATGGCATTGTCCTTTCGTCTCCCTCCGCAATGATTATGCAAGCTTCTTCATGACTCAAAGGAGGCTTGTAGGGTCGTTTCCTTCTGAGAGCATCATACTGGTCTACAAGCATAACTATCCGGCCTTCAAGTGGTATCTCATCCCCGCTTAACCCTCTCGGATACCCTCCACCACACCATCTTTCGTGATGATTTAACGCAATAGATGCTGCTAACTGTATTATCGGGTGCGACGAATCCGCCAGTATCTTGCTTCCAAGGGTAGTATGTGTTTTCATTGTCTCAAACTCTTCCGCTGTCAGACTGCCTGGTTTTAAAAGTATATTGTCGGGTATCCCGATTTTCCCTATATCGTGCAGCGGGGCCGCTAGGGTTATTGCTTCAACAAAATCTTTATGTAAGTCCAGAGCCTTAGCAATTCCCCTTGCATAGTATCCCATCCGAGAAATATGGGCACCTGTATCAGTATCCCTGAATTCAGCAGCGGTCAATAATCTCCGTATGATCTCTACGTTCATGTCTTTGACTGCAGCTAGGGCATCGGCTAATTCTCTTGTCTTAAGCATAACAGTATCTTCCAGCGTAGTTTGATAATTATTTTGAGTCTCTGTGTTTTTGTAATACCGAATAGCTTTTTCTATCGCACGCATAAGATAAGGTATATTAAACGGCTTTGTTACAAAATCAAAGGCACCTCGTTGTATCGCATCGATAGCTATATCAAGATCGGCATATGCAGTCATTAAAATTACCGGGATTTCAGGATTAGTATTATGGACCTTTTCAAGAAGTTCGAGCCCCGACAGTACAGGCATACTGATATCTGTCAGTACTGCAATGATTCTGTTCTCATGTAATTTATTAAGGGCATCTTTTGCGTTTTCACAGGAAATAACGGACAAGCTATGGGCGCTGATCAATGAGGAAACAGATTTAAGAACATCGGGGTTATCGTCAACAACAAGGATCTTTCCTTCGATGTCGGCGCTCATTAATTCCGGCATTTTCTTCACTCTTCTCAAAAGCTCTCGTCACTATTTCAATTACCATTCCTTCTTCTCTATCTACTCTCAGCTTATGCTTGTGCGAGAAGGTAGTCAATCCTACCGGGGTAGGGATGGCCGGGGGGCCTTCTTAACTGAACACTTGGTAAATTTGTTATCTAGTTTTATTTGTACTCGTGAGAATTATCGTAGGCGCAAAGGGTGTTAGAAGAGGAAGTTATCGTTTAAAACTCTATTCGGATTGATGTTTAGTAAGGCTGTCGGTGTATTCTTGAAGTTGCTTGATGACCTCGTCATACGAGATTGCCTGGATCTGGGCCAAGGCATCTCCAAAATACATGTAAGAATCACTTTGTTCTTTTAAAAGCGCATCTACCTGTTCCTTTGTTAAATACTTCTCTTTAATTGCAATCTCTCCAAATCTTTCTCGTGTTTCTTCCTGTATTACTAATATCCTTAAGATATCATCATCTGTCAGCCACCCTTTGTTTTTAGCAAGCTCTCCAATCATCCGGTTATTTTTTCTCTGCAGCAATCTTGCGCTGATAACGGCATCAGTTGTTATTAGACCTTTTTCAACAAGATATTTTCCGAAGCGAGGATATTTATTCATAATTCATAATCCCCATTCTTGATAAATTTTTATTCTTTATTACGCTCCAAGAAAGCTTTGATTGCTTTAGATAATTCAGCAGGTGAGGTTACCTGTTTGATTAGGAAATCATCTGCTCCGCCCTCAATAAGTCTATTTATGACATCCTGAGTGATGAGAGAAGAAAAAATCAATACGGGGATACTTGCCCATTTAGATGATTTTATAACTGATAGCATTTTGAATCCATCCATTCTTTTCATAAACAAATCAAGCACTATTATGTCCGGTGTATGCTCTGCGAGCAAACTGATACCTTCTACCCCATCTCTTGCTTCAAGAACAGAAAAACCGTCGGCAATCAGTTTGGTCCTATAAAGCTTCCGAATCATATCATTGTCTTCAATAATAAGAATCTGCTTCCCCTGATTTTTAACTTTTTGCGATTCAAATTGAACGCTTTCGACGAGGTGCTTGATCAGTAATTTCTGATTATCGTTGAGGTTAATAAATTGAACGCCGATTCCTATTCCTGGTTCATGGTGCTTAACCACTGCCTTCACCGTTAATGGTATGGGGATAGTGACATCAATAATGCTACTTGGTTCATAAGGATGCTCTACACAGATAAACATACCACCTTCACTTATATCATGACTGTCCCCCTTATTGATATCATCTACCAAAACGCCTTCAATGAAGGGTAATCTTCCATTTTCTCTGCGTTCTGCTTCTTGATTCTTCATTTTTTCAATTATATCTATTTCATACGGTGACTGCAATCGCAAATAGAATCTTACGATTAAGAAGGTCAACGAGAAATCTTCAATAGTGATGCAAGATTTGAAAATCTCGCTTTCAGGAAGAAGGCTTTTGGCTCAAGATATTATGAATCAAGTTTATTTACAGCGGAGCGGAGGCGCTCTGAAAGACTGTGGAGATACCTGGCCGTTGTCTTGAGATCCTTGTGTCCCATCAGCTGTCGTACAGTTTCAACGTCTACTCCGGATGCAAGAAGATGCGTCGCAAAAGAATGTCTCAGCATATAGGGAGTTATCTTCGGGAGGCCCGAGTTCTTTGCCAATGAGCGCAGGGATTTCCTTATGTCCTTAACAGGTTTTTCATGGGAAGAGAATACCCATGGTCCGGTACGCTGCTTATAAAGAAGGTTCAATATCTCATAGACTGTCTTGTTCATGGGAATTGTCCTCTCCTCGGATTTCTTCGGTTTCCATTCCTGTTTCGCCTTGATCCGAATTATTTTGCCCTTGAAGTCTACATCCGGCCAGGACAGGAACTGCAATTCCGCAGGCCGCATCCCTGTATTTCTGGCGATAATGATTCGATAAAAGCCGAGAGCTGCAAGGCGGTTTTTGCCCTTAAGGTCGAAGGCTTTTACCATGTCATCATAAACATCCGCAGGCACAAAGGCATGGAGCTTTTTTATTTCTTCGAGTTTGGGAAATTTTAAGTTTTCGACTACGTCTTTCCTTATAAAATTTTTATCAGCACCCCAGCGCAGGATCTGCCTCATTAGCTTTATGTGAATGTTTACGGTAGTGTTAGAGTATCCTTTTGCCTTTTGTTGCTCCTGAAAATCTAATACTCTGCTGTTGGTGATTTCTTGCTCATCCAGTATAAGATTCCCAAAAAACTGTTGAAGATGATTTGTGTAATCGTCCTTGTATAGCTGATAGGTCCTTGCAGACTTCACTGTCTTTGTATATTGAATATATGCGGTTGCAAGCTCGTCGAAGGAATGCTCTTCTGCGGGTTCCATTCTGACCAGGCGATGACGCTGGAGAGTCTTTAATTCTTCTTGATATACCAGAGCCTGTCTTTTATTGTGGACGCCGGGGATCAGCCGATTGATCCTTCGGCCGCCGATATGGACGTTAATATACCAGGATTTCCCGCGGCGGTATACTGACATCGCAAATTACTGGCACTTGGTCGGCCCGGACCCTCTTTCGCCATCGCGGACGGAGACAATTTTTCCCCCGCGCACCTTAATCGATTTTATAAACTGACCTCCTAAGACTCTCATATTACTCTCCTTTCATCCTTTCATTTTGAGTTTTTTTATATCCTTTTTTTTTCCTTCAAAGAGTAGCGTCTTTCACATGGACGAAAGGTCACTTCTATTATAGGGCCAGAGGCGCTCATAAAATCAATGTTTGCGATGCAAAATATTCTATGAAGGATCCTCTTGGTTTTAGTCACTCCTATATCTTTGCCTGAGTATTTTCCTTCTGCTCAGTATTTCCTGAGCATACATCGATAGATCTTCCGCCTGGATGATGTTCTTTTCCATGAGTTTTGTAGCAATCTCCTCCACAACCCTTGCCATAGCCATATCCGTACCCTGCAGCTCCATCATAATCTGTTTTTTCGTGGTCTCCGGGGTGGCCCTGGCCTCCGTAAACATCTCGCCCTCGCCGTTCAAAGCCATTTTTCGTTGATGTCAAATACCAAAGATATAAGGAGAACGAGCATATAAGGAGTGGGTTACTTTTGCCCGTCGCTGATTTCGGATAGTAGCCATGCGCAATGCAACTTTTTTGCGAAAGCCTGTTTATTAATTCGATAATATGCTCAATAAGCGACGTTAATTCGTTCACCAATGACTGGATATTATATCAGCGTGGCTAATGTTCAGGCATTGACAACGTAGCCTCGCTAACACGATAATTTAGAGCCATGGCAAGCATAGAAACCATACTTCTGAAGCACAAAAAAAGAGATAAAGGGTATACAGCGGGTACACAAGATAAACCTTCCAAAAGGTGGTTCTTATGCTTGCCAAAGCGTGCCTCCTGTAGAATTGGCGGGGCGGCATTCCGGTGCCTGTCGAGTTCTGGAATGCTCGCCGCCGCTCAATAAACTTATCAAATCCCCTGAAGTTTTTCAACATGAAATTATTTCCCCCACGGACGATCATTTTGCCGCCCATAACTATTTGAACTCCTTTAAATTCTCTTTCAAACACACTTTTATAGGTTGTAATTCATTGAAAATTCTTTCAGCGAGTTACAAATGAATGATCAGCAGCCGTTATTTTATGAAGATGCTTATGACGCACTGATTAAAGCCATCGCAGTATCCGGAAAATCCAGAAAATCTATCTCCATGTCCGTGTGGCCAGGCAAGAAGGAAGAACAGGCGCAGTCTATGCTCACGCGGGCGCTCTCTCCTGAAGGCGACGTAAAACTAAACCTCGATAATATTGAAGCAATTCTTAACGAAATCGATCCTGTCCACTACATTTATTATCTTTGCGACCGGCATGGTTTTGAACGCCCGAGCAGAAAAGACAAAAAAGCCTTTGAAAAAAGCATTAATGAAAAGGTTGAGGGCCTCGCTAAACAGATGAATGTGCTCTTAAAAGAAGTAAAAACCTTAGAAAAGATGGGCGTAAATGACAGCCGTATATAGGGTAATTTTCACAGACCGAATAGGCGTGCGCTTGGACATCAAAAGAATCACGCTCGATATTGTTGCGGCGCTCTTTCTCTGTGCATCGATGATAGAGCCGTTCGAAGTCCAAGAGATGGAAACATTTTAAGACAAAGGACCAAAGCTATAAATGGGCGCGGATTACGAGGGTCAGGAAAGAGGCATTGAGGACCTCAAAGCGATGAGCGATGAGGCGAGGCAATACCTCTGTCATCATCTCCGGAATTCGCTGACCGCCGTTCTTTGCGGCATTCAGGTCGAACAATTTGATTTGGCCGAAGAAGCGGCAAGACATATGATTGAAGACCTTGAAAGAATAGGATGCTGATGCAGGAGCTACAGAAGACCATGTCCGATCAGGACATCATCGATGAGTTCGGCGTGTCCAAAGGGTTTATCAACCGTCACTCTACGGCAATAGGCGTCTATCTTCAGAGGCCGCATCGCAGATTCTTCCGGGACGATGTCGAGGCATTCTTTCGGGGCAGGGCCGCGAAGACAAGAAGAAAGATTTCTCAGAGGAAAGAGACAGACAATTACATAAGAAACCTCATAAAAATGACCGACATCTCTTTTCAACGCCGGATGCTCAAAAAGCAGAAAGCGGGGAGACGTGATCGAGGTTAAATGTATAGGCTGCGGATGCACAGAGACTAATGCCTGTTTGGGGGAAAACGGTCCATGTTCCTGGCTCATTGTGAACTACCTAAGAGGCGTCGGAGTCTGTTCTCAATGCCCGGATAAAGTGGATGAGTTTATAGAATCTCTCAAAAATGGATGAACATGGAAGGAGGTGAAGCCGATGCCGACAGTAGATTTTAAATTCTCGCCGAATCAAAAGGTTCAAACGCCACTCGGAGAGGTGGGAATCATTGATCAATGCGGGCTTACAAGCGGGCCTATCAGCCGCTACTATGTCCTTTTCAAAGGAGGCAAGGGCGCATGGTTCGATGAGGACCAGTTGACAGTGGTCGAATAATCTGTGAGGCGGGAGATCCCGCCTCTTTTGTTTTGAAGGTGGGATGAAGATGAAAGGAATCACATATTTTTTATTGGCTCTCGCTCTTGCAGCTATTCTGGCAGTAATTCTCTACAAGATCGACTCTGGGACTATTGGAACGAGCCACGTTGAAATCTCCGGCGCCGGCAGCGAGGGTTATTCCAGAGTTTGGACCGGAGAGTCGGAGGCGCCGAGCTCTGGCGAAAAAGTGAGCGGGCGATAAAGCCATGTGTTGTGATCGCAGGGATAGGGAAGCGCTCCCGATAAAGCTCGTCTCGGCCTTCCCTGCGATGAACGTGAGGCAAGAAGAACGGTTTAAACCGTTTGAACTACTTATGACAGGAGGCGGTCATGGTGCAACTCAGCATCAATAATAAAAGCTCGAAAGCAGGCATCAATTACCTGCTCGAAGAAGAGGAGAAAAAGCTATTCAACTTTCTCAAAAACAGGAAAGACAAGCAGGCCGAGAGGGATTATGTCCTTCTAAGGCTTTGCAGAGCGACGGGGCTCAGAAGAGGGGAAGCGCTGGCTCTAAATGTCGGCGACGTGATCGGCCGGGACAGAATCGAGGTCAATGAGCGGATCGCCGAGAAGGGAGCGATAGGCGAGGTATATCTGCCTGTCGAGATCCAGGAGGTCCTCCGGAGATTTCTCAAAGTGAAAAGGACCTGGAGAGAGAGTCTCGATGACGACTCACCTCTGTTTGTTTCTAAGAAGGGGCAGAGGTTATCTCTGCGGTCATTTAAGGACATCATGGACAAATGGTGCGGGCTTGCCGGCATCCCGCGCTATACGCCCCACGCATTGAGGCACACGAAGGCACAAAGGATTATGGCTGACGTAAGGCACCTCAGCGACGACGAAAGGCAAAAGGCCCTTATCTTCACGAACAAGCAGCTCCGGCATAAATCCTTAAACTCCACGATGGTATACACGGCTCCGACCAAAGAGGAGATGCAGAGAGTGGGAGCGATATGAGAAGTTATATTGCCTTTTTTTTCGGTCCTTACAATCAAGGAAGAAAACGGAATAGACTCTTCAGTTTTCTTCGTGCTAAAGCCCCTATTTCCACAATCGCTTTTCAATGCTATGTTGAGGACGGTGGCCGATGCTTTATCACTGATATCCAGGGAGTTAACTGATGAAAGCTTATCAGCAATCTACTACGCCGGTCGCACGCTCGCAGGAAGACATCAGGAGGATCCTCTCGAAGTACGGAGCGGACGGCGTGCAGTTTTCCGAAGACTGGAAAGCCATGCTCCTTGATATCCGCTTTCTCTACACTGTCGGCAAGATTCAGCATTCCGTTGTTTTCAGGGTTCCGATACCGAAGGCCGAGTTGTGTTCTCCGGGCGGAAGGAGCAGATCTTCATCAGCGCGACAGAAACTCCAGGAACAGTATGAACGCGGCATTTGGCGTGCAGTATTTTGGGCTATCAAGAGCAGGATGGAGTCTGTCGAGTTCGGGATCGAAACATTTCAGGAAGCATTCCTATCTCACTTTGAGATACCTGGTTCCGATAAACAGATCGGCGAGGTTTTGATTCCCAGACTCGAGACGGGTAGTTTAAGACTGTTGGAGAGCGCATGAAGCATTTCAACCTCGGCAACGTCTGGGGAAGAGTGGCCAGCTGCAAGAAAGAGAAATCTACGCGTGACACTGTTTATCTGCAGATTCAGGTTGAATGTCCCAATGAACTCTTTGGCAATGTGAAAACCTATGGCAGAATTTGGGGTAAAGACAAAGTCGAGGCCTTCCTCGATTTTCATAAAAAACATCCCGGCCAGGCTTACCGCTTTAAGGGTTTCTTTTCTCAATACGACAAGGAAGAAGGCCAACGCTACAGCAATTTTACCTTTACGAACTGGCAGCCGATCGACGGCAGTGAATTTCGCGCTGCCTTCATTCTTACCGGCGAGATCACATCGTTATCAACTGAAGCTCCCGAGGGGAAGATATGTCTTCACCTTATCCGTGAAGGTCAGGGCGATTACAGGGACATCGAGGAAGACTTTGAAGTGTACACGCTCAACGAGCAGGAGATCGCCGGCCTGCAGGAAGGCCAAGTTGTTCAGGTCAAGGGCCTGATGAGGGCAAGGGAGCCTGAGGACTACTTCGGCTGTCCCTCCGGAAAGATCAAGCCATACCTCAAAGAGATCAACGGGAAGAAAAGCGAAGAGGAGGCTTTCTGAGCACTCTAATGGCCATGTACAGCAGCGACGGCCTCGTCGGAAGGTGAGACGCTAAATGTTACGAGGCGGTCTGCCCGGAGGATTAACGGACTTTAGAGCATTGATAGGCAAAACAGCGCTACAGAATTCTTTATTCTAAAAACGTGTATTAAGAGGAAAGGGTGGGGACCATGGCTTCTTTTTCGTGGCACAGGGAGTCGTACGAAAAAGCTGTAAAACAGATTGCGACATTCGCCGCAAAACTCTTAGAAGAAAATCCAGATTGGGATATTCTCGGTTGGACCGATTGGTTTAAAAAGACCCACCCGGAACAATTCAAGAAATACGACAATGCCATGACTCAAATCAATAAGCTGTGGGGCAGTATGGAACCTAAGGCAATGGAGGAGTTCAAGAAAGCGGTGAAGGTGGAGGTCGACGCCACCAAATGGGCCGTGACGCAATATATTGAACACCAGAAAAAGAGTGCCAAGGAGAATGAACTGAAAGGAGAACAGAAGCGATTATTATGAGCGAGAAACATCATGCCCGTTGAACATATACGCGCACTGATCGGTCGTTCCGTTTACTGCAACGCATCCTGGATGTTACGGCCCATCGCCGGTATCCTGGAGAGAGTCATTATCGATGTCGCAATTATACAGACGGAGCGGGCCTGTTACGGAGTCAGGGCTCATCACATTACGGAATTGAGAGCCAATGGCGGACATTACAGCGCCTCTGCTATGGGAGGTAGGGGCTTGAAGACGGCATCGACACTAGGGGAGCAATAAGAATGACGGGAAATACCCTTGACATCTGATTTTGAGCACATAAAAGAGCGCCTGGATCTCCTGCGCGTCATCGCTCAGGAGACGGGTTTGAAGATGAAGGGGCACCATTTGGAAGAGTGCCCCTTTTGTCAGGGGCATAAGTGTTTTTCGATTAAGGATCAGCATTACAAATGCTTCCAGTGCGGGGCTGCCGGCGACCTTTTCACCTTTCTCGAAACCTTCAATAGAATCGATAAATCCGAAGCCTTAAAGAAAGCTGCAAAACTCGCCGGCATCGAGCTGAAGGCGGGGAAAAAACCGAAAGACAACTCCGGAGTTAATCTAACCATAAAAGAAACTATCTTCATCGAGGCGGCGAGGCATTACCACGACAATATTTCGGACAACGGCGGAAGATCCTATCTGATAGAGAAGAGAGGGCACAAAGAGAATGTTCTCGACACTATGCAGGTAGGCTGGAGCCTCGGAGACCTCGTAGAGCATCTCCGATCGAAGGGCTTCACGGACGACCAGATCAAGGCTTCAGGACTCGGCAGAGAAAAAGAAATCGACGGCAAGCCGTCGCTTCTCGACTTCTTTAAAAAAGGCCTGGCAATTTTCCCTCATTACGACAAAGAGAAAGTGCTGCACTTCACCATGAAGGACCCTCAGAAGAAGCTCGCATATCAACTCCCGAACGAAGTCCGGATGAAGGAGTGGAGGTTCTACAACCAAGGGGCTCTGAGCAAGTTTAACGAGGTAATGGTTGTGGAGGGAGAGAACGACCTCCTGAGCGTCCTTGATTGCGACGTGCAGAATGTGATCGGCCTCATAGGGCAGCCCGCGGATTACCAGATCAAAGGGTTGAAGACGTATTGCGCCTCGAAACATATTTATCTCTGGCTCGATAACGATGCCGGCGGGAAAGGGTTCATCAGGAAGATCTGCACGGAGCTGAACAGGTCAAACAATATCCGCGTTGTCGTCTATAACGAAGACTTCAAGGACCCTGATGATTATTTAAAGTCGCTGCTTGAGGGAGTGCGGAAGATGGAGATCAAGCGCCTTCAGGCGGAGGCCGTGGACTTTATCTCATGGGAGATCGCGGAGATCTCGAAGCTGAACACGCTCGAATTACGACTAAAGGCACTAAAAGACCGGAAAGTTTTTTCGGCCGTGGCGGACATGGTGGAGGCCGAGAAGCTCGTATATGTCGAAAAGCTCGTTGCCCTGGGATTCAGCAAAGAAGCCATCGAGGAGCAGATCGAAGTCAACCAGGACCTCAGGAGGGAGCTTGCTGTCTATTTCGAGAAGGTCCCGAAAAAAGATGCGGACCCGAACACGGTGGCATCGATTATTTATAAGCATCTGAGCCAGAACGGCCGCTTCTTCCACGACCGGATGAGCGACGTATATTTGCTTTATCAGCATCACATTTATCAGATCGGAAATAACCGTCCTTTTAATGCCCTCATGAAAAAGGCATCGAGCCTGCTGCCAACAAAGGAACCCGGTAGGTCTGTCTGGGAGTCCCTGGCATCGGAGGCTTATAACGCCGGCAGGCAGATAGACCTGGCATCGTGGATCTACACCGACCGGAACACGGATACCGTGTACATCAACCTGAACTCTCCGAACAGCATGATCCTCAAGGTATCAAAGGAAGACGTGAGCGAAACGCCAAACGGGCTGAACAAAGAGGGCATTCTCTTGAAGTCATCAAAAAAAATACTTCCGATAAATTTTCTTCCCGATGCGGACGTCCACGAAGGGATGGCTGTATTGAAAGAACTGATCTTCGATAACCTCACTTGCGAGAAGGAACAAAAGTACCTGATTCTGTGTTGGATGATGTCAGCGTTCCTGCTTGATTTTGCGCCCTACATGGGGCTGATGAAGTTCTCAGGCCCTACGAGTTCCGGCAAGACTACGGCCGCAAAATTGATATCGATACTCATCTATGGAAACGAACATCTCGGAGATCCATCGGCTGCGGCCGCTTATGCGGTGTCGGCCCAGAACCCGCTGCTGATAATCGACAACTTGGAGCATGACGACTTTACAAAATCAATCCTCAAATTCCTTTTGCTCTCCGCCACGAAGGGAGGCAAGGAGAAGAGGACCCAGGGGACCGACTCGGACACCATACAGGAGATGCCGAAAGCCCTTGTTCTCATTACCGCCATAGAGCCTTTCGTCAAGGCCGAGTTGATCAACAGGACCTATGACATTGATTTCTCGAAGGACAACAAGTCCGAAGCGTTTATCGAAGATGAGGCGACCAGGGCGCTCATAAAGAACCGGGATCTCATCATGTCCGCAATATTGAAGTTCCTCCAGAAGGATATTCTGGCAAACCTTCAGCAGCGCAAGGACTTCATAACTATCCTGAAGAAAGAACATAAAGGCCACTCGAAGAACAGAACGGATGAGTTCCTTGCAACGTTGATGCTGATGCTGGAGAGGCTTCTGAAATACATTCCATATTATGGTCCGGACGACTTCCTATATGGCACTGAGACTGGAGAGAAAGAGATCCGCACGGCCTGGATAACCTACCAGGACGCCAAGGCCAGGGACACGGAAAGGTCCTCAAATACGATCATTAAACTCCTTGACGGTCTTGTCAGGGAGTACGTAGGGAAAATGAAGGGGCTCGACCTGGTGCCGGGGCCGCATCCACACAGGAACTACTCGGATGTAAGCGCTTCCGACAAAGAATTATATGACGAGGACGTGTATAAGTGGACGCATCCTGAATACGGAATTGAAATTATCAAAACGAGGGCAGAAACAATTAAGGACGAACAAACCGGCGAGGAGTATTTGCGCGCGTTTTTTGAATTTATGGCCACGTCGGGCGACATCGTACTTGCCCTGGACAGGTTCTGTAAGAATAACGGCATCAAAAACCCTTATGACAAGGCATCCGTTTTTGTCTCGAGACTGAGAAACGATCGGGATTTGCTCAGGCGGTCCGGATGGGAACTTCTCGAACGTCCGGGCTTTGAACCCTATTGGACGCGGCGCGAAGGTCAGAGATATTGGAAGTTCAGGAAGGTGATCATCCGATGATATATATATCGGTTTCCCCGCTTACAACAACGTCTTCAGAAATTTCAAAAATATAATGGAAAAATTAAGCAAAAGTGATACAACGTAGCAGTTGGCCAGCATCCGTAGCAGTTGAATCCGGAGCAGGCCTCTTTGGTCTGTCAGACTCAAAAATGTGTTGCAAAAATAACACATTTTTATTTTTTCCCACCTTTTCACAAGTTTTGTTGATATCTTTCCGAAATTACTGCTACACTGCTACGGCACATGAGAAAATGAGAGATTTTAAAAGAAAAGTTAAGATAATCGAAGATATCTGCCGTAGCAGTTGCCGTAGCAGTCCCGTAGCAGTCCGTAGCAGTAGGGTCGCAGTCGAGACCGGGCAAAATTGGACTGCTACGGGAAATTATTATTTAAAATCAATCGGTTGTGAGTTTAGTAGCAGAGTAGCAGTAATTTTTATTAGAGCTTACAAATCACGTTTTTCGGTCTTTTTCGGTCTTTTGGGTGGGCTTTTTAGCAGTCGAAATCACGTTAGTAGCAGTTGGTTTTAAGTTGAATATCTTTATATTTCAAAGAGTTATAACTGACAAAAATTGTAACTGCTACGGGACGAAAATGAGGGCAGGATCGCCTTGTCTGAGCGGCGCTTTTCACTTTATGCTCAGGTTTTATTCTCCTGTTAACTATCAAGAAAATATATTATTAGTAGTTAATTATAAAGCTATTGATTTAGGTGTAGAAGCTTGATAGTTAAGGGTTTGGTTCATCCTGTGCTCGGTCTCGATTGGGGTGTATCCGGTACGTGGGCAAATTTTAGCGAAAAAAACGAAATTGTAGGACAAACACCTACAAGGTTTTTTACTGAACATACTGCACATAATGATAAAAAGTGTGGTAATAGGGTTTTAGAGGTTAATGAAATCAATAGTTTTCGGTTTAAAGATTTTAAGAATAGTGCGATAAGATTTGAAGAGGTTGAAGTTTTAGATTGTGTTCGAGGTCTCAGCACCCACCCCCCCATCGAAAGCAACCGAGGCCCGGCAGGTGGCCCCTACCTCCTACTCTCTATAAATTGTAAGGATTTTCAAAGGGTTTTTATAAGGCTGTATATCAAGGTTTTGAGGATAATTATGTTTTTGTTTTTCGAACAGAAGGGGGTCCGGGGGAAACAGAAATGCATACAGAATTAGTTGCGCAATGTGAGCGATGTTTTCAAGAGTTTACTTTTCGGTGGCGGGGTGGTCGAAGACATTATTGCGATCATTGTCGTAATGAGATAAAGGAAAAGAGGAGAAAAGCTGAGCGCAAGAGATGGAGAAAGATGCCTGGAGGGAAAGCATGTCAAAAGAGGCACCACAAAAGGCGCAAGGCTGTCGGCAAGAGCAAAGGAAATCGAAAAGCTCAGGTTGGAAGGGCAGTGAAGGAAATGAGAAATAGCTATATAAAAACACTTATCAGTAACGAGACTGGAATATCGCCATGTCTCATAACCGAATCGCTCGTTAATTTGAAAAGAGAACAAATATATATTTTACGACTCTATCGTAAAGCCAAAAAGGAGCTTGCACTATGAAAGAAACACAGAAAATGGGGAAAGTATTTGATTTATCAGTAAAGGAAATTGAGGAGGCTTTGTCGAGCCGGAAGCGATCACAGATAAGACGAAGATTGCGGTGGCTTCTCTCGCTGTTTATTCCCGCTTGCGGTCGGCAGAGGTTCATGAAGAAGCTTTGAAACTAATGCTCGAAAAATATGGGTCTAAGGCTATTGGGCATTCCAAGTAAAGAAAATGGATAAACATCTCGCCGGCTTCAACCGTTACCTCCACGTCCTCGAAGGTCTCTCATCGAAGAGCAGCGATATTTATTCAGCGAAGGTGAAAGAATTCTTCGCTTGGATGGAAGGAGGTGACAAAGCGAAACCAGTATCGGAGATTACCCGCCAGGAGATCGAGGGGTATCTTGAGTGGTGTTTCTATCAGGGTAATAGCAATCAGACGCGTCAGACGAAGCTCACCGCCCTTGGCAAATTCTTCCGTTATTTAAAGTACGAGAAGATCATCACTGAAGACATCACCGCCGAGATCCCAAAGCCCAAAATCTTCACCCGACGCATGCAGACCTTCACCAAGGAAGAAGTCCTTAGTCTTTTCCAGGCGATCGATATCACCAGAGAGAAAGGTCTCCGTGATGTCTGCATTTTCATTCTCGCAGCCTTTCTGCCGGTCTCCGGATCGGCGAGATATACGGTCTCCGTCTGGCCGATATGATCGATGACGGCAAGTACCTCGATATCGCTATCCCGGAGAACATCGGCAAAAAGCACGCAAGTCGCACAGTCTACCTTGGAAAGCACCGGCAGCCTATATCCGGCGGTATCTCACAATCCGCATCTCCCAGGGAGCGAAAGTGAGCGACCGTTTCCTCGTATCCTATCGGTTCAGGCGGCCGTCCACCCGCCCGCTTGATGCCGGAGCCCTGAAACTTGTCCTCAAACGCTATGCCTCGACCGCCGGTATCCGCAAAGCAAAAGTCACCTGGCACATGTTCCGGGCAACTCACTCAAACGACCTCCAGCACATCAGAGGATACACGCTTCCAGCGATCCAGGAACGCATGGGCTGGAAGGACCTTTCAACTGCCGGCCGCTACCTCGTCCGGCGCGAGAGGATCCACAGGACTTATAACTCGTTGCACGAATACTGGATAGACTTTGCAAAAATTTGGCATAAAAGGGGAATCGAGGCTGTCAGCAACAATGAGCAGTCTAACCAAAATACCGCCCAAAGCGGTGAACATGACGGAGGGAATGCCATTGACGGAAAAACCTAACTGGTGGAAGGGAAGGCAGATGCTCAATAGACTTTTTGACGGCTATGTGAAAGACTACGGGACGAACGACGGCGAAAAGATTATCAAAACAGTTATCGATGTTCTCGGCGGTTGCAGGATCACCATCCCTGACCGTCTTTCAAATAATTCAGAAAATATTACAGCGCTGCTCGCCCTTTATACCTGCTTCTGTGACCGGTTCGGCGACGCCTCGGGCAAAGAGATTATGCGAAAGTTCATCTGTGACCTTAAAGACTGCCGGATTTCCTTTCCAGACCATAAAGACCTTTACCGAGAAGAGCGGAATAGAAAGATCAGGAGCATGTTCAAAGGCAATTATACGGAACTGGCGCTTCGGTTCAATATGGATGTAAAACAAATCTGGCGGATCGTGAATGGGGATTAGTAGTTAAATTCACATCGAAGTTCGCACCAACGCGATTTTCTGCCTTCGTCTGGTCCTTCCTGCAATACGAACTTTTCGGTCTCTGTCCGGGCCTACCGTGGGTTCAATCGGAAATAAACAGAAATATGACCCAAGAAGAATACTATCGTATGCGGCCTTAGATGCCAAGGCAACCCAGAGATGACCAAAAGCAGATAGGATTCTAAGTAAACTTATACAGTGTAAAAGAGAGCTCATTTGACCCTGAAAAGTATTTCCATTGACTGATTACCCCCCCCTTCTTATATCATTATTTAAAGACGGTAGTCGTATGAAATAACGTTATGCGGCAGGAGGATGCCAAATGAAGCCTGTGAAGGCTCACCTACGACGGTACAGGGAACGTGGACGTCCCCGGTAAAACCGCAATCATAGAAGCTCTCGACAGTGCCCCCGTCTCAATTGTCGGCCTTGTTGGCCGATGGGGGGTGGGAAAGACTCACTTATGGAAGGCCATTGTTGAGGAGCACCGGGCAGACATTGCGCTCAAATATCCACGATATGCCTATGTTTCCTTGTTTGGTCTTCGTTCTATTTCTGATGTCAAGACTTCTATCCTGTTTGAAGTTTCTGGAACGACAGAACTTGGTGGTGACTCAGATAGCATTTTTTCTAAGATGTGGGCTGAAGCAAAGAAGAAAAGGCTTGCTCTGGTACAACGCATACAAAAAGGCGCTGCTGGACTAGGGCTTCCAGGCAAAGTTGCCGCAGAGGCAATTCAATTGGGGATTGATGCATTTGAATTTGGTGCTATTCGTAACTGTCTAGTTTGCCTGGACGACTTGGAGCGCACGGCCCCAGAGCTAAAAGCCGTTGAAATCATGGGACTTGTAGAAACCCTTGCAAGAGAGAGGGCTTGCAAGGTCGTCCTCATTTTTAGTCGTGATAATCTTAGTGACGATAGCATGAAGTCGCTCAAACTGTATCGAGAAAAGATTTTCGACAGAGAAATTCTTTTCGATCCACCTATGTCTTACGGCGTCAGCATTGCTGCAGAGGGACATGACGCGGCGACAGTCGCGTCTCTTTCTATGATGGCTGACTCGTTGCACATCAAGAATGTCCGTGTTCTGAAAAAGATCCTGGCCAGTCACGATCATGTGCTTAGCCATTTGCCAGATTTGTTGCCGCAGGTTAAGGACTCTCTGATGTCCTCCCTTGGGGTCCTTTACTACTGCCATCTGATTGGAGGTGAGGACGTTCCAACTGTAGACGATGTTCTTTCCATCGAATATGTATCTCCGATCGAAGAAGCGGCCGACGACAAACAGAATACTTTAACTAGGCACATTCAGTTCTTGCGACGTGTGGGGTGGACCCATCTGTCGCAATCAGATCGCTTTTTGGGCGCATACGTCACTGATGGAGTTTGCGATTGGGCTGCCTTGGTGGAAGTGATGCAGGCAGAGAATCAGAACATAGCCACGTTTCTGCGCCGCCAAGAAATCGAGGAATTGTGGCGCGAATACCGGGCAAGTTTCCGCGACGCAGAGGAGTGGCGCGCCTTTGCCGAGCGGCTACGTCAAAAGTATCTCGAACATATTACCCTAGTTCACACGCGTAGTCTTGACAGCGCTTTATGGCTACTTCGAAAAGCAGGTATGGAAGAGGAGGCAGATCAGTTGCTCGAAGAATGGAGAGTCGCACATGCTCATGAAAAGGAGATGTTCGATCTCAGCGCGCTTGAAGGCTTTCAAAGACTAACTGATGCAAAGCTTCGACAGGTATGCGAGCAGGAATATGAATCTTCTTCGGAAAAGGATAAGGATATTCTGGAGATATTGGCCCGTATTTCCACTGAGAAATCATGGGGTGGTGACGACACGGCATTTCTTGAATCTGCAAGGGCGGAAGACTACGCAAACGCATTTCGCAGTAAGGATTTTAACCCAGCTGCCATGGGTGGCGCTCGATTCTTTCTCAACCTGAGCAATCCCAGTGCGGCGGATCTCGTCATTCGCGCAAACATTGAGTCTGCTCTTCGTGATATCGCTCGTGATAGTGAGATCAATAGAGAAAAGGTGCGTGCCTTAGGCGTGAACCTTGATGACCATGGACCGCAATCTGGGGCGCAATGAACTGATTCGATTAAGAATGCCCACAGTGTGTTGTTGATATAAAAATGTTTATTGAATTATCCTCCTGCCAGACTACGCCAAAAAAATTTGTTATTATAGAGCGTAAAATGAAATCGGTACTTTAAGCATCTCCCTCTCGGAGAGCTGTTAAACCCGAAATCAAAACTTTACATTTGGGATAGTTAAGAACTCCCCAAGGAGACCTCTTAAGACCCCAATAAAAGTTAGATTTCGGGTTTTTTGTTGCCCGAGAAGGAGTGATATGAAGGATTTCAAAGAATGGAAAAAGAAATTGGCTGAACTTCTCAAAGAGTATCCCGACATAGTTCAAAAGTTTACCGGACAAATCGAAATGAATATGAACGAAGGAGGACTAACTAAGATATTCATACATAAAGAACTGAAATAATCGGATAGTTGTGGGGTAAGTATATGAGGATAAGTATATGAACATTAGTAATATACCAATAGAAGATTTAAAGCCTGCGAAATACAATCCCCGGAAGATCGCACGTCCCATGCTGAAGTCGCTCAAGGGAAATATCAAAGAATTCGGACTTGTGGATCCGATCATTGTTAACGCCGATATGACCATAATCGGCGGGCATCAGCGGTATAAAGCCTGTCTGGAGATGGGATTCAAAGAAGTCCCCTGCATTGTATTCGACCTTTCGAAGTCGAAAGAAAAAGCCCTCAATCTTGCCTTGAATAAGATTACCGGCGATTGGGACAGAACTAAGTTAGAGAAGATCTTGAAGGAGATCGAGTCTCTTGATTTCGCTTTTACCGGGTTCAGTGAAGATGAGCTCGCAAAGATCATCGATGATATCAACATAGAAACTCCTGAATACGATATCGCACCCAGGTTGATGGAAGAATATAATTACGTCGTCCTGTTTTTCAGAAACACGCTCGACTTCCAAGTCGCGGTCGATCATTTCAACATCAAGATGATGAAAGAAGACAAGAGGGAAAAGATCGGCCTCGGGAAAGTGATAGACGGCGCTGAATTCCTGCGGAGCGTTGGTAAGTGATCTGCGTCATTCCGTCTGCCGGCCGCGCGGAAACCATGACGACACATAAACTATTCCGCGAGTCATTTGTCTGCGTTCCGAAGTCCCAGGCGGACCAATACAGAAAATACCACGACAAGGTAGTATCTCATCCCGAAACAGTCTATGGCATGGGGCAAAAGCGTCAGTGGATCCTCGACAACTTCGATGAAGAAATTATTTTCATGGCGGACGATGATATTGAATGCCTCATTTACATGGGTGGAGAGGAAGGGGTAACTGGAGGCCTCCGAACAAAAGTTAAGGATCCGGGCTATATATGGGAAGTGCTCCTCAACACTGCCAATATTGCCCGCGATACCGGGACCAATCTCTTCGGCTTCAACGAGATCCCGGACATCCGCAAGTTTGATTACATAGATCCCTTCTCAACCCAGGACCGCATTAACGGTTTTGCAATGGGAGTTATCAAAGACGGCCAGAGGTTCGATCCCCGTCTGGTGGTCAAACAGGACTATGATTTCTTCCTGATGAGCCTATATTGGAAGAGGTTCATCTGGCGAGACGATCGCTATGCTTTCCTCGCAAAGCACTACACAAACAAAGGCGGCCTAAGTTCGCACCGATCGACAAATAAAGAAATCGAGTGCATCAAGATCCTCCAGCAGAAATTCGGGAAGCGTGTCGTGGGGACGGTAAAGGATAAGCCATGGAAAGTGGTCTTGAAGAAATTGTAAATGCATTTAACAAAGTGCTTGCATTCGAGGCTTCTTCCTCACAGAAGCAATTGTTTTTGTTGATGAGAAAAATTACGTCTGTTTCCTCAGAAAAGGAGCATGCCCGATGATCGCGCTGAGGAGCGAACAACACCTACTTACAAACGTTTTCAGGTGTTACAAAGTTTTCTCGAATCCTTCATCACGTCAGCACAATGCCTGATTCTATCGGAATGTGACTTTCATCTGCAACTTAGCATAGCCGGCACCTATGAGATATGATAATTATCATAACAGTGTGTCTCTTTAGCCGCGACGTTGTCCCTCTGTCAATATTAGTCCCTTTAGGAATCAGCGTCAGCATAATACTTTGATCTAAGAGTTCCGTTTATTCTTCTTCCGCTCATACATTGATTTATCAGCTTGAACCAACAGTTCTTCAATAGAATATGGATGTTCTGGATTATAGGATGCTATTCCAAGACTTAATGATAATTTATAACCAAGATTGCTTTGTGAATTGTAGATCTCCAATGCTTTTTGCAAACGATTAATAACTATATCGATACAATCTCTCTCAGTACCAACTGGAATTACGATAAACTCATCCCCACTGATGCGGGCAATAATATCAGACTCCCGACAGATTCATTTTGAGGATTTTTGCCGTCGCAATTAAAGCCGCGTCTCCTTCTTTATGCCCCAATGTATCATTAATGCCCTTAAGATTATCGACATCAGCATAAAGCAGGTATATACACTTCTTCTGTCGCCTGACCATTCTCAAATAATGTTCACCTAATGTTAAGAGTCCTCGTCTGTTATAAATGTCCGGTAAGTTCATCAACCAGTGCAAGGGAACGGTATTTTTCTTCTGATTCCTTAACTTTCTTGAGGAGTTTTTCTCTTTCATTAACAAGATAACCTAAGAATGTGTAAATGAGCGGAATAAGAACAATTAGGACATAAAACGCCTGAATTTCGTAATGATGAGACTGGCTGAAAGATATGAATAATCCAGCGATTTCCATATTCGTCGTAATCATAGGGAGCCAAACCACAAAAAGAAGCCATCCCCAAAGAGTAATGGCAATTGCGAGTTTTGATTTCATGGATTTTTATGTCTTCTTATTTTTCCCAATTTTTGAGTAGGTTTTATGTTAATCTTATCGTTAGGAGCAAAAAGTTGTTCTGCTGTTTTTTTTATCATCATATAAATAATTTTTCAGTTTCCTCTGCAGGAAGAGGTTTGCTAAGATAGAACCCCTGTCCCATATCACATCTTAAAAGGCGCAAGAACTTCCATTGTTCTTCTGTTTCTATACCTTCCGCAATTGTCTTTAAGTTCAGAGTATGCGCCATGTTTATAATAGCCATTACGATTGAGGCAGTAATTGGATCTGTTGCTATTTCTCTTATAAAGGATATGTCAATCTTCAGGTTGTCAATGGGGAATCTCTTTAGATAAGCTAACGATGAATATCCTGTCCCGAAATCATCAATCGATATTGAAACTCCTATATTCTTGAGATTGTCAAGAATTGTGCGGGTAAATTCTATATCCTGCATAAAGGCGCTCTCTGTTATTTCCAGAGTCAGGAGGGACGGATAAAAACCGGATTCTCTGATTATCCGCTCTATCATGAGAGATAAATCTTTTTGCCTGAATTGAATTGGGGAGAGATTTACGGAGACTGGGACTACAGGATATCCCTTATCCTGCCATTCCTTAACCTGTCGGATTGCCGTTCTTAAAATCCATTCTCCAACCTCTATAATCATCCCTGTGTCTTCAAGCACAGGGATAAACTTACCTGGCGAGACTGATCCGAATTCCGGACTTTGCCACCGTATCAATGCTTCCATGCCTACAATCTTCTTTGTATCGATATCCCAGTATGGCTGATAGTAGAGGAGGAACTCTTCATTCTGTATTGCATTGAAGAGATCCTTTTCCATAAAAACAAACTCTGATGCCTTTACATCCATGTCTTCAGTATAAAACTGGTAGTTTTTCCTTCCCTGCTGTTTTGCCTGTGCAAGGGCATCTCTGCATTCTTTATGAGTGTTGATGCATCCTTCCCGTCTTCAGGATATACTGAGATGCCGATACTAATAGTCAGCACAATCTCTTTTCCTTCAAACTGTATGGGGTAAGACATATTTTTCATAATCTTTTCTACAACGAGGATTATATCTTCAGATTGAGCGATATCAATGAGTAATACTCCAAAACCATCGCCTCCAATACGCGCTACTGTATCACCTTCACGGACAAATCCTGTAAGCCTTTTTGCAACTGTCTTTAATACAGCATCTCCTGTCTCAAGGCCATAGGTATCATTTATGGATTTAAATCTGTCAATATCCATGATTAAAACTGCAACAAGTCTTTTTACTATATTCTGCTCTCGCTATACCCTGGGTCAACCTGTCAATAAAGAGGTTTCTGTTGGGAAGCCCTGTCAGACCATCGTAATAGGCAAGATATTCAATCCTGTCTTCCGCTTTCTTACGCACTATGATTCCTGCCAGCGTATCGGCAACAGTTTGCAGGAATTCTTCCTCTTTTTTGTCTCTGATATGCCCTTCTTTTAGATAGATATTCAGGACTCCCAGTGTTTTGCCGCTGAACAGAATGGGCACAGAGTAATGACCGTGAGGATGCATTCCCTCGTAGCAGATTTCATGACGTTCATCGATGTGGTCGGCAAACTCAATTTTTTGAGACTGTGCAGCCTTTCCGCAAAGGCATTTTTCAAAAGGAACTTGCGCACATAGTTCTTTCAGCGATTCGGGAAGATTGCTTTGAGCTTTCATCACCAAAATATCCGCGTCATCTGCCACGAGAGATATGCTTCCCATTGATTCAAAGGCTATCCAAGGAATTGCAAGTATCATATTCAATGCCTTTTGCAAGATTTCATCTAATGGTATATTTTTCAAAGATTCGCTCAGAATCATGTTGATCGCAGACTGGATAAAGTAGTTATCATGAAGCTCTGCTTCTGATGCCCGTAGTGCATGCTCTGCTTTCTTTTGTTCTGTAACATCCCTTGCGGCACCTGCTATGCCGATTACATTGCCCTGTCCGTCTTTCAGTGGTGATTCGTCAATCTCAAGTAATACCTTGCTTCTGTCCTTCTTGTATAATTCCAATAAATAAGGTGGCTGCTTCTCGCCTGTCTTTAGCGCTTTCTCTGTGATTTCAATGCCCTTTTCATTGATCGGGTTGTCGGTAACCAGGTTTGTCCACTCAATCATGATTTCATCAGGAGTGTAGCCAAGAACCTGTAATGATTGCGGACTTACATAGCTAAGTACTTGGTTGGTATCGTGTATGTAATAGAGCTCATTGCTGTGCTCAACGATATTCCTCAGCTTTTGCTCGGTTTCTTTTAAGACCTGTTCTGACTCCTTCCGCTGGGTGATGTCAGTAAACAACGCGAGCAAATGTGGTTCGTCTCCATATTGGAAAGGGACAAAGCGACAAACAAACCAAACGTCCTTCCCGAAGGTGCTGATTAAACGAACATCCTCAGTTTTTTTCATTCCTGTAGCCAATACCTCTTCCGCAAGCTCTAACATACCCGACTTCTTCCACGATTCGAGGTGGTAAAAATTCTGTTTCAGTAATTGATCTACAGTTGCTCCAACCATTTTTGCAATAGATTCGTTAGCTGAAACACACTGCCCCGAAGCTTTGTATGTAATAATGCCAATCGGTGATGCCTCAAAAATTGTTTTATTAAAAGCAAGTGCATCGCCCATAAGCTTCTCTGCCTGCTTGCGTTCGGTGATTTCAGTTATTATCCCTAATATGGCTTTACCATTCTCATAGTCAATCAATTTGGTAGTGATAATTACCTCTATTCTCTTACCATCTTTGGTTAGAAGCACATATTCATATGGTAGTACTTCATACCCTTGCATATGCTTCTGAAATGATGATGAGACCTGATCAAGATACTCAGGAGCAATAAGGCTTCGAAAATCGAATCTCTCTGTATAAAATTCATCCGTCGTATACCCCATTACCTCTTCGCATTTCTTATTAGCATAGACAACTCTCCCTTTATAATTAATGAAAATCATATTGGGAAACTGTTCTGCCAACGATCTGAATTTCTCCTCCGACTGTTTTAACCTCGCCTCTGCTAACTTACGCTCTGTTATTAGCTTAGTCTCTTCTAATGCCCTTTTTACCGCTATAACAAGACGTTGCAGGTTGTCCTTCAACACATAATCAGTTGCGCCTTTCTTGAGGGTTTTAATTGCAAATTCTTCTCCAAGTTTCCAGGTAACTAAGATAAAAGGCACATCAGGACACTTCTTCTTTGCAATTCTTAATGCTGCAAGACCATCAAAAGTTGGAAGATCATAATCTGACAGGATAATATCGGGGACAAACTCATCAAGTTCTTCCAGGAAGGCTTCTTTCGTATCCACAACCTTTGAGGTGAATACCAATCCGGCTTTTCTTAATTCATGCTCTTCTAATTCGGCATCAGCAGGAACATCGTCAAGTATAAGTATGCGGAGTTCTTTGTCCATGACCCTTCTTACCTTAATCAAACTCTCTCCACTTCAATTATCTATTGAAAAGATAGATACACTATAATTGTATTTTCGATTGTACCATAAACAATCGCAACAATATCGATAACCGTTTGTAGGAGGAAGATACCTTTCCAGCATATTCCCGAAGGTAGTCTTACCCCCTTAAGAAAGCAATCGGTCGTGCATGTTTGTATAGGAAGTACACGGGCATTATATTTTTTAGCGATGTGCACTCCTATGTGGACTATTCCTTCTGGGAAGCCCGTTCAGCCGCGTTGACTACAGGAAGGAGGCGAAAATCCGCCATAGACCATCTTGGTGTTCGCTTTAAATTATATCCGTCACTTTTCCTTGCATACCGAACCTTCTGCTTGCAGGTGTTGTAAATAATTAAATAATCCCCCTTTTGCAACTCCTCGCAAATCAAGTCATCTCGGCAGTCTTTTTGCATAATACAAAAAAGGCTTTCATAAAAGTACCTTCAGCCCTCTAATCTCTCCCGGCAGTCTTCTTGCAAATCCATGTTTTCTTTTTATAACCCTATGTAAAAAAACAATTTTACACAGGCGCACTGTCTGTGGGAGCCTATAAGTAGAATAAAAAACGTTTAAAAACAATCTGTTACAAGAAAGGAGGTGACGAAATGTTACAGATGCTTTTTCCACGTCAGACAGAAAGCGGATACCCTTTTGACGAGGTAGCCTCGGCCCTCCAGAAATCCATACGCCGGGGATTGGAAGAAGACGCCATGTTCTGGGCGATAGAGATGGAAAGCAAATTCCCGGATTATTTATGGAAGCGCCTTCAGGTGATCTCGATCGAAGATATCGGCATAGCCGACATGCAGACGGTTCTCTATGTGGCGGAGATGAGGAGGCTCTATCAGGAACTCAAGAAAGAATACGACAAGGAACCTAAAAGAAAGTCCCGATCGTTCAGGATGGTGCTTTCCAATGCCATCCTCGCGATGTGCCGCGCAAAGAAAAGCCGCATAGGAGACGAGTTCCAGATAGTCATGTACTGCCGAAGGGAAGCGGGATTGAGACTCGACATCCCCGATTATGCCCTGGACATGCACACAGGCAGAGGCCGGGGGATGAAAAGGGGAGCCGATCATTTCTGGGCTGAAGGGGTAAGGCTTGAAAACGAATTCAGGCTGAAGAACCCCTACACAGAAGAAGCAGTAAAGATCAGAACGAAGAAAGGATGAAACAACACGGGGCATAGCTCACACTATGCCCCACGTACTAACCCTCAAACCCGACGAAGAGTAGGAGGTAGCATGCATAGTGTAGCAACCGCAAAAAAGAAAGTCAAAGTAGAAATGACATATAGAAAATACACCTGGGCCGCAAACCGAATCTCTGATGAAGACATGGCGGAGCTTTACAGGATGAAGAACTCCGAGCATATACCGATCACGCAATTGGTGGCCCGGGCGGTCAATGAATTCGTCAGACAACGACAGTTAAAGACGGAGAGCGTACTGAATGGATTGAAAGGATGAATATGAACGAAAAGACATTGCAATCACTCAGGAATTTAGCCGAAGTTTTGAAGAACAGAAAAAAGGTGGATGTAATTATCTCATTTTCAAAAACCGATGGCGGGATGGAGGTGATATATGCCCGATACGACAGATTGTTTCACGCATTGGAATTGGGGGAAGCCACAGTCCCGGCAAGGGAACTGTGGCAATGGCTCAAGCTTCTTTATGGAGCCGATATAAAAACAATCAATATAACCTGTTAAGGACCCGACGAAGAAAAGGAGATTCAAGATGGAAAAGAAGACAGACAAAAAGATATTAGTAGTACACGATGAAAAAGGAAAAGCAGTCGGCACAATCACCAAGGAAGATAAGCCGGAAGTCAAAGAGTCAAAGAAGCCTGAGTCGAAGGTTGTCCCGAAAGATGTGAAAACAGAAGTCCCGAAGGACGCGAAAGCCGCTGAGAAAAAGGATAAACCGAAAGCGGCCGATACAAAGCCTCTGGTCCTCACGTTCGCACGCGAACCCTTTCAGAAAGACATATCCATTGCGGTGGACTTTACCGCAAAGAAGGACAGCCTGCCCGTGCTCACTCACGTGCTGATCGATTCGGACGGCAAAGGCCACTGCCGGATAGCTTCAACAGACCTCGAAGTCGCCTGGTCCAAGGTGGTGCCCTGCAAAGGCGACAGGATTGCGAAATGCCTTCCCTGCTCCCTCTTATTGAAGGAGGTAAAGGCGCTTCCTGTTACCGTATCCGAGGTCGTACTGGAGTTCAAGGACAATACCGTGAGCGTCAACGGGAGATGCCGGATATTCACTTTAAACGGGGATGATTTTCCGGTCAAGCCCGAGATCAAGAAATGGACAGGCATCTATATCGACAACTTCACCGGCGGACTCGAAAAGGTCTCCCATGCGATGGCCGGCAAAGACGATACACGCTATCAGCTCGCCGGAGTTTATCTCGACCTTGAGCGCAGTAAAGTTGTCGCCACGGATGGGCATCGGCTGCACATGGAAAATATCCGGGTCAGGGGAAACAAGGCGAAATCGCTTATCGTACCCAGCAAGGCGGTTACGCTTATGATCAAATATCCCTTGACGGAGATCCCGAAGCTTACCAGAGAAAAGGGGAAACCCAAAGTGGGCGAAGCGATCGACAAGCCGTGCAGGATGGAACTCGATGTTTTCGGCCACAAGATCAAAGTCAAGTATGACCCACAGATGTATAAGGGTTCCGTTTACAATTCCACGTTAGAGTGGGACGGTCCCCTGTCCGTCGGCGGACGCGATTTCGACTATATCAACATCGACAGATTGAAAAAAGATCTCGCCCGGTTCGGCTCGTTGAAAGACTGCCTGCAGGCCATGGGAGAGGACAAATACCTGAAGTTCAATAAAACAGTGTTTATCACAGTCGAAGAGAAGTGCATGACCTATCCGGTTGCCGAAGGCGAGATGTTCGTCAAAGCGATTGACGGTGACTTCCCCAAATATTCGGAGATCATCCCGAAAAATAATCCCATCAAGGTCCGTTTTTCTTCCAGTGATTTTCTCCAGAACATGAACGGCGTTCTTCCCTTGAACAACGAGTCGGTCGTCCTCAAGATCAACAGCCATCTCACGATAGAGACACAGAGCGCCGACAGAGGGACGTATAAATGGCAGATACCGTGCAAGACTGAAGGGAAGGACAAAGGCACCGTCAATATTTCCTTCAATGCCAGGTACATCATCGAGGCGATCAAGTCCTATAGTAGTCAGGAAGTCGTCCTCGAAATCAGGGAGCCGACCGATAAAATACACTATCCGGCCATCGTCAACAAGAAGGCGGTCGTAATGCCGATGAGAATATAGGACACCGGAAGGAGGATATGACCATGAAACAGAACAACATCACCGAACTTCCAATAGATACGGTTTTCCCTAACCCGGACCAGCCGAGGAAGGACTTCGACCCGGAAAAGCTCGAAGAGCTTGCCATGTCGGTAAAACAGTACGGGGTACTTGAGCCGATCGTGGTGGCTCCCCGCGTCGGCAGGTACATGATCGTAGCAGGAGAGAGGCGTTACCGCGCCTCTCTCCTCGTCGCACTCAAAATGATCCCTGCAAGGGTAATCGAGGCGGACGACGCCCTGGTGGAAGAACTGTCCTTGCTCGAAAACATTCAACGGCAGGACCTGAACATCATCGAGGAAGGCAAAGCTTATCAGCGACTTCTTGACAGGGGATGGACGGTTGAGAAGCTGGCAAAGAAACTCGGCTACAAAAAAACGGGTCCCATCTATGATCGTACCAGTTTGCTTAACCTTACCCCTGAGTATCAGGAAATGACGATTAAGGGGACCCTCACTCCTTCGCAGGCTTATGAGATAAGCAGGTTGCCGCAGGACAAACAGGGGATTGTCTTCGCAAAGATCCAAAAAGGTGAGCTGAACACGTATAACAAACTATATTCCTTTGTGACTGCGCTGATCAATCTCGAAAGTCAGGCAAACATATTTGCCCTGGCTCCCTTATCGGAAACCGAAAGAGAATCCATTGTCACTTT
Source organism: Thermodesulfovibrionales bacterium (assembly GCA_963776195.1). GTDB lineage: Bacteria > Nitrospirota > Thermodesulfovibrionia > Thermodesulfovibrionales > SM23-35 > CAVZMO01. The sequence goes on from CAVZMO010000016.1 coordinate 60,973, forward strand.
CAACAGCCTGCTGAACTCTATCGAGCGGTTCATCAAGAAGATGTATCAGTACGACAAGGCGGCCCATCTTCAAAAGGCTGTATTTCATTCGGACCTTAATCCGGAAAAACTCGACTGCATTATCCACAGCCTCCAGAAAATCAGGCGGACAATCCTCACAGGAGAAGGGGTCAAGAAGGCCCTCAAAGAGCAGGCAGCGTAGAACAATTAACCTGAGGGGAATGGAGATCTCCATTCCCCCTTTTTATTCACCTGAAAAAGGGCAATCCAAAGGCAAATTCAGGCTCACAGATCGAGAAGGCAATACTTTTCTCCCCTCTAATATCCAAAGGTTTCTCCAAGGCAATTTAAAGGTCTTTTCAGGCATTAAAGCACAAAAGGCAATATCAGACTATCTCTGTAAAATAGAAGGCTCTTATATGCTTGACTAGGTATTTTCATGCAGAACTTTTTATTATGTAATCAAAATGTCTTGGGTGTTGACCATCGGAGTTCCCCACTTCGGTGCTCCCCCGTCAACACTCAAGATGACCTTCTTCCTTGTTTATTCCAGCCAAGATATTTTTATATGTTTTTGGGTTTTTAAGATCTCTGTAATGATGATCCTTGGATCTTGTTCTATGATGCAACAAGACTGCCCAGAAATTACATTGACAGGATCATTTCATTTTCGTAAAATCATCTTCATCAAACATATCTTTATAGGGGGCAGTGACATGACAAAGGCGGATCTGATCGAAAAAATGGCAGATGCATCGGGTTGTACCAAGGCCTGTGCTGGCAAGGCTCTTGGCGGAGCTATTGCGGCAATCACCAAAGCGGTCAAAAAGGGAGACAAGGTTGCTCTCGTAGGTTTCGGCACATTCTCACTTTCAAAGAGGAAAGCCAGGACCGGGAGGAACCCTCAGACTGGAGCAACTATCAAGATTGCCGCAAAGAAACTTCCGAAGTTTTCAGCAGGCAAGGCTTTCAAGGACGCAGTAAATAAGTAAGACGTAGACATAAACCAGAAAGCCCCTCTGGATTTCGAGGGGCTTTTTTATGTAACCATTTTTACTTTCTTCCTGAAGGTCGCACTTTTCAAAAACTTGAAAATAGTGTAAGTTATTATCGGAAATCAAGTGCCTATGCGGAAAGGCGAACTTTATCTGAGTAACATACAAATTCCGGTATTATTGGGACGGTTTCCCTGTAATAACTGGTTGACTAACATCGGATTTCCGTTGTCAGTACTATTAACGGTCTAATTCTGGTTGGATGGGAGCAAATGGTGAGCGACAGTGACGCGTGTTTTTCTTAGCCATTCACAAGCAGACAAGAAGGCTGTGAGGCGTTTGGCAGACGATCTGATAGCCGCCGGAATCACAGTCTGGCTTGATGAACGCCAAATCGGTGTGGGCGACCTAATCTCGCAACATATTCAGGAGGGCATAGCTTCTGCGGACTATGTGGCCGTGTGGCTGACACGGCGAGCGGTCAGTTCCGAATGGGTCAAGCGAGAATGGGGAGCAAAACTAAATAAAGAAATCGACGGACGAGACATTCAGGTACTCCCGTTACTCGCTGAATCGTGCGACATCCCGTTGTTGCTGGCTGACAAGAAATACGCTGATTTTAGATACAGCTACGATGATGGTTTAAATGAGTTACTCACTAGACTCGGTGCACAACGATACTGGACACAAGAAGCGTTAGAGTCGTACCTTATTAAGCACCATCACCCCGATGAATTCGAGAGAAGTCGTAAGTGGGGAGACGAGTACGCATTGATCACCGAGTTGGTGTCTCTGGATGGTTGGCGTGGTGTCTTCTGGAACATACAAACAAACAGACTCGGAGTGTGGGAAAGTGCCAGTTCTCATTGGTACGGGCCAGATCCGTTGACTGACAAGGATATCCAGGAAGTCCTCCAACGATTAAGGTCGAGGAAATAGTGACTATGCTAATTTTGCCAATTTAATGAGGGATAGAAAAAGACCGCCCAACCGGTCGTTCCAGCGGCTAAGCAGCTGAAATCATCGTTACAGCAGACTTCTCCCATAAATCTTCACATTTGCATTTTCTCAAACCGCGTTTGTTCGTAGGTGAGACAAATAGCCTGACATCCTTCTCACCTCTCTCCTGCCAGACTGCGCCAAGCTTTTCTGTTATGTATATCGCATGGCAGAAAAAGACGACAAGGAAAAGTTCGAAAAACTTCACACCCTTTATTACGCCAACCTTGCCCGGAAGCTGCAAGAAGGGAAGTCGCTTACCGATAAGGAATTCAAACATCTCCGTGAAATGATATCCGACGGGAAAGCTGCCCCACAAGGCGGGGCAACTGATCCCGGAGACGAAGAGGGCGAGCAGGAAGTCGGTATTCCCCGATCGTCTCAAAATCAAACACCATTACAGCCTTTCCGAGAAGGCCCTCGAACAGCGCAAGAATGCTGCGAAGGGTTCGAAGGTCAACAACTGGAAACACGGCAAGAGCGCCAAGTCCTTCCTGAATCGCCTTAAGCCCTGTCATAAAACCTGTCGTCATTATCCCTGCGAAGTTGTCGCCGAAGGGGGCACAAAGCCTGGAGGCGTTTGCCTGGACAAGGCGGCTGTCATCAGCAACTATAAGGACATCCTGCAAGCGGTCAAAGAAAAGAAATACGACAACTTCAACGAACTCGCCGCGCTTACCGTTGCGGAATCGATCCACACAATCCATCTTCTTCTCGAAGATATCATGCGCGACGGTACGATCGTCAAGCGTGACAAGTGGGATAAAGACGGTGGTCTTATCGGTTACGAGATCGTTGCTCATCCTTCCTTGCTGGCCTTGCCTAAACTGATGGCCGACCTCGGCATTACTCCGTCAGAGATGATGATAACTCCGAAGGCGCTGCTAAAGGACCAGAACGAAAAAGAGAGCATCAAATCCGCCGCCGATATCATGAGCCGCCTGGGCAGGGCCTGCAGGCCGGATGATAAGGATGAAGAATAGTGGCGGTCATTGAGCAGATCGCTCCCATCGAGAAGTTAACAGATTTGAAAAAAGGGATTCTCATCCCCGGCGAAATCTTTGAACTCTGGATGCAGACATGGGACTGGACATTTCATCAGTTGGCCCGGAATGAATTCCCCGGGCCTTTTAAGACATTGGATGAATTCCAGCTTGACTGCATCTGTGCAGACCCTGTGCTTTGGTCTCAGTCATTTCTGAGAGAGCCCGAGGATCCGGATCATGAGGACCCTTACAATTTTTTTGAATATCAAAAAGAGTCTATCCGTTACCCGGGGCATGTAATCCACAAAGACGGCTCGGAAGTCGGCAAGACGCGCGAGATCATTGCTTTGTGCATGTATAAAGCCTTCACTACCCCGAACGGGTCAGGGCTGAACGGAGCGCCCCAGCAGACGCACCTCGATGAAATCATAGAGGGAATGGTCGAACAGATGGACTTTAACCCGATGCTCGGTAAGGCCCTCGTAAAGCACAGAAAACATCCTCATCATGCCTTCTATTTCACCAACCGGTTCAAGCTCTATTTCCGGCCTTCAGGATACGACGGCGAAGCCTACAGGGGGGTCCACGTCCGCACGATCGCAATAAAGGACGAGGCGGCGAAGGACAAAAACAAAAAACAGTGGTCTGAATTTTGGCGGGCCATGAAGCCGAGCTGTACCGGCAGGATCTATTCGGTCCCCGACGGCGACAGGTCATGCGATTTTTACAAACTCGGGCAGAGAGCGGTAAAAGTCGAAAGCCCTGAAGACATAGCGAAGCGGTTATTAGTGTCTCTTTTCAAAATCCAGAAAGTCAGGATCCAGGGAGAGCGGTTCGTTCCCCTGCCTGCTGTTGAAGACATATACGGGAACGCCAAAGACCCGAAAGAGGAGGTGCAGATTGATTCCCTCAAAAACGCAGGAAGCCATATCCAGAATATTAAATTCAAACTTTTCCAGTGGTCCAAAACCCTTATGCCGGCCCCTTACTGGTCTGCTGAGCGGAAGAGGTTCTTCATCGACCAGTACAATGGAGAAGATTCTGCAGAATACAAGCACAACGTCCAGGGCGAGGACGGCGATCCGGAGTATTCTGTCTTTCCGTGGGAACAGTTCAAACTCTGCATAAAGGACATCCCTGAATACAGGGCGCTGAAGGTCCTCGTTAACTCATCGAGCAACGAGGTGAGCGTCACCGGCTGCAAGTGTGAGTTCGTCCCCGGAGACAGCGGGCCGGTGCCAGAGGGCATGTTCCCCTGATAGAGACTTCATACAGGAAAACGGGCTTTTTTGATTACGAGATCCTTCCGGACGGCAGTATGACCGAGTCCGATTTTCGGAAAGTGATCAAGAGCTTTTTTTCCACGGTCGGCGGACTCAAGCGCGGCGGAGCGGACCTTGGCTTCAGCGGAGATCCATCTGAGATCGTAATTAAAAATATCGTCGGCAAAACTGAAAGGATAGTGGCGAGACTACAGTTAAAGCACGTCACATACGATCAGCAGTGCCAGGCTCTCGATGCGTTGGATGACATCTACGGTCCTTTAGAATCTCTGTCCTGGGGGACGGACTTCGGTAATGCCGGATCCGCCGTAGCGCACGATCTCCAGGGCCTTCCTCAATACCGCCATAAAAATTACGATGACCGTCTGAAGGGTTTTATGTTCGAATCGACAACAGACAACGTTGACGAAGACGGAGCACCGGTCATAGACGCCAGGACGGGCCAGCCTGCAAAGATCACGCTGAAGGAGCTCGCGAGCGACTTAATGGTAAAGAAGATGCAGCGGCAGGAGGTCGAGTATCCTCCGGACCCTGATTACGCCTTTTTTTATCCGAACCACACGGTGAGCAATAGCGGTAAACACCGCATCTATAAAAAGAAAGACGATCATCTGATCGACGCGGAGCGGTGCGAGAAACTCGCAAAAATCTTGCACGCCGTAAAGGAGGACCTATTCGCATGTGGAAATTGAAGGGGCTCTTACCATTCAGACGGAAGGCGGTCCGGGAGTCTCTCGACGTGCAGCTCAGACCGAATGACGGTCAGGGGCCGTACACCAAATACTTCAATACTTTCATCCCGAGAAAAGTGGAGGGATCGTTCTATGAGTTTCTCCGGGAGGCCATACCGGTCGTTGACGCCGGCATCAACAGGCTCGTCAGCCTCGACGGCCACATCGAGGTCGAAGGCGAAAACGCAGATCTCGTAGAGGAAATAAAAGACTGGATGGAAAACGTCCCTGTAAACGACATCCAGAAAGGGATTCAGGCCTTCCATCAGTGTTTGACGGCCGAGGGTTTTGAACAGGGTTTTGCGATAGGAGAATACGTCTCGAACAAAGACCGAACTGATATTGCCGGGCTCCGCGTCGCGGACTCAAAGCATATAAAGTTCCAGAGAAGCGCGACAGGCATAGACATCTACCAGAAAGCGGACGGCGACCTGGCAGAGAGACTATTGATACCGGACAACCTGTGCTACTTCTCGATCAACAACGAAAATCAGAACCCTTATGGGACGCCGCTTCTCCGGTCCTGCGAGTTCGTCTGTAAGATTCTCGCCACAATGCAAAATTCCATTCTGAACGTTTGGGAGCGTTTCGGGGACCCTTCCTTTTTTCTCAAATATAAGACATCCAAAAAAGACGGCATCGGCAATACCCTTGAGGAGAGGAGGAAGAAGCTCTCGGAGGATCTGAACAGCGCCATACGAAAAAAGAGGGAAGGGTATTCTTCGGACTTCGTCGCTGCCATAGACCTGAACTCGGATATGAGCTTGGAGATCATCGGCGCTAACGGAGAAACTCTCGATATCGAGATTCCTGCGCGACATATTCTTGAACAGATCATAGCGAAGATAGGTCTTCCCGCCTGGATGCTCGGCATGCACTGGTCCACGACAGAGCGCCTTTCCGATGTTGAGGCGGAGATGCTTCTCGCCGATGTCACTACGAGGCAGTCGTCAAAAATGCCCATATTTACCAATATTGTCAAAACCATGCTGCTTCTCAGGGGCAGAACCTGGAAGCGGGGAGACTGGAACCTCAAATGGGCGCAGGTCAATCTCAGGGACATCCTGAAACAGGCGCAGGCGAGGTTCATGAACGCGCAGGCGGACATGTACGACCTTCAGAACAAGGAAATACAGCCGGAAGCACAGCCGAAGACCGCCAAGGCCGTGAAATTTCCGATTATCATCCGGTCAGGCGATAAGGCGCCTTCCGGCTGCAAGGAGCTTGAGCGACCTGACCCTTGGCCCGAACTCGACCAGGTCGAAGCAGACTACGATAAAGAGATACGATACGAGTGGTCGGAACTCAAGAATACCGTCTTCACCATCTTGAAGCTGTACGAAATAAAAACGTCGAAAGATCTGCCCGATATAGATTCTTTTAATTTCACTCCGGAGCAACGCGCCATGATTCTGCAATCTTACAGGGACTGGCTCGGCACGTTCGACATTAAAGACGATAACAGCCCCATTACCTGGTACTACGGCCAGGCGTATAGTCTCGGACTTATCCAGGCGGCAAATTTGATAGGGAAGGACAGGCCGATCCTCGATATCCTGAAGAACAAAGAAATATTCGACCAGATCTGCAAGGACGGATTCAATCTTGTAAAAGATAATGCCACGAAGGCAATCGTCAATAAAATCATCCCTGCAATAGACGCTCACGTTATAGCCGGCACGAATCCCCGGCAGATAGCATCGGTGCTCGAAAAGCTTTTCGGAGACCAGAATTCCGATTGGGAAAGGCTGGCCAGGTCTGAATTAACAATGGCCGCCGAACAGGCGAAGAAGGACGAGTGGAGCGAGTGGAACATAGAAAAGGGGGAATTTGTTCCTTCACCGGACGCCTGTCCCTTGTGTTTCTCCGTCGCAGGAGAATACCCGTTAGACCAGTGCCCCGTCCCTGTGAAAGATACCCATCCCCGTTGCCGCTGCAGCATACGGCCGGTGGCCGCGAAAGAATGACCATTCACAAGATTACATACGCCCACATGCTGGAAAATCATATTGCTGAACACAATCCAGTTATTTTTCCCGGAACTTATCACTCCTGCCAGACTGCGCCAAAAAAATCTGATATAAACGATCAGAAATAAGGAGGACTTATGAAATCGAAGGACCTTAACGTTAACGACGCAAGAATAAAAATCGCAGAGATTAACTCTCGCGAAGAGATCGACGCATTTATGGAAGGCGAAGAGAGAAAGACCATAATCGACGCCGCCTTGAAGAGGGCAGAGGAACTAAAAGGACCGAAACAGGGCGAAGTCAAGAAGATCACCGAAGTGAAAGACGACTTCAAGCAGGGCATACAGAGGACGAAAATTATCACCTGTGAGGACATCGCGAGAGACCTTAGAGAGAGGGGCGCGCGATATGAAACTGTTTCAGAAGTCCTTCAGCATCAAATCCGCTTCGTCCGGCGCTGAAGTCACTCCTGAAATGCTCGTAAATATAAACACCTTCGCACTCAGGCAGCTTACCGCCGAGGAAGTCTTTGTCCGTAAATACCTTATGGCTCACAATGCAGTGGACCGCGACAACGAGAGGTTTTCGGAAGCCCTCCTCGACGACTTTTCCAGAACCTTCCCGGGCAAGTCCTTTCTCAAGGTGCACGACAGATCGCGTCTCCCGATAGGGTTATATTTCGATGCATCCACCGAAGAAATGACCCCGGAGCAATTTACAGCGCTTACGGGTGAGGTTCCAAGGCTTCCAGAGGGAGCCGAAAAGGTAAAGGTCTTGTGGGCATGGGTCTATATGCTTCAGGCTGATTTCAACGTCGAGATGAGATCAAACATAGACGCCGGCATTTACCGTCATTCCTCTATAGGGTTTAATGCTTCCGACATTACACCCATCAAGGGCGCTTATGAAAACATCCTTTTTTGGGAATACGTGGGGCCCGGCGAGGCGATGGAAGGTTCTATCGTCTGGCTCGGCGCACAGCCGGGCGCCACGGTGCAGAAACATCTTATGGAAAAAACAGAAGAAGAAGGAGGTAAAGATTCAATGGAGAAATTTCTAAAGATTTTAGCGAGATTATTTCCCGGGAAGACTTTCACAGAGGACGGACTTGCGGACGAACTGAAGGCGGTTCTTGCCGACTATTCGAAGGCTGAAGTTGACAAGGCCACGAAGCCCCTTCAGGACAAGATTAACGAACTCACTTCTCAGGCAGCAGACGGCAAGGCATACCGCGACGAGCTCGTAACGCAGTACGTCACTTCCAAGGCCAAGCTCAAGGAAGTGGACGAGACGCCCGAGGCCCAGGCAAAGGTCAAAGAAGTAGTCAACGGCTACCCCATAGATTTTCTGAAGAGCGAAGTTACCGCGATCTTGAAAAGGGTAGAAGAGAAGTTCCCCAGCGATCCTCAGACTGCAAAAGACAAGCTGAAGGAAGAGGGGGAGAAGGATTGGCGTGAGGACAATCCTTTAGTTGTCAAAGAGGAAGGAGGCAAGAAATAAATGGCGACAGGCAAAGTCATAGACAGTCTTAGCGGAGTCAGGACACTTAAATATGCGCATACTGCGGCCGTAACCGCCGGCCAGGTTGTCGTTACAAGCAGCGGCATAGTTCTTGTAGCGATAAATGACGTTGCAATAAACGTCGCAAGCGCCTACGTCTACATCGGAAAGACTCAGCTTCCGAAGGAAGCACCGCTTGCGATCGATCTCGGCGATATCGTCTACTGGGACGCTTCTGCGGGGAAAGTCACGAAGACCTCAAACGGTAACACATTCTGCGGCATCTGCATTGAGGCAGCGGGCTCAGCTGCAACCGAGGCCTTTATTTACCTTTTCCCGGATGTGACCAACATAGGATCGATGGACGAGAGCGTGATCAAGGTTCAAATAGTCAATCTCACGAACGACAATATAAAGCACCTGCGTGGTACTCCGAAAGTGCTCATTGCCGCTCCGGGGGCAACCAAGTCCGTGGAATTCATCAGCGCACAGTTATTGCTCGATGCAGGGACCAATGTGCTCACTGAATCAGCCGATAACCTTGCGATACGTTACACCGACGGATCAGGCGTGATAGTGAGTGAAACCGTCGAGATGACCGGCTTCATCGACCAGGCCGCAGACACATTAACAAACGCAATACCAAAGAAGGACGCCATTGTCGCGGCTGCCGGAATCCTGAATCAGGCCGTCGTACTTCATAACACCGGAGACGGAGAGTTTGCAGGAAACGCGGCCAACGATGCGACCGTGAAGGTGCGCATTGCGTACCGCATCCACGACTGGAGCTAACTAAATTAAGGAGGTATTAAAATTAAGATGAAACGCATAAAGACATTCAGCTTATGGGCGCTGCTTCTCGTATCATCGGTCTTCGCTCTCGGCTTCCTGGGAATTGCGTCCGCTTCCTCTGAAGGTGTAATCGCCTTCACATGGGGCATCCCGATTTTGGGTTTCACCTCACTATTCAACTGGGACGGCCTCAAAAAGATAAAGGCTGCTGAACAGAAAGCGGCCATTATAGACGCGGTCAGTACCGTACTGAAAAAAGTCTCTAAGATTCCCATAGTCGGGCAGAAGATGGTAGGTCCCGACTCCACGTTGTACGGACAGGCTCCGGTTGTCTACGACCCGGTTCCTTTTAACCCGAATGACCCGCTCGCCACAATCGACCGGGGCTTCGAGCTGTTCTTCCGCGAACGGGACATGAGGACCGCAACGAGCCCTACGTTCGATATCCTGGACATCAAGACGGGAATTATCTTCTATCAGCAGATCGCCGGCGAAGAGGCGAAGCTGACGAAGATCGGACGCGGCACAAAGCAGCCGGTCGGGTTCCTTCGCTTCACAGGCGGCTTTACGGTCCTCGACGACTGGTTGAGGTTCAATGAATATTACAGGATTGAAGAGCTCACAATCGACACTGTGCTCGGATGGTGGGACAATAAGGCCACTCTTCTTTACGGCCTCATGGTTGTACTTGACAGCTCGATCAACGAGTCATATTCGGTCGATGACGTGACAACGATCAATAACGCCTGCGCTACAATCCTGACAAACCTCAAGGCTGCCGGCTATAAGGGTATTAGCGATGCCGCGAAATTCGTCATCACCTGCAATCCGATGCAGAAAGCCAGGATACTCAAGGCTATGGCGGCGGCATTCCTTAATCCGAATACGAACAATAACCAGGTCGTCTATAACATCGGGGCGGTCGTAAGCACGACCTATATAGCTCCTGGCTCTTATTACGTTTCGATCCCGGGCTTCAAGACAATACGCGGCGAGTGGGAAGACCTGAGCGCTCGTCCGGCGCAGAGAAACGAGCTCCATCTCGGATCGGACAACGTCTGGACCGGAGCATTCAACGCGACTATCGCAGAGAAGCTCCAGCACAGGCGCTGTGCGCTGAGCTAAAAGAAAAACGAAAGGTGAGGGGGGAGAGCTCCCCCCTCTTTTAACATGGCAAAAACAACTTTTGACGATGTAGACAAACTCCGATTCACCAAGGAAATGTTCAGCCTGACCGATGGCGGCGCTTTCGAGGACATGGTCAATGAGGTCATTTCCGAACAATCCGGGCTTCTTGCCGGCAGGCTTGGTACACTCTATGATTCTGAAACATCCCCTATCAAAGAATATGTGAAGAGGGCGGAGAAATGTCTGATAGCGGCCGAGCTGGTCCAGAGGCGCATCAATATCATTCTCGGCAACGCAGTCGGGACCGGGCGTGAGATCGATATCTCTCATGAGGCAGCTCAAAAGAAGGTATACCTGAATGAGGCCCAGGGAGATGATGGAGAAGGGGGACTCATAGCAAAGATACTCGGCAGTACCGATATGGCCTTCGGGACGAACGATTCTTCTCATTTTGAGGTAACTCCCGATGCTTGACCTTTCGGTCACCATCCAGGGAGAAAAGGTCATTATCGAGGGCCTGGGACGTTTAGTGAAGGAGATTCCCGGGACTTTGGGCCGTGCGCTCGACAAGGCGACGATTGGAATCCACAGCGAAGCCTTCAACCTCGTCAACGGACCCGGCGCCAAGGGAAGGTCTGTGCAGATCCCGGGCAGGAAATCCTTCAAGTGGGAAAAGCAATCCGTACCTGCAGGTGGATATCCGGTACCGGTCAGGACCGCAAACCTGAAAACCCATCTCAATTTTTTACTGCACGGTCAAAGTAAGAGCGATGAATACGGTTCTTTCAGCGTGGGAGCCCTCGAAACAATGATTTATGATTCCACTCCCTATGCGAGGACTATTCATGACGGGCTGTTCTCAAGCGCAAAATTCGGACCGCGTCCGTTCATAACGGACGGACTCCAAAGGTTTAACGAGGGAGACCGCATTAAGGCAATACTCGAATCCGAAATAGCTCTTGCAAAAGGAAGGTCAGGACTATGAGCATCTCCGAGAAAATCAACGCCCTGAAAATTCGCATAGAAAACAACAAGCCTCTCCAGGACTACTGTGCTTTACACTTCAGAAAGCAACTGAAGGTCGTTAACGTTTTCAAAACAAAAAAGCAGATCACGCTCGACGAGCTGCCCATCGTTATGATCACGCGGCCCAGGGTATCAAGGGAGCCCTTCGGCAATGCCAGCAAAAAGGAACATTCCGTCTACCTATATCTGGGATTTCAGCAGACCGACATCGAAAAGGCGTTGGATAACTCAATCGAGATCGAGGATCTACTCGAAGCTGCAATATCTTCAAAAACTTCGATACAAGGGGATGCAGGTATGTACGTTTCTCCTGCCGACTCTTCGAACGATGAGGGCATGTTTCACCCGACATACTTCATGCTCATGGAGGTAATCATCAAGGATCGATGAACGTCGAAGACATGGCAAATGACGAAGGCATGTTTCATCCGATTTATTTTTTTGTAATGCATATCAAAGTTAAGGATAGATGAGGAGGCCATGAATGCCTGAACACCAGCTCATTTTCCCATTCTACCAGATAGTAATTCTATTACTCGGTGGAGCGATTATATTTGTAGCGGCAAATGTCGGCGGGACTTACCTCAAAATTAAAGTTGAGGAAAAAATGCGCCCTCCAAAACCTAGCGTTCACGGCTCACTGGAAACCTGCGGGCAATGTATAGCCCTTGTTGCAGTAAAAACAGATATCCCCGATATAAGAAAGAAGCAAAGCGATTTCAGGGACGTTACGTTACCAGCCATACAGAGGGATTTAGCATCAATAAAAACGACTTTGGCCAAGCTGGAACCTGAGGTAATAAAGATATTCGGGATGATCGAAGACGATTGGAAAGAGAAGATAAAAGAGCTGAGGCAGCAGGTAGCAAGCAAAGACAATGAGATAAATAGGCTGAAAAATGTCTGAATCTCTTGAACAGAAATGGGAACGCGCCCCAATTGAAGAGAAATGTCAATTCATTAAATATCTTCTTAAAACGAAAAACATCACGCTTTTGAAGGAGATGATAGATCGTGAATACTGGATGAGGGAGCTCTTGAGAATATCGAAAACGGAAGTTGACAGTCCCGGTCTAGGAGGAGGATGAGGTGAGGATTCTTTTAGATGCCGGACATGGTGGAGGCGATCCCGGGGCTGTTAGAGTAATGGAAAAGGACATCACTCTGGATGTCGTATTAACGCTTGGTGAGAAATTATCTCTATACGGCCATACGGTAAGATACACTCGCTCCGGCGATAGTTATTTAAGCCCTTCAAGACGGCTCCAGCTCATTCATGAGTATAAGCCCGACTGTTTCTTGAGTATCCACTGTAACGCCTCGGAAAACCCGAAGGCTCACGGTGCAGAAACAATATGGCGCGATCAATACGATGAGGACCTTGCCCGCAACATCCAGACTTCACTTGTGAAATTCACGGGCCTTTATAATCGCGGTCTAAAGCAGGACGGGCATAAAGAATACTTCCGCAATCTCGCCGTGCTCAAGGACCTGACGACACCCGCCTGCCTCATAGAAATAGGATTCATTAGCAACGAGGACGACCTTAAAGTTATTCACGATATTCAGCTCGTGGCCGTAGCGATAGAGGACGGCATAGCAAACTGGGCATGGAACAAAGCGAAAACAAATGAAGGGAGGTGTTGACCGTATCGATGTAGTTTCCGGTTTCCAGTACGTAAGAATCATTAAAGGAGGTTTTATGCCAAGAAGAAATAAGTTTATGAGAGCAGTAAGTAGTCCGTTGGTATGGGCTAAGGCCGTTCTCGCTGCGGGGATTAGCGCAGGGGCGGGTGGAGTTCTAATGGTTTTAAAGGACCCCCAGACCTTTAACTTCCAGGCAGGGCTCACGAATCTTTTAACCGTAGCCGGCGCCTGTGCGCTGGTAGGCGTTGCGGGCTTCCTTAAGGATAGCCCGATCCCGGAGTAATTATGAAAAAAGCATTACTCGTGGGAATAAACAAATACGCAATGCCGGGGAACGATCTTGCCGGCTGCGTAAACGACGTTACAAATGTCCGGGACCTTCTCTTGAAATACTTCGGGTTTGAAGTAGCCAATATCAGGGTGCTCACGGACGAGAGGGCAATAAAACGAAACATTATTGACCGGCTTACCTGGCTCGTATCCAGTGTCGTGGCAGGGGATCATCTCGTTTTTCATTACTCCGGACATGGGTCACAGATCAGGGACCGCAACGGGGACGAACTCAACGACGGCATGGATGAAATTATCTGCCCTCATGATATGTCCTGGGACGGTAATTTTATCAGCGACGACGATCTGGGCGCGACCTTTGCGAAGCTTCCGATAGGAGTCACTCTTGATGTTATTCTTGATTCCTGTCATTCAGGTACCGGGACCCGGACATTCTCCATAAGCCCCATCCCGATCAGGTCACGTTTTATGGTTCCGCCCGTTGACATTCGCTGCCGCAATGAAGAAGGTCTTCCGGTAAGGGGATTATTTAGCTATCTTTCGGCTTTCCTGTCTGGTGTTTTTGGATCTCAGGTGGATTCCACTGAAGAGGCAGACAGGCCGATCGCTAAAATGAACCATGCTTTATTCGCTGGCTGCAAAGATAACCAGACCTGTGCAGATGCGGAGATAGGCGGAAGTGCTAACGGCGCCTTCAGCTATTATTTCTGCAAGCACATCCGCGCGGCGAATGGAGTCATCGCGCGAGCCCAATTAAAGGACAGGGTGAGAAGTTCACTGAGACATGACGGCTTTGATCAGGTCCCTCAGCTCGAATCTCCGGCATCGATGTTCAATGGGCAACTCTTTCAATGAACATTGAGAAAATTTTAAGGTGTTACTCCGCGATGGATGTCCTTTTGATCGGAAGTAATAAACCGCTCAGTATAATAATCTGCAATGCTCAGAGGCCGCAGACGCCCGACGGAAAGCCCTCGAAATGGTCCCATTGCATGTTCATAAAGGGGCCGGACACGGTGATAGAATCTACTATAGACTGGAAGCCTTATCGCCCCACGCAGAGGCGCATGGATAATGGTGTCCAGTTTAATAATCTCGAAAACTACAAGGATTCACCCAGGGCGATGCTGATGCATTTTCCCTGGACAGATGAACAAAGGCAAATCCTATACGCCGAAGCTTGCCGGCTAGAGGCGCAAGGGATCACTTATCCCATTGACGGCCTTGTAGGCTCCTTATTGGCCTTCTGGCTCTTTCCATGGTGTAAGTCGAATCCTTTACAGGGGAAATACTCATTATATTGCTCAGCGTTCGTTCAGCGAGTCGTAGACGTCATTGGGCTTGACTTTGACCCTAATCATACGGCGAATAATACTTCGCCCGAGATTATGAGTCAATGCCGCCTGGATAGTCTAAGCAAAATAGATGTATCGAATTAAAAGGGGGTTATTTATGCAAAAGTATTTCGTTACTGGGATTTTAATCCTGGGTTTATTGTGTTTGTCAGCTTTCGGGTGTGCAACTGATCCGAGGGCAAGAGAATTTCAGTCGGCAAATTATAGGGCTTACCTCGATGCTACAACAAAGCCGCAGCCTGTTATGGAGATAAGGGCAAAGCCCGGCCAATCTATTAAGATTGAAGCTGAATCGGTGATCTTTTATGCAGTTGGAGGAAGTACAGGTAATTCCAATAGGTCGATAGTTCAGCCGCCCGTTGAACCCGATACGCCCGTAGGATCAGTCGCTCGTTCAGTAGCAGCCATTGGTTCACGGGCCGCCGATGTAGGGTTAAGCATCTTGCCCTGGTATCTTGCAGGCAAGGAATTGGGTGATGTTTTGCAAACCGCCCTGAAAAATTCCGGGCATAATACTTCAGTATCAGGATCCTATAATACCGACCGACACGACACCGGGAGTTTCCGGGATTTCGGGTCTTATCTGGACGATCATAGTAACCGGTCAATTAACAGTAGCTACAATCCACAGGACCGCCATGACACGGTGGATCGTCATGACACAGTTACGTCAACGCCGCTTATAATCACTCCTGTGATAACAACAGGACCCTAAAGTGACGTGAAAATTGATACCTATGAAAAGGCTATGGTTTTTTACGAAGGGATGAAGCTTCATAGGGCGGTAGAGAGGTTGAGCTATATTTTAGGAGAATACCCCGAGTTGTGGGAGGAAACACACCAAAGGATATCAGACTTAACCGGTTTCGAAAGGGAAACGGTAACAAGAACACTTAAAATTTTAAGGAGGCTTAAATGAAGACAGTATTTTTGGCAGTTTTGATGCTCGGTATGTTGATAGCAACCTCGGTTTCCGCAATCGAGGTTACGGTAACCGGTGTTAGTGTCGGGATTTCGTTCACGGAGCCGACCACAAACGAGAACGGAACTACCCTGTCCGATCTTAAAGAATGTTTTCTTTCGTATGACATAGGCGGAGGGTGGATTCTTGGTAACACCGTGCCTGCGTCCAAGGTCAGCGGTGGAGGAACTCAAGCAACAAGCTTTGAGGTCCCTGTTCTGGCCGGCATGGAAAAGGATGTGAAATTCAAGGGCAACGCCCGAGATCTCTCGGGTAACGTAAGCAAAGACTCAGCGATTGTTACAAAACGGATTGACCGACTTGCTCCAGATACAATTCAATAGATCAGTATTGCATGGAGGGGAGACGAGTTCTCCCCTTTGTGGAGGATTGATTAAATGTCATACACAAACGCTATTTTCTACATAGACCCTGAGAATGGTAATGATGCCGCTCGGACAGCCCTGACCACGGTGACAGTTGCTAACCCATCCGGGACTATAACGAGATGTACCAAAGTGGGTCACGGTTTGATTACCGGTGCTGTGGTTACTCTGACCTTGTTTACATCATGGTTAAATGCGGTTTGGAAAATAACCAGGGTTGATGACGACAATTTTGATTTGATCGATGCTGTTTGGCAAGCAACCGCAGATAATAATGGTACCGTTACCCCGTTCGGAGGTATGAATTGGGCGGATGCATGGAAAACATTAACTTCCGGGGCAACATCTGCCCGTCTACAAGCCGGCGATTTCGTTAAAATTAAGAAATCTCCCGATCCTGTATCTTTAGGGATTAACGCCACATGGACGGATGATAATATAGCAGTTACCCTCGCTTCCGCACTTACGAAAACGATATGTAATTGTGAGTCGATCTGGACGCCGGAAGCTAATGTCTTGGCGGCAACCTCCAATGTAAGGCAACAAGGTTCTCTCTCTGCTTATATTACGTTTCAAGCTTTATTTACAACAGGGAAAGGTGCTCATTTCGATCTTGGCTCCGATATGAATTTTAGTGCTTATACGGGGATAACTTTCTGGATTCAGGCAACCACGGCGGTAGCCACTCCGAATATCTTAAGAATTGATCTTTGCTCGGATGCGGCAGGAGACACTGTTGTGGACAGCTTTACAATCGCTTCTAAATTACCGGCCAATGCATATATACCTCTTAAAATACTAAAGGATGGCGGAGGGAATCTTGGCAGTTCTATCCGCTCCATTAGGATTCATATGTTGATAGACACCACGGTTAATGTAAGGTTGGACAATTTTGAAGCATGTAATGATTTTTCACTCCAAAGTGTTATAAGAAAAAGCACTGATGATCCCGCGTTCTCTGGTGAATGTTGGTTCCCAATTAAATCAATACTTGAAACTGCAATAGTTCTCGGTCTACCAGTATAGGTGGACAGAGCGGCGGGGATATTAAATATTACGGTACAACGGAGTCGGCTCTCACCTATAGGCGGGAGCAATTCCTGACCGATCCGATAAGTAATGAAACGACCATTCAAAAAGCGGGGACTATAGGTAGTTTAATTACTTATTCTGGCGGGTGGAATAGCAGTACGGGATTACAGGATGGCGATACATGGCTGTCACCTAACGGAAATACTTTGGCGGGGATTACTGCATCAAATAAACCATATACAAAATATGAAAGATTATTTGTTGCTCGTTGCGCTATAGGATTCACCGTGAGTGGTGCTGGAATTATAAAGGATAGGGTTGGCGGGGCAGGTTGTGTTTCGGATTGTATTAATAATAGTACCCTTACCAGCGGAGATATGATTATAAATAATGCTTATTTCGGAGGTACTGCCGGAACCGGCATTGATATTACCGGTTCGGGACTCGCTCTTTTAAGATTAAGCGATATAAAAATGTCCGGTGGATCAGTTTCGGCAAATTCATACGGAGTTTTTGCAAGGAATAATGTGGCTGTAATTGGCGATACGGTCAAATGTTGGGGATTCCCCGGATCAGGTTCTTACGGCTGTTGGTTTTGTGGCCCGGCACTTATCAAAGACCTACATACCCGCAAAAACTCTAAGTCCATAACTTTGCAATTTCAATATATCCGTATTTTTATTAACCTGAACATGGAAGAAGCCGAAGCCGATAGATTTAATGAAGGTAGTTCAGACGCACGAGGTATTCATCCTTTAACATATTATTCAGTCCAAAAATACCTTACGGTAGAAGGAGATAATCGCAGATATTATAAATACGGTGAAATCCGTAGTGTATCTGGTCTGAAGCAAGAGGCGGGAGTGGCATATGTGCTCAAATGATTCCTAACGATGCAAACAATAAACTTCAACTTTTCCTTGGGTCTATCCCCGTACAGTCCGGCGTTCAGTAATGGTAAGTATTTATCTTAAAGCGTCGGCAGATTATAACGGAAACAATCCGAATATATCCATTTATAAGGATGGATTTCTAGTAGTGGCGGCCCAGGCATGTGTAACGTCGACTTCTTATCAACAATTTTCTATAAGTTACACTCCTACCGTGAACGGTCTCATTGAACTTGTTGTGGATTGTGCCGGAACAGTAGGGAGCATTTATGCGGATGATGTAGGTTTTGCCGGAATAACTCAACCGCTTAACACCTGGTCACGGGGATTTCCCGTTTTTGCACAAATTGCATCTACAGGAAGCGGCGGCGGTAATCTTATCGATGGAGGGCTTGTCAGATGAAAAACTTATTCTTGATATTTATCCGCCATATATTCCTTTTCTCGTTCAATGTACGAAAGCGGCGGGTGATAAAATCAATCCCACAGTTGATAACCTTATCATTTATGAGCAATACCCAGGGGATAGTACCTTTAGTTCAGGAACAATAACGGGGTCTCCTTTCGATCCCGCTCAGATCAACAATAAAACAGGGCTTTGGGGTGTACTCATTGTGAAATCAGCTTTCACAGCGGGGCAAGATTTATATTGCCCTTTGGGAAATGACCGTTGACGGCATAACGACAGCAAAAATCGAAAGATATTTTGCTTGCAATGCCGCGTCGTTCAAGGCAAGCGGATTTTCCACATTCAATCCGGCGTCCGATGAAGTAATAGTAGGAACAAATAATGACAAGGAAGGTTATATCGCAACGGTATCGGACAAAACCGGGTTCAGCATATCAGGCACAAAGACCACACTTGATGCTTTGAACGATATAAGTTTAACTGATGTGGCGCAAGCTTTGGCCGACGGATTAGCCGCTTTGGGTGATCTTGCCGCCGCTACAGCTACGGCAGTATGGGGATTTTTAACCAGAGCATTAACATCCGCTAATACTGATGAAACGCCCTCAAGAGACATGGCGGCTATAGGGGAGTCGGGCGCAACTTTGGACGAAATTGAAGGTTCTCTTGTGATAGCAAAGCAGGATACCCTTTTAGCTGTTGGCGAGGCTGTTTTGACTATCCCAACTGGAACCCTATTGAGTGATGATCCACGTTTACCCGAAACTGTAATAGCTTCAAGCCTTGAAGTTGCGAAGGATGATACGGTGATGAAGGCCGGGGACTATGTAGCTCCGTTAGCACCACAAGAAATAAGGGATGCAATGAAGCTGGCTCCAAGTGAAGGCGATCCGGGCTTCGGAAGCATTGACGACAGGCTGGTTTATGTAACGTCTGGTATAGACGGGCTTCAAGAGCAGTTCGATCAAAATTTAGTGGGTATGACGCAGGTTGTAGTAAATGATGCCAATCCGACGAAATTATCTTTTATAGTAAACATGGGAAGCTGGCCTTCTGATGACTTCCTCGGTTCGATGTTGATTTTTCAGACAGGACTTAATCAAGTTACAGGACGAGAAATAACCGGATTTGAGTATATTGATGACAATCATAATCGAATCACAGTTGACCGGGAATTTCTTAGCGACATAATGACCGGGGACATTGCTTTTATAAAAACGGGCGCC
The DNA here is from genome assembly GCA_963776195.1 of Thermodesulfovibrionales bacterium. Taxonomy (GTDB): domain Bacteria; phylum Nitrospirota; class Thermodesulfovibrionia; order Thermodesulfovibrionales; family SM23-35; genus CAVZMO01. The sequence goes on from CAVZMO010000016.1 coordinate 80,580, forward strand.
TGTAATAATTTGAGGCTTGGAGAAACTGCAAAAGAGGATACTCTCCTTACCGCCGCCGGCGCGATAATCCAGGCGATACCCACGGCTGAACAGATCGATGGACAATTTACTGCGAATCACGGTTCCGGATCCTGGGCAGATCAAGGAGGATCGGCTCCCACGGTGGAAGAAATCGATGCACACCTTACCGAACAACACGGAGAAGGATCCTGGAACTCCGCAGGATCTATCATACTTCCTGTCATGCAGGGGGAGATATACACAGCCACAGCAATGCAGGGCAGAGAAGTCCGGATCAAGCGTGGCGATACCCCGAGGATAACCTTTGACCTTGGGACGGCCTGCACCGGGTGGACAGGTCGTTTCGGAGCGAAAAAGACCCTATCCGGTAACTACGTCATCGGACCCAAAAATATCTCCTGGATAGACGCGTCGAAGGGGCAGGGATATGTGGATCTCGACAAGACGGACACGAACCACATGGGCGAACATTATGCGGAGATTGAGATCGTCAAGGACGAACAGACGCTCACCGCAATGGAATTTACTCTTAACCTTTTAAAAGACGTTATTACCTAATGCCTGATTTTCGCTTCGGACTTAAGAAGCTCGATCAAAAGGGAAGGTTTTCTTTCGGGCTTAAAAGCAAATTCGGACTCAAGCCATGCGGCTGCAAAGTGGACTTCCACATCGAGGCGGACAAGGAAAATATCAATTTCCAGTTTGGGAATAGAAGATATGTATGGTTCCACTCGGACGGCGGATATTCCGTCCGGGTTTATCTTGAAGAGGGGGAAGTCAATATCCCCGGCGTAACCGTTTCCCTGTCTCGTATGCCCTCCGGAGCATTTATCGGCACACAAATAACAGATGGGGAAGGCGTTTGTTTTTTTGCGGGTCTTACCTACGGCTGGTATCGCGCATTTTTCGACTTCCCCGATGGCTATTCGGGAGAAGTCCAAAGTTTTTACATACAGTCGGGCTGGTTTCCCACCGGCGAAGTCCAATTAACTACGGCAATTATAAATTTTGTCTTGATTGGCGAAAGATGCGCGAAAGAGCCCGAGTGGCGCGTAGAGTATTCCGCTTATATCTCAGGAGAGATAATTTCTCAGGGCGATGACACCTTGACGCTCCGGGTCGATCTATGTTCTTCCCCAAATCAATCACTCACTATTGCGGCCATAATCGGGCGCTATTCCCAATCCTTGACTGTCCCGGTCACCTGTCGTTCCGTCGAATAGCTCCTGCCAGACTGCGCCAAAGTTTTTTGTTATGAATAACACGTAACTCTAAACATAAGAACAGTAACTCTAAAAGGAGGAGGAATCAATGAAACCCGAAAAAATTTACACGATAGGAAAGGGGCTGCTGCTTTTCAAGGCGGATGGGGAAAATAACTTTTCAGACCTCGGTAACTGTCCGGACTTTAAGTTCACCGTCAAGACGACAGAGCTCAAGCATTTTTCTTCAAGGGCAGGGTTCAAGACAAAGGACGACTCAGCTATCACTGAGCAGACTGCAGATGGATCTTTCACGCTCGACGACATGATGAACGAAAACATAAAGATGTTCATCATGGCAAGCACTATTGTCGACGTTGTGCAGGCGCAGGGCACAGTATCCGCACAGGCCGTCACCGCCGAGCTCGATAAATGGATAGAACTCGGGAAGAGAAAAATATCGAGTGTAACGGTCGCAGCTCAGGCTCCTTCCGCATGGGAATCAACCACAGCATATGCGCTGCACGATTTTGTGCCCGCTGGAACTTATAGGGCGGAATGTACCGCAGCCGGCACATCCGGATCAACGGAACCAACATGGACAGGCCATGTACCTGGAGACACCATTACAGACGGCACGGTCACCTGGACTATCCGGAAGCTCACCTACACTATCGATACCGACTATCTCCTGAATACCGAAGAAGGTCTCCTCATGCCCATCATCGAGGGAGATATCGAAGAAGACCAGGTGCTGTCCGTCGGCTTCACGCATGCCGCTATAACTGTCAAAAAAATAAGTGCGGCAACCGCCAAGAAAATTCAAGGGCCATCTCTGGTTCATCGGAGATCCTCCGAAAGGGAGAGTAGCCGACATCAAGGGTTATGTGTCCCTGCTTCCTAACGGCGACTTTACGGTCATCGGCGACGACTGGACCAAATTCGGTTTTACTATGGAATTTCAGACCAACTGCGCATACACCGGCCTCTACGACTTTATAGACAGGGGAACCATATAGCATGAGCGAATTAAAAAAGCTTCTTCCCGGTGAAAAATATACGACCATCAGCGGAGAAGAGATAGTTGTTTATCCGATCCCATTTGCGAAGACGCTTGACTACATCGATGCGATCGCGGCGCTCGTCAATAAAATCACATCCTCGGGAATCAAGGTGGGGAAGCTGCTTGAAAAGGATACTACGGCTATCAACGTCACGGTTCTTTTCAAGCTCGCTTTCGAGGAAGTTATAATTTTGATGTCTCTGGTCCTAGCGAAGCCGAAGGAATGGTTCACCGAATCAATCGACTTTGCGGACGGCTGCGCTCTCCTGGACATCATAATCAAACAGAACATCGATAACGAACGCGCAAAAAAAAATCTCAAAGCTCTTATGGGGAGATTTCGTTCACTGTTACAGACGCCATCCAAACGCTCATCAGCGCAGGACACTCGTGGACCGAAATCAGAGGATATACAAGAGACCAGATCAGACTCTTCACAGAAAGCATCATCAAGCTCAGAAAATTAGAAAGGGCGGCAGCGGTATGGGAGATGTTTCTTGCGACTCAGTGTACACAAAAAAGCGTGAGAGACCACGTGTCTTCCATCGAAGGACGACCGGAGGATTCTTTTACAGATCATGGGGAATGAAAATATAATAGAACTCATACTGCAGGCCCGTGATCTCGCTTCCGAGGCCCTGGAGCGACTTCGCGGCAATCTCGCCAAACTTCCCGCAGAAGCCGATAATATCAACGCTGCCTTTAAGGACCTGAAGATCCTGCCCACGGCCGAACTTGAAGCACAGAAAACCAAGATTATCGCAGCCTACGAGCAGATCAAAAACTCGGCCACATCCACCGCTTCCGACATAACGCGGGCCGAGGCCGCAAAGAACAAGGCCATTGAGGACCTCAATAGTCGTAACTTCGCTAATCAGGGGACTCTATTGGATTTCCTGAAAGAGCACTATATCGCCGTGACCGGCGCGATCATAGCGGCATGGGCCGGCATCAGCAAGGCAATGGAGTACGCCGATATCGGTGCCGCTGCGCTCCAGTCGGAAGAGTCCTTCCGTAATGTGACCCAGGCTTATGAGGTTGATGGCGACAAACTGCTCGCCAAAATGAAAGAGGTTTCTGTCGGGGCGATAGACGACAGTGAACTCATGCAGCGAGCGGTCAAGGCACTTCAGCAGGGACTAAACCCGGACCAGATAGTCAGCCTGCTTGAAGTCGCCCGGTCATCCGCAAGGGTCGCCGGCACCGATATAGCCTCGGCTTTTGACCGGATAGCGGAGGCGACCGCAAACCAGATGACGAGGGGCCTCAAGTCAATGGGCCTCATTATCGATCAAAACAAGGCATATGCGGATTATGCAAAAGCACTGGGAATTGCAAAAGACGCGCTAAATGAGCAGCAGCAGTCCCAGGCGCTTGCAAATGCGGCCGTTACGGAAGGACTGCGGCAAGCAGCAAACATGAACATGTCCCTTATCACGGAGGCCGAGCAGCTCCAGATAAACAAAGCGAGGTTTAACGAGATCAAAGAATCCATCGGCAAGGACTTTGTTGCGGCCACCATCGCGGCAAAAGAAAATACGGTCGGGCTTGGGGTGGCTCTGGGCGCGGGCACACTCATTAACGCTCCAGCGCTGATCAAGGCAATATCGACAGCGATGCAGGGGAATGCTCTCGCTTCCGGAGCGGCCGCTATGGGGCTGAATGGTTTATTGGCAGCCGCCTCCGCGTTTGCGGGATACAAAATAGGCGACGAGTTCGAGAAGTGGTCTTCGGGATATAACGACATCGTCGCGGACACCGAAAGACTTCAAGCCTCCCAGAAAAAATTAGATTCCACGCTCAGCTCGTCCCTCGCTCTCTTAGGCTTCTCGGGACCGGATGCATGGGCCAAATATGAACAGGCCATGAAGAGCGGCAATCTGATCGTCGACCAGACCACGGGTAAACAGACGAACCTTGTGGAACAATTAAAACAGACGATTTCCATCATAGAGGCGCAGGCTCAGACCCTTCAGGCGTCTTCGCAGTATGAGCTTGGACTCATCAAACAGGACTTCGAGATGGCTAAGATCACCGTCGACCAGTACCTCGCCTTTGTGAAAAACAGGCAGCAGCAGGTCACCGACGCACAGGTGGCAGCGGCGCAGATGAGGATAGAAGAGACAAAAAAAGAATACCAGATGAAGATGATCTCGGAAGACGATATGAAGGCCAAAGTCGCAGTCATCACCGAGCAGATCACGCAGATAAAAATAAAAGGCATTCAGGATTACCAAGGCAAACAGGACGAGGCGGATAAGGAGGCACTGGACAAAGTCAAAAAGAGCGCGGAGGAACAGTTCGCCGCATGGAAGGATCTGCAGCAAAAGAAGCTCGATGCGATGAAGGCGAATATAGACCTCCAGAACGCGATCGACGACGCAGCCGTAAAAGCGGGCGTAATGCGCGAATCCGAGGCCATGCAAAACAAACTGAACCGGCTCTACGATTATTACGACGCTCAAATTCAAAAGGCCCAGCAGACAGCCGACAGAATTGCCGCGCTCGAGGAGCAGGGTTTCTACAAGACTAAGGAAGCGCGGGACAAGGCGAACCAGGAATACGCCGACGCCCTGTCTGAGAAAGAGCGCCTGCAGGCGGAGCTTCAGCAGAACATCGTCACGTCCAGTCAGCAGATTACCGCCGCGCAGGGAAAAGAGGAGCAGGATGCGACCGCCTTTGTGCTCCAGCAGACCCAGGACAGAATAGCTATTGCCGAGAACGAAAGAGACCAGAAGTTGAAGACCCTCGAAGAATACTATCAGAAGGGCCTGGTAGACGCCCAACAATATGCGGACGCGCAGGCCGCCATAGAAAAATCCTTTACGGACAAAACCACAGAGGAAGTCAAAAAGTCCGTCGTCGTCTGGACCACGCAAGTCAAGGACATGGCAGAGGGTTGGCACGCAATGGTTGATTATATTCGCTCGTCGCCCTGGTTCACTTCGGATTCGCTCTTCGGGAAGGATTGGTGGCAATCGAAGTCTGTTTTCCAGGAGTTTGCTGATGCGGTAAAGGAGGTCTATAAGGATACGGTAGATACGATACAGTTCGCAATGGGCGACATAGATGATTCCTGGGCATCGATAAAGGCTTCGGGCATTCATGGACTCGCCGATGCGCAGGATCTTTTCAAGGACCTGCTCTGGCAATACAGTACAAATGTCGAGGGCTTTTATAACTATATGACCGGGGCAGGGAAAAAAATTGCTGAATCCGTAGGTTTGACGGTAGAGGAATGGATCGGGAGGGTTTCTGATTATGTGAATTACGTGAAGGGCCTGCTAATGTCCCTCCAGGACTATATCGGGAGCCTCAGGCAGCAGTTGATGCAGCTCAGGGGCGACAGTCTTGGCGAGCTGGAGATGTGGTATGAAGAGGAGAAGAATAAGCTCAATGAGACATACGGCGAGGAGCTGAAGAACACGAAGGAGTACTACGAAGCCCTTGCGCTCATCGTAGAACTTTATAAGGAGAAGAAAAAGAAGATACTCGATGAGATGGCAAGCGATGAAGAAGACTCTAAAGATAAATCAGAATCCGGAGGCGCAAGCGGAGGAGTCGGAGGCGGCGGATCCACGGGTGGGGGCGGCACAAGCGGTTCCGGATCTGTGATAATCGCTCCATCCTCAGGGGAGTTCGTCGGAAATTTTGTCTCCAGTATTACCGAGGGGTTCCGCGGCAGTGCGGCGGCGATTGCAGCTGCTCTGTCTGGGACCGAAGGTCTTATTCCTAAGGAGATTAAGGTTTCTAAGGAGTTTAAAGGTGCAATCGATCTTAATATGCCTTCTCTTGACAAGGAATATACGAGGAGATTTGTAAGGGAGACGCTCTGGCCGGAGCTGAGCGACTATTTAAAGTTAATGGGAATCGATCTAAAAAAATAGGAAGGAGAGACGATCAATGCTGGGGCAGCAGCTATTTATATATCAAAAAAACAATAGGGTCCCTGAGGCTACTATTTCTTCCGCCGTGTCTCCGTCGCAGAAGGCCCCGCTTATTTATCCTGTCAAGAAGCGGGGAAACGGAAACGTCCGGGTCTACGGTAATTTCAATGGAGCCGTCGACGCGAAATATGACCTGAAGATCATAGATACCTCACTTGAGGTCCCGTTTGTGTCCGCTCCGACATTTAAGGGCGCCGGTACCGGGAAGATCTCCCGTATTGCGGCCTCGAATCTGCAAGCCCAAACTATGCAGGTTCTTTGCCTATCCACCGGCATCGATACGACTCATGCGGAAATCGAGGTCGAGGGCCAGCTATTCGCGGCAAAACAAGAGGGACTACCGGGCAATGCGATTCTCTATTCTTGTCGATGATTCCTTGCTCACCTTCTCGGAGACGGATTATTCCCTGATTAAGCCTCTGAAGGTCGGTGACACCGCGCTTGAGGGGCAGGAATGGGACTTCGACACGAAAGTCATACAAGGAGACCTTATCCCGGCAGAGGCCCACAGGATCGCTTTTGGGCTCGATAAGCTCCATATCTATTTGCAATACAAGAAATTTGAGGACGGCAAGTGGAAATACTATTTCATCTTGCCGGTCCAATATGAAATCCCGGCCAAAGCCAAAGTGTATTTCGTAACGGGCGGACGCAAGGTTACGGTCACGAACGGGGACATAACAGAAGTGTATGGCAATATCGTCAGCGTCGCCGATTTCTGGCAAAGGGTGAAGGACAGTTCGGCCCTTCTTGAGCCGCTTAACGCATCAATCGACACTTCGCGCCATGCCGACAGCCCGGCTCTTAGGGAATTCGCTACGAAGACAGACGCTTATTTCCTGCCTTCTTATAAGGGGACTGGCTCGTCCGAATTTGCCGGAGAGCTGGACAGCATCGTCGTGAATAACAATGCGAAGACAGAGCTCATTGAAATTAAGTGTGTCGATAACTCCTATGTCGGTGCCGAGATATGGGACGTTAAAGGCTCTTCCTCCGGCGATATGGGGCAAGTAAAGTCGGGGATCCTCGTAAACTTCGGTTCTCTCGCCTTTACGGTACCTCAGAAGTTTCCCGATGATTACGGATCGGAACGGGAGGACTGGTCCTATAAAGTCAGCTATGCGTCACGGGCTGCTGGAACAACGCCGCCCGCGATCTGCCTTGCTATGCGTCTCGGGATCAACGCAAAGACGCAGACACTTCAGCTTGAATACAAAAGAAAGCCGCCGGAGTGCATATGCCCTCCCGCGACTTTCTCAGAAAGATGTTTAGGACTCTCAGCGGAAGGAGGTGAGATAGGAATGGCATACACGGTACCGGATTTAATATTCTGGACTGACGTGAAAATAGAGACAATGGTCGAGCCCCATAATTACCCCTGGGGATGGGCAGAGGCTTTGGAGGGACGTGTCCCGATTACTCCCGGTGGTACGTCGATAGCAGGCGATTACAGTTATTTAGCGGCATCGAGGCCCTACGTTACCATGTTCAAGGCGCTGGCCGGTCGCATCATGGCACTTACAGAAGACGCGCCCGCGCAGCTGCAGACAATGGTAGACCAGTACAAAACTCTTGTCGCAAGTATCTTTGTGACCTCTTGGACTTACTGGCAAACCCAAGACAGCGACGCGAAGGCAACGGAGCATTATGCCGTATTTGACATGACATACAACACAACTCTTTATTTATCTCTGACGGAGATTGTTTTAAATTACGAGCGCACCTACGGCTTAAAAAAAAATAGGATCATCGCGCCCGGCACTTGTTGGACTGACGCGCAGGGGGAGTATTATTGGGAAGTCCGTGGGGCCAAGGCATATTTGCCCGCTTTCACGGATGTCCCCTTTTATTCGACAGTCAAGTCCGGAGACAGCTATATCAATACGAAGGAGTTTGCCTTTCTTATCTCGACTCCTTGCGCGGGAACACTTATTGAAGGCGATAAGATCACCGTCGAGATCGGCGGGATCGAGATCGCACGCACTTATCAGCTCGGAGATGTAACCTATTTGCCCACGATCGCCGCTCAAAACCTCTATCTTCACGGAGGTATCAACGGCGATGATCTTTATACTTTCGAGATTAAAGGCTCGATCAACAGCTTTCCTAATTATTCCCTCGATCGGAATAATCCCGAAGAGTATTACACTCCTCAGCTCTCCTTCCGGATAGACGACGGCATTATCAGGTTCCAGGTCGGCGACCTGTTTGAGTTCGCGATCGAGGGCGGCCGCTTCATCTGGAGAAAGGACGGCGGGGCATGGTCTTCTCCTATGCAAATCAAGCCGGAGATCCAGCCCTTCGACAGCGGGCTGCAGATAGGATTCGACTTCGGGGTGAGCCCATCCTTTATGCAAAACGACGTGTGGGAGATTTTCTGTATGCAAGAAAACAGAGCGGAGAATCTAACGACTCCCTGGCCGCAACGATGGAAAGGGGCGGGCAACATTGTTTTCACTTTTCCGGCGGCCGTCACGGTCGACGCCCTGATAATCGATCTTCACGATCTGTCCGGGACAGTAACGTTTCAGGCCTCCGACTTCAGCGACTTTCATGTGCTTTTGCACACCGAGGTTTTAACGATCTCCGCATTGATATGCAAGCTGTACAGCGTCCCGATAATAGCGAGATATTTCCGGCTGGTCATGACCGGCGAGCGGTCCATCGGGTACATTTTCCTCGGCAATAGAATGCAGTTCTCCCTTTCCGCCGATCACGTCAGGCCCCTCAAGAGATACACGATGTCCAGACAGGAGTCGAAAACTACATTCAGCTTGTTTAATTATCTCAGAGAGGGCTACATGGTCGAATATAATTCCTTCATCAAAAACGAGGACTACGTTAAGCTTGATGATCTGCTCGGGTACCTGAAAACGAATAACGATATGCCCTTTTATTTCGTCGCCAACTCGGATTATCCCGACAAGCTTTCTCTCCGCGCGGTAATCGATATCGACAACATCGAACCCGGCAGCGATATAGACCTTAACGCTCCAGAGGCCAATAGGCTTTACACAATTTCGCTTCCGATCAGGGGAGTGGCTTAATTGTTAAAAATCGATCTCCAGATTTTACGCGCAATCGAAGAGGGCGTGAATCCACAGAAGAAAATTAAGGTCTACTGGCAAGAGGCGGAGCTATATACCGAGGATGACTATCTCCTCAACATCGGAGATCTCAATACGAGCATATCCAGGGGATCCTACGAGATTGCAAATACCACCGTGACACTGAAAAACCAGGATTATTATTTTTCCCGCCGTCTTCACCGCGAACGGCCGAATAATAAACTTGTTGAAATATTTATGCAGATCGCCGGAAAGGACATGCTTTTCTTCCGAGGCATTATCCCGCTGTCCGGTGGATGGACATTAACGGAAATGCTGCTGACACTAAATATAAACGCATAGGGAGGTTTGATATGGCTGACGTATTTACAAGGAAAGGTTTTGACGGTTCAGGCTGGAACATCGATTTGGGGGACTCGGATTTCCTCGCGCCGATGGGAGTTAATTTCGGGAACGGGATATCGGTCGCAGGTTTTCAAAGCAGCACACACAAAACCGACAGCGGCATGACAACGGACGGCTGTGATCCGGACCACGTACGGAACTGCAAATATATTGCTCCAACGCAGGTTTCTTTAATGGAAGGCGCCGCCGTCGACCTTAAACCAGACGAATGTCGGAGAAAACGACTGCACGCTGAGATGGAGCTATGCCGATGATGCTCCCGCGAATACGGCATTGTCAAACGTGTTTCTCTTTGCGTACGACGGCTCCATACCTGCAAACCCGCCTGTTGGTCTCAAGGTGCTCGCTTTCGAGCGGAGATCCGACGCGATCCTGAAGGACCGGGACTCGGATACGCCAGGTGATGGCGGCGCATGGGATTCAGTCAAAGGAATCGGTGGAGCTGCAAATGCCTTGATATGCTCGGAGAGGAATTCGGCAGCCACGCATTATTTTTATTTCGGGCTATCCGTATCGCCGACTTCGAAGGGGCAGAAATCCGCAAAACTACGCCTGGAATTTGACGCGCAGTAATGGGGATCGTAAGCGTAACATCCTGGCATATTATTTTGCAGTGCGGCGAAGTCCTGCACGGGAGTGATGTAGGTTCTTTTGTCAACGTAAAAACCCGCACCGACATTAAAGACCTTTATGTCGAGAGCGGCGCCGGAAAAATCTACGCGGTCAAAAGAAAGGAAGGCAGGCCGCCCCTGTCCTTCGATTTCTTTATTCACATAATCAAAGAGGACGACGGAAGGCAGGAAGCATACTGGAAGCTTATAACGAATTATCCCGACTGCACGTTCATCAAACACGTCCAGCGAAACGGTAAATGCCGCATCGAGACAAAAAATGGCGACAAGCGATCTTGAGCTTATCCTTATAGGGAAAACGACCACTGAGCAGGATCTTATCCTCCAGGGGATCGGACACCCGGGGGATGGCCTGTCTTTAATCCTGACCGGCATTACAGCTTTAGATGACGACCTCAGCATAAGCCTGGATACCAAGCCCTACGACGAGCAGGGCATCATAACGGGCGGGCCGAAAACTCAGAGTGAATGCGGCATTCTCCTTAAGAGCATCGAGGTCAGCAGGAAGAGGCTTGCGCTCTTAGACATCATCAATCTTCGAACGACGGCCGTTTATCGCAACCCGAGGGATATATCCTATCTCTCAATCATCTGCGGAGATTTTTCTCGCACTAAAATACCATGTACGCCGCTTGATAAGGACGGATATTTATATCACGCAAGCGATCTGCCTATGCAGAGCATCTCCCAGGTGTACGTCGAGGGGAGTCCCCAGACGTTCGGATATGTGGCATATCCAGCCTATCAGGACGAAACTGGCCGGTCGGTGGCAATCGTGAAGTTCGACGAGCCACAGTATGACAAACAAGTTTCGATTTCCGGTAAGGGCGCTATGAATCTGGATACCGGTGAGCTTATCGAAAATCCCGCGCAGCTCGTCAGTCTGATCCTTCTAAATGTGCAGGGATACGACGAGGACGCAATCGACGCCGGCGAGATGTCCCGGTTCTATGCAGATTGTTTGCTCGAAGAAATCAAGGTTGCCTGTGTCCTCAATTCTCCGGTAACGATAAAAGATTTTTTCGACGAGCTTTCTTTAAACATTCATAGCCACTGGATGATCTCAGACGGAAAATCGGTGATGAGGTTGAAATGGCTCTAAAAGATAACGATCTCGGTCTTATCCTCAGGAGCGACGGTTACAATGAGCTCGATCTCATTCTCTTAGGAAGAACGACAGACGAACAGAACATTGTCCTTCAGGGGATCGGACATCCGGGTAATGAATTTTCCCTTATTATGGTAGGTATCACCGGAGTGGAGGACGAACTCCCTTTAATACTCACTGGTAAAAGATATAATGAAATGGCGATTCTTGCCGGCTCAAAGAGCAGCGATGAATGCGGGCTGCTCTTAAATGCGGTCGACCCAACTAAAGGCTATCAGTTTACAGACATTACGGATTTCTCGCTCACCTCCGGCGCGATCATCAATGAAATCACGATAAATTATGCTTATGATCAGGTGGACGGAAAGCCTACCGCCGCGATCACGAAACACAATCCATTGTCGAAGCTGCTGTACGGTACCGCACGACAGACGTTAGACCTCAAAATGATTCAAGGCTCACGCCAGGCCGAGAAGATCGCTGACGCTATCCTTTTTACTTCATCAATTCCGGAAAGTATTGCATCTTTTACGCATGACATGAGGAGCATCCACATCGAGGTCGGAGACGATGTGACCATATCCCATCCTGCAGGGCTCGGAGCAAACGGCTATCAGGAAGCTTCCGCTTTTGTATCCAAAAAAAGGCTGAAGGGCATCACGATCAACTACGAAGTGATTATGAAGGCCGTGGGGGATCTCTATTTACCCGAACTGCTTTCTCTTTCGCAAGTCGCCGGTACCGGTGAGTCCGGCATTAATATTCAATACGAAAACGGCGTCGCCACTATAACGATCTATGCCAAGGTACAAGGCAGCCCGCCCGTCGAGGGCGCCGAGGTCACGATCTCATCTATCCGAAAGATCACCGACAAGAAGGGCCAAGTAAGGTTTAACCTCTTACCCGGAAGATATACGGCTTATATAGAAGCTTCCGGATACGAAGACGCCGATATAACTTTTTCTGTCTAAAATACTGTAAAATTAAGGCGACTATGGAACACTTTGACGATCCGGATATTTTCCGTGCCATTAAAATATTCAGAAAAGCCCTCGATAAATTAGTTCGCTCTATGGATGCATATGCAGAGCTTTACAAAAGCGGAAGCCGCAACCCTTTGGATGAATGGGCTGAATACAAATCTGCTGGTTGTCCTTACGGTCGAACTATTGAAGGGTTTGCGTTATGGATCGAGGAAAACGCCCGGCGTCATAAAGATACTAAGGAAAGATTGAATTAAGCCTGTCGCTTTCGCTGCCCACCATCAAGAAACCAACGAGTTGTGATATGTCTATTCACTGGCGTATCCGATGCAAATTGCGGTTTTATTTGAACAGATTACATAACAGAATTAAATAAAAGTTGCGACAAAGTTGCGACATCCAAGATAAATAACTTCTTCCATAAATTCCATAAACCGTTGGTATGAAAGAGTCGGGGCGAACAGATTTGAACTGTCGACCACTCGCACCCCAAGCGAGTGCGCTACCAGGCTGCGCTACGCCCCGATTTTAATGATTTTACTGGAGTTGACTCAGTATTTCTCTGAGCCTCTTTTTGACGTGTTCGACTACCTTGGCGGGATGGCGAACTTCCTTTTTTTGTAAATCCTGGTCGGATTTGGCTTCAACACTCGCAAAGGCGAGCCCGAGTCTTTTCCTGACACCTTCTATCGTATATCTTTCCTGATATAAAAGCTTTTTTATCGAGAGAAGGAGTTCAACGTCTTTCTTTATATAGACCCGCTGTCCGGACTTGTTCTTTCTCGGTTTTAGAAAGGAGAACTCCGTCTCCCAATACCTCAGAACGTAAGGTTCCACGCCGATAATTTTACTCACTTCTCCTATTTTGTAAAAAAGTTTATCCGGGAATGATATGAAGGTTTTTACGCCTTCTTGCGCAGGTTTATGCATTCTGCTTTTCCACCACAGACTTCAATTGATTGCTGGCCCTAAAAGTAATCACCCTCCTCGGTGTTATTTCAAGGTCGTCGCCCGTCTTCGGGTTCCTGCCTCTCCGCGACATTTTTTGTCTCACATTGAATGTGCCGAATCCCGATATTTTAACGGATTCACCTTCAACAAATGCCTGTTTCATCGTATCGAACAATATTTCGATTATCTCCTGTGCCTCTTTTTTGGAGAGACCTATCTTCTCGAAAATTTTTTCTACCAGATCAGCTTTTGTCATAAACTCCTACCTCAATTTTTCTTAATTATATTAAGGACATATATACTTGTCAAGAAGAATTTAGTTTAAATTATTTAATATATTATCACAATTATACTATTTATTCATATTGATAAACCTTGCAAATGTCTAAAAATACTGATTATGATTGATGAAATGAAAAGGGAACTTTCGACAAAATGATATACGGAATCGGGGTAGACATCATCAAGATTGAACGGATGAAAGAGGTTATAGAGAAATGGGGTGATAAGTTTCTTGAGAGGGTATTTACTCGGAACGAGATCTCCTATTGCTATAAGAAACGCATTCCCTATCTCTCACTTTCGGTACGCTTTGCGGCAAAGGAAGCATTGATAAAGGCAATCGGTTCGGAGATATCCGTTGCTTTTACAGATATCGAGATCATGAATGCGGACACAGGAAAGCCTGTCTTAAGAATAAGCGGCAGGCTTCAGGATTTTTTTAATATAAAACAGATAAAGGCAGCCCACCTAAGCCTGAGTCACGAGCACGAATACGGCGTGGCATGCGTAGTGCTGGAACAATAGAAATATTTCATGCGGGTTCACTTGAAATTTCAGGAATGTGAATGCATCTCCAAAATCAACGAATTGAAGGGGCTTGACTATATTGGTTCGGGTCCCTAATATATTTTATTCCTTTCCATGAATATTTTTTATACCTGGAGGTAAAATGAAACAAGGTATTCGATGGTTTCTTGATCTCTATCATAATGGTCAGTTAGATCTGGACCCTTCATATCAACGAAGAAGCGTATGGACCTTAACAGATAGAAAATTTTTCCTTGATACAATATTTCGGAATTATCCATCCCCGGCTATTTTCATACATAAAGAGCTGGACGAAACATTCGGAAAGATGAAATATCATATTGTTGACGGTAAACAGCGACTTGAGACCATTATTTTTTTTACCAGGAATGATATAGCAGTTGACAAAGAATACGGAGATGTGCGATTAAATGGTAAAAAATGGAAAAGCATAGAAAATGATCCGGATTTAAAGGTGCATTTTTATAATTATGTATTGCCAATTGAGTTTATAGATACAGATAATAGCATTGTTATTAATGAAGTATTTGATCGTCTCAATAGGACTTCAAGGAAACTTGAACGACAGGAATTGAGGCATGCCAAGTATGATGGATGGTTTATTAAGACTGCTGAAGCAGAGGCAGAACAGGATGAGTGGGAGCGATTAGGGGTTGTTACCAAGGCAAGAATGAGAAGAATGAAAGATGTTCAATGCATATCGGAGCTTTTAATTGTCTTACTGAAAAATCGTATAATTGTCTGCGATCAGGATATCCTGGATGATTTATACGCTGAGTATGATTCCCCGCGCGAAACGTTATTGAATTTTGATGAGGAAGATTTCAAGGGAAAATTAGCATTTACAAAAGACTATATTCTAAGGATGGAGGCCCACAATCGTGCTGTTACAAAATATGCAAAGGGACTTAGCAATTTTTATAGCTTGTGGACTTTTGTCGTTCTCAATCAAACTCATTTGGAACTTCCGGAAATGACAGCTGAGAGATATTCTGACTTTATGGCAAGAGTGGCGACTTTATCAAAGGAAAAAGACGTAAATAACTTCTTGAGAGAACATGAGAACGACGCTTATTCGATAGCCTATAATTATTTAAGAACTTCTACCAGAGCAGGTGCGGATCAGCAACAAAGGGAGGCAAGAAACAAGATTCTTGAAAGAGTTTTGTTGGGCCGGGCTGATCGAGAAGCATTCATCGATAAAAATCGTGGAACCCATTCATCACCACAGAGCAGTTGGTCCTTAGTAAGGAATGACGGTGGTCAACATATTCTAAAACTTGCTATGGGGAAATCAAATAACACCGAAGAAAAAGAGCCACAAAGAGACGAAGAGAGTAATTGAAGATGATGGGAATCTGAGGTCGTCCTCTCCTTCAGCCAAATCTGCTCGCCCTCACCCCTATTTATGACCATAGAGAACCTCATAATACGAACCTATAGCAATCAGACACGGAGGCGGAGGATGAACCGAAAGATGAGGCTGATCGCTTTTATTTTATTTCCTATTTTTTCTTTTATCTTTCCCTTATCACTTCCGGGGGCCGGGCTTGGGGAGCGAGTTTATGAAACGGTACTTGACAACGGCCTGAAAATAATTCTGCTTGAAAATCATAAAGCTCCGGTAGTGACATTCCAGGTGTGGTATCGTGTAGGATCGCGCAATGAGGACTGGGGAAAGACCGGCCTTTCCCATATGCTTGAACATATGATGTTCAAAGGCACAAAGGAAGTGGGGCCGGAGGAGTTCTCGCGTATCATCCAGGAAAACGGCGGAAATGACAATGCCTTTACTTCAAGTGATTATACCGCCTATTTTGAGGACCTCAGTTCTGAAAAAGTACAGGTCGCAATAGATCTGGAATCGGACAGGATGCAGAACCTGATCCTTCGGGAAGAGGATTTCGGAACAGAACGGATGGTGGTGGTGGAAGAAAGGCGGCTCCGCACGGATGACGATCCGCAGGCTTATCTTGGGGAACAGCTGGAGGCCGCGGCGTTTCAGATTTCACCATACCACTGGCCGATCATAGGCTGGATGGAGGACATCAAACGTTTCACCCTTGAAGATCTGAAAGCCTATCATGATATCTATTACAACCCCGTCAACGCTTTCCTCGTTGTTGTCGGAGATTTCAAAAAAGATGAACTTCTGCAGAGCATAAAGAAATCCTTTGGTCGGATACCCAAAGGATTGCCCCCGGTACAGAAAAAAGACAAAGACCCGCCTCAACCTGGAGAGCGAAGAGTGTTAGTGAAAAAGGAAGCACAACTTCCATTTCTTTTAATAGGCTATCATATACCTAATTTGACCGACCCGGACAGCTACGTGCTTGAGGTGATTGCCGGGATCCTGTCCGGCGGGAAAAGCTCACGATTTTACAAGAGCCTCGTGCATGATAAACAGCTTGTGCTCGGCGCAGACGCGGACAACTCCCTTCTCTCCCGTGATCCCAACCTCTTCACCCTTTCCGCTGAACCACTCCCCGGCAAAGACGTGTCTGGAGTTGAAAAGGCATTGGATCAGGAAGTGGAGCGCCTTAAAACAGAACCCGTAGGGGAGCACGAGTTACAAAAGGCAAAGAATCAGATGGAAGCCGCTTTTGTCTACGGTCAGGATTCTATTTTTTATCAGGCCATGCTTCTCGCAGAGCATGAGATCGACTTGAGTTGGAAGGCCATCGATAATTATATACCTTCCATCCGCAGAGTCACGGCGGCGGACATTATGAGGGTCGCAAAAAATTATCTCACCTCCGACAACAGGACGGTAGGAATCCTTATTCCATTGCCACCCAGGAAAGAGCAGAGCTTGCCTGCCGGCACTCCAACAAAAGACCGGATCATCAGATAAAGGAGGCTTTATGATTTTGAGGACCTTGAAGAATTCATTATTGCCATTCTTCATTTTTTCGGTGCTCCTCGCATGCTTACAGGAGAAAGATCTTCACGCTATGCCTCCTGTTCAAAAGGCGGTTCTTTCGAACCGCCTCGTCATTCTTCACAGCGAAGACCACTCTCTCCCTTTTGTCACACTTCAACTCCTTATTGACGGAGGTTCACGCAGGGACCCTGTCGGACAGGAGGGTTTGGCGCGCATTGCCGCTAACGGACTTCTTCTGGGAACATCCAAACACACTGTTGACGCAATCAATCAAGAACTTGATTTCATGGGGGCTTCCCTCGGCGCTTCTTCCGGCAGGGATTACTCAACTCTAAGCCTGCGCTTTTTGAAGAAAGACCTGGACGGTGCTCTCAGTCTCTTTATGGAGGCGCTTACAGAGCCGACTTTTCCGGATGAGGAGATTAAACGGGAAGTGGAAAAGACACTGGCCGCTATTCAATCCGAAGAAGATCAACCCGGAGAAGTAGCGGAGAAAGACTTTCAGAAGGCCCTGTTCCTTACGGGCACTTACGGGCATCCGGCAATCGGCACGAAAGAATCCCTGCCAAGGATAACCCGCGATGCAATATCCCAGTTTTACAAGACATACTATCACCCCAATAACTATATCCTTGTGGTGGTCGGCGACATATCCTCTGAAGAAGTGAAGACCAAACTGCTCCCCCGGTTTGAAAAGATGGAACCCGTCGAACTCCCCACAGAAGCTTTCAATTTTGTATTCGCGAATGGTCCGAAAACGATCAAGATTAACCGGGAGATCACCCAGGCCAATATCATCATCGGCAATGACGGTATCAGCCGAGGGAACCCCGACTTTTATGCGGTATCCGTAATGAATTATATTCTCGGCGGCGGCGGCTTTGCATCGCGTTTGCTGGAGGAGATCAGAAATAAAAGAGGACTCGCTTATTCGGTTACGAGTTTCTTTGATGCCGGCAAGTATCC
Organism: Thermodesulfovibrionales bacterium; assembly: GCA_963776195.1. Taxonomy (GTDB): domain Bacteria; phylum Nitrospirota; class Thermodesulfovibrionia; order Thermodesulfovibrionales; family SM23-35; genus CAVZMO01. Next base: position 98,641 of record CAVZMO010000016.1, read on the forward strand.
CGGTTCCTTCCAGATCGTACTTCAGACAAAAAATTCATCAGCAGCTGAAGCAATCTCTCTTGCGCGTCGGCAAATGGAACTGATTCAGAAAGAACCTGTTTCGGACAAGGAGCTCGAAGGTGCAAAAAAATATCTGATCGGGAGTTTTCCCATGCGGCTTGACACCCAGGGCAAACTCGCCGATTTTCTCCTCCAGGTACTGTACTATGGTTTGGGCCTGGACTATCCTGAAAAATATCCTTCTCTGATAAAATCGGTGAGCAAGGATGATATACTCAGAGTTGCAAAAAAATACCTTCATCCGGAGAGCTGTATTGTCGTTATGGTCGCCAATCTTAAGGACGCAAGCTTGGACGGTCTCCCGAAAAGTCATGAATAGCACATTCCTGTCATGCTGAATCTATATCAGAATCTGGTGGAAGCAATAGGTTATGAGACACTGAAACAAGTTCAGGGTGACAGAAAAGACTTCTTACGAGTCCGTCAAACTTGCTTCAGTCTTACCGGCGTCCCTTTCTCTTTTCATTATAGAGCGATTACAAAAATCCGCTGGACATTTAGAATCTACAGGTTAAAATTTATTTATGGAATTCCTGATTTCACGACGGTCTGAAACTTTTTGCTATGATTGGAGTTGAATATTAATGAAAATAGTGCCCGCAATACTGGCGGAAAATTTTGATGATTTTGTTAAGAGGTTGAAACAGGCGGAATCATTTACGGATTATGTCCAGGTCGATATTATGGATGGGACATTTGTGCCCTCTCTCAGTTTTTCTGCGGAGAGACTTAGCGGAGTAAAGACATCCCTCCTATTCGAGATACACCTGATGGTAAAGCACCCCTTTGCCTATATGAGTCAGATTTTCAATCCCCATCTTAAAAGGGTTATCTTCCATTTTGAATCCGATGTTAAACATATCGAGTTTATCGAGCAGATGAAGAAAAGGGGATTGGAGGTCGGCATGGCTATAAAGCCTGAAACAAAGATAAAGGAATTCAGAGGAATAGCGGGGGATGTTGATTCCCTGCTGTTCCTCACCGTTGACCCCTGCTGTTATGGAAGTCCCTTCAAACCTCAAGTGATGGAAAAAATCCGGGAGGCAGGATACCTGTTTAAAGACAAGGTTTTGTCTGCGGACGGTGCGGTATCCCTCGAAAATCTAAAATTGTTCCTTGAAGCCGGACTTGATTATGTCTGTGTGGGAAGCAGGATTTTCCTTACGGAAAACCCGAAGCAAAATTATGAAATGTTTGTAAAGCAATTGGCTGAACTGGAGGTTTATGAATGATTGTAGCTATCGGCGCTGACCACGGCGGATTCCATCTAAAGAATAAGATTGTTGATTTTTTAAAAGAACTCGGACAGGAAGTTCATGACATCGGCACTTATAGTGAAGACCCCGTAGATTATCCCGATTTTGCTCTCGCTGTATCCCAGGAGGTTCTTTTAAAAAAAACGAACAGGGGAATTCTGATCTGCGGAAGCGGAGTAGGGGCATGTGTCGCTGCCAATAAATTTCCCGGTATAAGGTCTGCGATCTGCCACGATACCTTTTCTGCACACCAGGGTGTTGAGGACGACGATATCAATGTGCTCTGTCTCGGAGCGCGGGTTATTGGTCCTGAACTTGCGAAGGAAATTGTCAAGGTCTGGCTTTTCGCGTCATTTTCAGGCGCTGAAAGACATAAACGCAGATTGTCCAAGGTCGAAAAGATCGAGAAGGAGTTCTTGGGGAAGTGAAACTCGGATATGTCGGTTTAGGAAAAATGGGATCCAATATGGTGGAGCGCCTTCTTGAAAAGGGGTACGCCGTTGTTGTTTTCGATAAGGATACAGATGCTGTGGCCAACATCTGCAAACGGGGGGCGCAAGCTGCTGCTTCCATACAATCTCTGGCGGCGGAATTGCCTGCTCCTCGTCTTGTATGGCTCATGATCCCTTATCAAGCGGTTGAACCGGTGCTGCAAGAACTCCTCCCCTTTTTACAGGAAGGTGACACAGTGATCGACGGAGGAAATTCTCCCTATAAAGAATCGATAAGGAGAGCCGCTGAACTGGAGAAAAACGGGATACACTTTCTGGACGTAGGAGTAAGCGGTGGTCCCGGTGGGGCGAGGAACGGTGCCTGTCTCATGATAGGGGGTGAGAATGAACTCTTCGAAAAATGTGAGAACCTCTTCGGAGACCTGTCAGCCGATCGGGGCTACGGACACATGGGCGGATCAGGTTCAGGCCACTTTGTAAAAATGGTCCATAACGGGATCGAGTACGGGATGATGCAGGCCATAGCAGAGGGTTTTGCGGTCATGAAGGCCTCACCCCTTCATTTAAATCTGGTAAGAGTAGCAGAACTGTACAACCACAGGAGCGTTATCGAGTCACGCCTTGTGGGATGGCTTAAAGAGGCTTTCGAGGAGTATGGAGAGGATTTGAGCGAAATCTCCGGCTCAGTCTCTCAGAGCGGTGAAGGGCTCTGGACGATCGACGCGGCAAAGGAGTTGGGGATATCCGTTCCCATTATTGAGGGAGCTCTTAATTTCAGGATAGAGTCCCGGAAGAGACCGAGTTATATGGGACAGATCGTGTCCGCGTTAAGAAATCAATTCGGGGGGCATGAAGTGTTCAAAAAAGGAAGAGGTGAGAAATAATGGCCGGGAAAGAAAAAACAATAAACTTAGAAAAATTAGCAAAATTGATCCGTTATTATATTCTGGCATCTACGACAGAGGCAGGATCCGGTCACCCCACATCTTCTCTATCAGCCACCGATTTAATGGCAGCTCTTTTGTTCGGAGGACTTTTCCGGTTTGATCTGGAACATCCGGGGCATCCTAATAATGATCGCCTGATTTTTTCGAAGGGGCATGCTTCGCCTCTCTTTTATGCCTTATGGGCAGCAGCAGGAAAAGTGACCGAACAGGAACTGCTCACCATGAGAAGATTCGGTAGTCCCCTTGAGGGCCATCCCACAGTTTCATTCACGTATGCCGAAGCTGCTACAGGATCTTTGGGCCAGGGACTCTCCATTGGACTCGGTATGGCCCTGAACGCAAAGTATCTTGATAAACTTCCTTACCGGGTGTTTGTGCTGTTGGGGGACAGCGAAATGGCGGAGGGGTCGCAGTGGGAGGCCATGCAACTGGCTGCGCATTACAGATTAAACAACCTTGTCGGCATCGTCGATGTAAACCGCCTTGGCCAGCGAGGGGAAACAATGTATGGACATGATCTTAATGCATACAAGAAGAGGATATCATCCTTTGGCTGGAAGACAGAGGTGATCGACGGGCACAATTTAGACGAAATCCTCTTAGCGTACAAGAAAGCCTTCAAGTCAAAGGACATGCCTGTGATGATCATAGCAAAGACCGTTAAAGGAAAGGGCGTTTCATTCATTGAAGACAGGAATGGCTGGCACGGCAAAGCACTCAACAGAGAGCAGTATGAACAGGCGCTCAAGGAACTGGGAGAGGTCGATAAGACATTTAGGGGAGAGATATCCAAACCCGATGACCTGAGACCTGATAATCATACTTCTCAAAAAGCGAGTGATGTGGTCTATTCACCGGACAAAGAGGTTGCGACGAGAAGGGCTTATGGAAACGCACTGAAAAGGATTTATCCCGAATTCCCTGATATGGTGGTTCTGGATGCCGAGGTCAGCAATTCGACCTATTCCGAGATCCTTCAGGATGCATATCCCGAACGTTTTTTCGAAATGTATATCGCGGAACAAAACATGGTGGGAACTGCGCTCGGTCTTCAATGCAGGGGGAAAATACCTTTTGTATCTACCTTTGCCGCATTTTTTACTAGGGCATTTGATCAGATCAGGATGAGCCAGTATTCGGCCGCCAATATCAAATTTTCCGGCTCCCATGCGGGGGTATCGATCGGAGAAGACGGTCCTTCGCAGATGGGACTGGAAGACCTTGCAATGTTCAGGACAATCTTGGACAGCGTCGTCTTATATCCGTCCGATGCTGTGTCGACAGAAAAACTCGTCGAAGAGGCTGCACGACACAGGGGCATCGTTTATCTCCGGACCACAAGGAAGGATACCCCGATAATCTATTTGAAAGCTGAAAGATTTCCCATCGGCGGGAGTAAGGTAGTGAGGAAGACCGATAATGACCATGTAACCGTTGTGGCCGCGGGCATTACTCTCCACGAGGCATTGGGGGCATGGGAAGTGATGAAAAACGAAGGAGTCTCTGTCCGCGTGGTCGACCTTTACAGCATCAAGCCTGTTGATAAAACGACACTGGAAGAAGCGGCACGGGAAACGAAAGCGATCATCACTGTCGAAGACCACTTTGCCGAAGGAGGCATTGGAGAAGCGGTAAAAGGTGTTTTTGACACCATTCCGGTACCGATTTATTCCCTGGCGGTGAGAAAGATGCCGAGAAGCGGAAAACCGGCAGAGCTGCTCGACTATGAAGGGATATCAAGGAATGCCATCGTAAAAAAGATAAAGGAGATACTATGAGGCCCAGGGACCTTAAAACAAGAATTTTTTTGGACGGAGGAGATCCCGGGGAGACAAAGGAGATTATCAAAATCCTGGGCTTTCTCGACGGACAGACGACAAACCCTACGCTCATATCCAAGAACCCTCTGGCGAGACAGCGGCTGGAGCGGGGAGAAAGGTTTACCCGGGAAGAGATTCTCGATTTCTATGAGCATGTGATAAGAGATATTTCCTCTCTGATCCCGCAGGGCTCCATATCGATTGAGGTCTATGCAGACCTTTCCACACATGCGGAAGAAATGCTCAGACAGGGGAAAGAGATGTTTTCCTGGATCCCCAATGCACATATCAAATTCCCCTCATCAAAGGAGGGTTTAAAGGCTGCGGAGCAGGCGGTCAAAACCGGGCTGCGAATAAATATGACGTTGTGCTTTACGCAAGGACAAGCAGCGGCAGTCCACGCCGCGACGAGAGGGGCAAAAAGAGGCGACGCCTTTGTTTCGCCCTTTATCGGCAGGCTCGACGATGGAGGAGAAAACGGGATGGATCTGATCGCCCATATTCTCAAGATGTATCAAAAAGGGGATGGACATGTGGAAGTATTGACCGCCAGTGTGAGAAATCTTGATCATTTGTTGTATGCGATCAAGCTCGGTTCGGATATTATCACGGCACCTTTCAATATCTTGAAAGAATGGGGCGAAAAAGGGCTTCCCATTCCGGGAGATGATTATATCTATGATCCGCACGGGTTAAAGGAGATTCCCTATAAGGATATCGATCTCAAAAAAAACTGGCAGGAGTACGATATCTCTCATGAGCTTACGGTCAAGGGTATGGAGAGATTCTCAGCAGACTGGAACGCATTGATAAAGTAACCTTTTGTTCTTTCCCAAATTGACGGGAATAGCTAAGGGGGAATTGCTGAAATGTTTTTTAAAAATAAACTTCGGGGTCGAGCAATATTTATGCCCATGGCCTGATCTGCTAAAGGAAGAATTGGGGATCTAAAGATGTTCATAAGAAACGATGACATAATTGACAGCCATTTTTTACAAACATGCGATATTCCCGCAGAGGAATTAGGCATTGAACCTTTCACCATGGTCATCTTCGGCGGAGCAGGTGACTTAAGCAAAAGGAAACTCCTCCCGTCTATTTTTCATCTTTATAAAGAGGATGAACTCTTGAAAGAATTCTCTATACTCGGATTTGACAGAGTCAAAATGGGCGAAGAAGAGTACCGGAATATGATCAAGGAAGCGATTACCGAGTTCACCGATGAATCTTTAGAGGAGAGCGAATGGAGAGAGTTCAGCAAACATCTCTTTTATTTCCCGGGACTTTTTGAAGATGAGGACAATTTTAAAAAGCTTATTGAGAAAATAATAACAGTCTCTATTCCCACGGCAAGAAAGACAAGGGAAGTTATTTATTATATGGCGGTGCCTCCCAAGGTTACCCCACTTGTTATCGAAAAACTGGAGCGTCACAATCTCTGCAAGGGAGCGTTCAATACAAAGATCATTGTCGAAAAGCCATTTGGCAGAGATCGTTCGTCAGCAGCTGAGTTAAATAATGTTTTAAGAAGTGCGTTTGATGAGAACCAGATATTCCGTATCGACCATTATCTGAGTAAAGAGCCGGTCCAGAATATCATCTTCTTCCGGTTTTCAAATACCCTCTTTGAGCACCTCTGGAACCGCCGTTATGTCGACAACATACAAATTACCGTTGCCGAGGATTTAGGCATTGAGCACCGGGGTGAATTTTATGAAAATGCCGGTGTGGTAAGAGATATTGTGCAGAACCATTTGATGCAGCTTATCGGATTAATTGCCATGGAGCCGCCGGTCGGTTTTAAAGCAGAATTCATCAGGGACGAAAAATTGAAGATATTACGGTCAATCCGGCTGATGGACGGAGAGGAGATAGATAAATTTACGGTAAGAGGTCAGTATGGCCCGGGGAAAATAGGCGAAAGGGACGTGCAGGGCTATAGGGATGAGAAAAACGTCTCCCCTTCTTCTATCACCCCGACATTTTTTGCAGCTAAATTGCACATAGACAACTGGCGGTGGGCAGGGGTTCCCTTTTATGTCCGCACCGGCAAATGTATGGCTAAAAGGATAACGGAAATTTGTATCCAGCTGAAACAGGTTCCGCTCAGACTTTTTGGCCGCGTATGCGACGTCCCGGAGCCGAATATCATCATTCTGACTGTCCAGCCTGACGAAAAAATAACCGTGCGTTTTGGAGTGAAGTACCCTTATTCGCAGAATCAGATTTACTCGGTGAACATGGTTTTCAACTATTTTGAAACATTCAAGTTGAAGCCGCATTTTCCTTATGAACGTTTACTCCTTGATTGCCTGAAAGGAGACTTGACACTCTTCGTAAGACAGGATGCGATTGAGTCAATGTGGGAGGTGGTGGATCCGATCATAGTGCGTTGGGAAGGCGTTCCACCCGTGCATTTTCCGAACTATCCGGCGGGAACCTGGGGGCCCCGGGAATCGCAGCTTCTGCTCGAACAGGAGGGGCGCCGCTGGATAACGGTGTAACGAGGTCTGAACAGTAATTATCTGAATTTCCCGAGTTTTTCAGCTAATGCTGCGGTCTCCCGCAATAAGGTTTCCACTTCGCCGAGCCCTTTCTGCCAGAATCCTTTATCAGCTATATCGACCCCAAGATTATAAAAGATGTTTGCAGGAGAATCGGACAATCCCGCAGATAAAAAGTCTTTCACTTTCCCGATGAACCGTGGATCATCTTTGACGGATTTCTGGAGAGATTTCGATATCAGCAGACCGCCTGCGTAAGAGTAAACATAGAAAAAGCTCCGGATGTGACCCCAATAGACCCACCAGTTTTCCGAACCGGGAGACTGCTCGACGCTGCTCCCCATATATGCAGCCATATTTGTTTGGAACAACCTTCCTATCTCTTCCTTCGACAGATAACCTTTCCGTCTGAATTCCCGGTGGAGTTCCTGTTCAAATCTGTAGCACGCAACCTGTCTGAATATCGTGGAGACTTCATCGTTGAGCCGCATCATCATGACAGAGAGCCGCAGCTCATCGTCCGCCTTTTTCAGGATCTCCTGGAGTACAAAATCCTCCATAAAGGTGCTGGCAACCTCTGCAGTGGAAACGGGAGTCCCGAAATGCAGGGCATTCTGTTTTGCCCTGATCAATTCATTATTTATTCCATGCCCTAACTCATGAGCCAGTGTCAAAACATCATTCAGCCTGTTTGTATGATTGAGAAGGATATATGTCGGCTGGGATATCAGGCTATGAGAACAGAACGCTCCGCTCGCCTTTCCCCTTCTCGGGTAAACGTCGAATTGCCCATTTTTTATGAACCCGTTAAGAATTTCGGCAAACTCGGCATCAAGACTCCTGAAGACCCCCTGAACGATCTTGAGGGACTCATCATAAATGTATTTTTTGTTGATACTGCCGTAGTCCACATTCCTCTCGTGATATTTCAATTTCTTAACTTTCAGGAGTCTCGTCTTCAAGGCATAATAGCTTGAAGAAATATCAAACCTGCAGGAAACGGAATTTATTAAGGTATCGACGATCTCACTCTCGATATCGTCACTGATGTGCCTTGCGAGGTCAGGCCTTGACATCCGACGGAGTTCGTCATCAATTTTTTTGTTGGCGAGTACCGAATTTATTTCCGATTCGGCAACGTCAACATTTTTCTGCAGGATATCATTAAAGGCCCTCGCAGCAGAATCCCTCACTCTCTTTTGGTTACTGTTCACGAGGCTCAGTATTTCCGAAAAGTTCTTCGTATTTCTCTTACCGTCTTCCAACGTGACGGTTCTCTCTTCTTTCACAAGAAAACTCGATGTCATCCTTATCCAGTTCGAATAGGAGGTCGGAGCTTTGAGGTTCACAATTTTCTCTTCCGGTTCGCTCAGGAGATATTTTGACTCCGCAAAAATGCGTTCAAGAAAATGTTTATAATTCCTCAATCCGGGATTTTGAAGAAATTTCTTCCGGGCTTTTTCGGGGATCTTGGCTATCCGGAGATAAAAAAACTGAATGTCGTTTTCTATCCTTTTGCTGAAATATTCTATCCTGTTAAATTTTGCTTTTAGTTCAGGAGAGTTCTGGTCCTGTGATGTCCGAAGCCAGAAATAGTATCCTTCGTTACCTTCGCTGCCATAGTATCTTTTCCATTCTTCATATTCCTTCAAAGCTTCTTTTAACGCCGCAGGCTCTCTGAGATAATCGCTGCGGTCTTTCCATTTATCAATAAATGCGTAACTCTCTTTTTGGAGGAGACCCCTTTTTTCTTCTATATCCGGGTCGTCATCGCCTTCAAAAAGGTGTTTAAGATTCCACGTGATCTGTTTCATTAAAGGGCTCTCCTCTTTTTGAATGATTTGGTGAAAATTCGAACTGAATATTATACCATTGCTTTCTTATCAATATTCAGTTAGGAGAGATAGGGAGAGATTTTGACTGTCAACCGGTGGTTCGGTCAGCCTCGATGTTCAGGATAATCCGGACATCCCTTCCGGCAATAACTCCGCCTTCCATATCGGCATTCCACATGATACCATAGTCTTCACGATTGATCCTCGCGGAGGCGGTGAAGCCGATGCTCATTGCACCTTCTTCAAAGGGGTCTTTCACAGGGCCTGAGTATTCGACCTCCAGAGTGACCTGCCGTGTAACCCCCCGCATGGTCAGATCGCCGGTGACCTTGAAACGCCTGCCCGCTGTGCTTTCAGACCCGGAGCTCTTAAAAGTGATCTTCGGATATTTTTCAGCATCAAAAAAGTCCGGGCTGCGAAGGTGTTCGTCACGCTTGGAAATTCCTGTATAGATCCCGGAGACATCGATTTCCGCCTCTACAGATGAATGAGCAATATCATCTGTGTCGAACTGAATTGTGCCGCTTATCTTGTTGAACTGACCGTGCACATCCGAAATCATCATGTGTCTGACAGAAAAAGCCGCTACGGAATGATCAGAATCGATAACCCATGTAGCCATTGTTTACCTCCCCGCAGTTTACAATATCGGACGACAAGAAATTGTTTTATCAGATATCAGTTTCTTATAGCACGGGATGTGCGGATTGTCAATTCAGTCGGACAAGAAAGAAAGATACGCTGCAGAATACCATTCGAAAAGATCAGTTGTCTTCAGAGTGAGGGACGCTTTTTAAGAGAAATGAACGATGCTGCTTCATTCTTGAAACTTGCACTGTGATATACTTTTCAGAAGTGAGATCAGAGGGTAAGTATTTTTCAGGAGGCGGTATGAAATATCAAGTGGGAGAAGTTGGAAGAGTTGTTGTAGCGAGGTTTGAGGACGGGGAGGACATTCTCGAAAACATTATTGCGATTGCAAAAAAAGAGAATATTAAAAGTGCGATATTCCATCTGGTCGGCGGCATCAGGCAGGGCAGGGTGGTTGTCGGTCCGGAAATTGAAGAGATGCCCCCGAAACCCGTATGGAAAGAAATCGGGGAGAGTCATGAGCTTTTAGGGACCGGAACGATTTTCCGGCAGGAGGATGAACCAAAGGTCCATTTCCACGGCGCATTCGGAAAAAAGGACATGGTTAAGGTCGGATGCCTGAGAGGAAAATCAGAGACGTTTCTCGTGCTTGAAGCCGTGATTATCGAAATGCAGGGGATCAATGCGAGAAGAGAGCTTGACCAGACATCAGGACTGGTCCTTTTGAAAGTATGATATTTCGTATGCCATTTTGTTTGGCTGAAATGGTTGCAGGGTTGAGGTGAGTGTCGCATATTTGCCGCTCAGTCGGTGAAGCTCAATCCGCTCCCTGCCATCCATATCGACCGATCAGAGGCACAAAGACACAGGGGGTGTGATATTCTTCCAGCGTCTTGCCCTTATGTTTTTTGATCCTGATGAGTTGCTGCGAAAACCTGTCTCCGATGGGTGCTACCAGGATCCCGTTGTCCGACAATTGCTCCATTAAAGGCTCAGGGGTCTTTGGCGTACCCGCCGTTATGATGATCCTGTCAAACGGCGCTTCCTCAGGCCATCCTAACGTGCCGTCCCCGACTCTAATATGGATATTGTCATATCTGAGGGAATGAAATGTTTCCCCGGCATGTTGGGCAAGTATTGCGACACGTTCAATGGTATAAACTTCTTTAGCGAGTTCGGAAAGGATTGCTGCCTGATAACCGGAACCCGTTCCTATTTCCAAAACCTTTTCATCTCCTTTGAGTTCGAGCAGCTCCGTCATTACTGCAACCATATAGGGTTGTGATATCGTCTGACCATCTCCGATGGAAAGGGCCGAGTCATCATAGGCTTGATGTTGCATCGATTCACCGACAAAAAGATGTCTCGGCACCTTTTTCATCGCACTGAGCACCCGCTCGTCTTTAATGCCCCTCGGGACAAGCTGTGTTCTTACCATGAGCTCTCTTAATTCTTTGAAATCCATATTATTTTTTACCCTCAAGTTGCATTAAATTACCATTATCGACATGTCTGACATGTCTTTTTGCAACGTTTGCGTTACTTTCCGGGCGAGGCAACGTCTTGCCCCTACTGTAATCTCCTTGCTATCTCCCTTGCAGCCATGACACCTGAAACCGATGCCTGTATAAGGCCTCTGCTCACTCCTGCGCCATCGCCGACGGCGAAGAGGCCGGCTATTTCCGTTTCGAGAGATCCCGTAAGTTTGGGGAACATCGAATAAAATTTCACTTCAGCGCCATAGAGGAGAGTGTGTTCCGAATTGGTCCCGGGCGCCATCTTATCGAGTGCTTCAAGCATTTCGATGATATCGGTGAGATGACGGTAAGGCAAGACAAAGCTCAAATCACCCGGTGTTGCGTCTCTTAGCGTAGGCTTCACATCACCCCTCGCTATTCTCTCGTGGGTAGATCGTCTACCTTGAAGAAGATCGCCGAGACGCTGCAAAATCACTCCTTTGCCGAGAAGGTTTGCGAGTCCTGCTATGTAACTTCCGTATAATATGGGCTCATCGAAAGGCTCAGTAAAGAACGTACTGACCAAAAGTGCAAAGTTCGTGTTGGCAGTTCTGCTATTCGAATAACTGTGTCCGTTCACCGTCCAGATTCCTTTCAGGTATTCCTTTACAACCTCACCGTAAGGATTTACACAGAAGGTCCGGACTCTATCATCGAATCTGTTTGAATGGAAAATCAACTTGGGTTCATACGTCACTTTCGTGAGAGGTTCAAACACCGGCGCAGGAATCTCGACCCTTACTCCTATATCGACGGGATTCTTCAGAAGGGTGAGACGCAGTCGCTTTGACTCTCTGTCGAGCCATCTCGATCCTTCCCTTCCCGGCGCAAGGATCACAAAATCCGAATAAAGTTTGGTGCTGTTACGCAGTCTGATACCGGTTGTCTTCCTCCTCTCCGTTATAACCCTTTCGGCCTCTGAACCGAATAAGGTGTCTATCTTTCCGTTAAGCGATTCTTGAATATTCTTAAGCACGGTCCTGCATCTGTCGGTGCCTATGTGTCTTATCTTCGAAGGGATAAAGAGGAGATTATTTTCTGATGCAAGCCTTGCTATACTGTTTATCTCTTGTTCATCCCCTCCGTACATTTCATCTGGAGCGCCGTAATGAACATAGCTTTCATCTACATAGGTTATCAGTGACTGGAGATTGTTTTTGTCGGTATACCTCGAAAGGAAACCTCCTATTTCAGGAGAAAGGTTCAATTTGCCGTCACTAAAGGCGCCTGCGCCACCCCATCCGCTGAGGAGGGCGCATTCCGGGCAGGCTGCGCATGAAATCTCCCGCATCTTCATCGGACACATTCTTTTGTCAATATCCTTGCCCTTTTCGATGATGAGGATTTTTGCATTTTTTTTCTGTCGGAGCAGTTCGAGTGCGGAAAAGATACCTGCCGGACCTGCGCCGACTATTATAACGTCATAGATTTTCATATTAAATATATGGTGACAATCTGTCTTTTAAGAATTTCAATGCGTCGTAGTTCGTAAGGTCGAGATGGATAGGCGTGATCGAGACATAGTTGTCCTGAACAGCCTGAATATCCGTATCCTCACCGTGCTCCCAGTAAGGTTGTCCGCCGCCGATCCAGTAATGTTTTTCACCGTGAGGATCGAGGGTCTCCTGAATGGAACCATCATAGATGCGTTTCCCCTGTCTCGTAAGTTTTTTACCCCTGATATTCTGAAAGGGAACGTCCGGTACGTTTACATTCAGAAGCGTATCGTAGGGGAGGGAGTTTTCAAGAATGTATCTGCCCATGCTTGAAGCGATTCTTGCTGCCGTATCAAAATTAAACGAAGAGGAGCGCTGTTCTTGAGTGACCAGAGAAATTGCAAATGCCGGTATGCCCATTATCGTGCTCTCCATCGCGGCGGAAACAGTCCCCGAATAGGTAACATCGTCTCCCAAGTTTGCGCCTTTGTTAATGCCGGACACGACAAACACGGGCTTTTCGGGAAGGATTTTGTTAATTCCAACCGCCACGCAGTCGGTCGGGGTACCGTTAATGCTGAAGACACGTTCTCTCAGTTCTTCCACCTTGAGCGGTCTGTGCAGGGTTAATGCATGGCTTACCGCACTCCTTTCTCTGTCGGGTGCGATGACATAAGCATCGCCGAGGTCCTTCATCGCGTGAAAGAGCGAAATCAGTCCGGGGGAGTGGACTCCGTCGTCGTTTGTAACAAGAATAATTGACATTAGAAGTATTGTATCAGAATATAAGGTTTGTGTTAATTATTGTTGCCTGATACGGGACCTTTGACTGTTGTCGTGGCGAGAACCTTCGAGTGCCTCATCTACCACTTAATATAACAAACTGTCCAGCTTATTGAGCAATTAAATATTATCCTGTATATCCCGCAGCATTCCTGCTGCCAATTCCGAAATTAAGCTGCCACTTATTCCGACAAGGGTTGCCACCCTGACAGATATAAAACTTCATCCTATAAGAGACAGGCTGTCGTTACCGCCTCCACCTACTGATATGTATTAAACCTGTCAAGTGGGTGATTTTTTATTGCCTCTTATATGGTCTCCTTTGAGAATATAAACTTCGGGCAGAACAGCAGTGATAAACGACGGTAGATCACTCTGATATACGCGGGTTGGGTACCGCATGACTTATCTTCGTCGTGGAGCTGCCTCTGTCTTATCACGAGGGCCATCCTATTTTCAGGTGCCTCAAAGTAGGTACGAGGGTTCTCCCAACCGACTGCTACCTTGGCCGAAGTACACATTTTCCCAATAAATAGCGTTGTCCGGAGGGGCGAAGAAACGCTCCATCTCTTTCGTAGCCCCGGAAGACAACAACGATAATTTCGTTCTGTCCTCAATTCGTTTTATCCTTATCTGGCAACACAGGCATTAGTTTTCCTCATTACGTCACATGCAATTGCCCAAATAAAGCCGCTCAATTCACGTGCTACAGCGGTACATGCTTCAACCGGGAGTTTCCCCTTATTGATCAAGTACCAATACCTCTTGCACAATCGTTTTTGTGCTTTCCATGCAATAGCCTGTACTGTTTCGCTTGCCTTCTCTGCACGCCGACGAAAATGAGCTGTCTTGCGTGCCGGCAATCGATAACACCACGAAGCTTCTATAAGCACACGCCTTGCATGTCCATTGCCCGTTTTGGTTATCCCTCCGCGTTGGCGGCGACTGCCACTTGAGTGTTCACTCGGAACTAATCCTAGGTGAGCCATAAGCTGACGGGGAGAATCAAATCGACTGATGTCCCCCAGTTCAGCCACTACAGTCATTGCTGTAATGATGTCGACTCCTCGAAGTGCCATCAGGCCGGTTATTACAGGTGCCAAAGACCACCCTTCTACTGCCTGACGCATTTGTTCTTCCAATGAAGCCACTCGTCCTTTCATTTGTTTGACCGTATCAACATACTCTTGGAAAACAATCTGCTGTGCCGGGATCTCAAACTTTATCTCTTCCAGCCATCGAAAATATGCTTGCGTCCATTTGCTCTTCCCAGGATACTGCTTCCCATGACGCAGCAGGAATGCTCCAAGCCGCTGTTTGGCGTGCCCTTCCATGGCCTTCATATCTTCACGGGCACGCGTTAAATCTCTCATTGCTTCCTGCTCTTTGTCCGGAACCCACACCGGCGTCAGTTCCCCCGCACGATGTAAACGAGTCAGCGTGTTAGCATCCCTCCGATCTGTCTTAACGCGGTCCCCTGATTTCCTCGGGATAAGTGAAGGAGCAACCACATCACACCTCTGACCAAGATCGATCAGCCATCCCTACATATTTGGTGCTATACTTATTCATAACCTGTCCTCCTTAATTGTGGCTCTGAGCCTATGGGTTTCCTCACCTTAAAGCTTAACCCACGTACCTTAAGGTCGGACAGGTTTAATACATTATGTCTTATCCGCGATTGCGAAAGACAAAAATTTTACTGAATCCTTCATCTACTCAACATATCTGTTTCTCTGCCTTCAGTGAGGATTTCAACTACGATAAATGATCTTCGCGAAATGAATTATTTATAATTGCCGATTGAAGTGCAACAAAAAGGGCGAGATATTTCACTCGCCCTATGGATTTGAATTTTCTGATTTATTTCTTATGTGTAGCCCTCATTGTTTCAGCCAGCTCCTTGATCTCCCCAAGATCTTTTACCATCATCCCCCAACCATACCAATAGGCATAATCAGGATTTACGTGGAAGAATGCCTGATATGTCCTCATCCGATGTTTCATATACATCTGGAATAAGACCTGGTCTATATAAGAGAGTTTTTTCATATCACCGCCTCCGGTCTGCATAAAATACAGGAAATCCGGATAGGCAAATGAATAGTTATCAGGCTTTTTGATTATACCGTCTTTATAGAGACCTGCAACAATCTCAATCGCTTCTGCGAGAAGCCGGTCAGTTTTCATCATCATTGTATCACCCATACTTAATTGCTCACGCGCATATCGCTCAGAATGACAATTGCTGCAGACTTTTATCATCTTTTCACGTTCTGCCCTCCATGTTTCTTCCGTTAGGCGTACCATATCAACTGACTTTACGGCTTCAAGGCGTGCCGTAGGTTCACCAGTTAACGGATTTAAAACACCGAGCGCCTTTAGAATAGTAATTCTGTCTGCCTTCAATTGAGGATCATCGGGGAGAGGTAATCTCACACCAAGGAAACCCCACGCAGTCCTATTTTCGTGTGAACCTGCGGGCATGTGGCAATCCTGGCATTTCGGAGCGTGAGCGTCTTCTGGCAGGTTCCCTGAATCTCTTGTAAACCACCGAGACCCGTGCTTAGCACTGCTCCACATCTCCCACTGGGGATGGTCATATCCCATATGGCACTGCTGACATGCCCTCGGATCTGAGGCCTCCTTCTTGGAAAAGGTGTGTCTCGTATGACATTCATCGCAAGAATTAATCTGGTATCTGTACCCCTTGTCTCGCTGTTCCTTTTTCTGCGTTTCGGTTTTGATCCCCATATTGTGACAACCGCCACATCCTCTTCCTCCTTCCATGAGCTCATCAGGTTCGACGTGGGTAATTGGCAGAGCATTCATAGAAACCCAACCAAAATTGTGTTTACCCTTGGCAAATTCATTGAACTGTTTTGCATGACATTGACTACAGATACGTTCATCCGGCATCTGGGCAAGATTTGCATCTTTAGTGTCATTATGCTTATTGCCGTGACATGTTGAGCAGGTAACATTGATCGCACTGTGCTTACTTATCTTCCAGTCTTTTACCTGTCCGGGCGTTAACTTCTCATGACATGAGACACAGGAATCCTCAGCAGCAAGAGATACTCTGATAAAAGTGAATACAATTAAGATAAATCCGAAAGACAAAGCACTAATTATTTTCTTCATGGTTCTCCTCCTTTTTTGTGATTAATGATTATTGATTGAGGTTGATAAAATCATGTTATTATAACACAAGCTCTTCGTATCCATACGCAGAATGGGCATCTTGCTTTGACAACTCGCTCTGCAGATTAACAGTGGAAACTTACAATCGGAAACGATGTGTTTTAGGTGTCACTTTCAGGAAGGACTTCAACGTGCATGTTACCCTCTGAACGTGTTATTACCGATAGTATTTGGGGTGGCAGGTTTACGTCGAAATAGATAGCAGAAATGAATCGGAATAGGCGGCAGCTTTGCAGCGGAATGAGTGGCAGGATTCACCGGAATATCCAATTATCCTATATACCATACCCCAACGACTTGATATAATGGTGCTGATACATATACCCATTGATAGTTATGAATAAAGTGTACGCATACGACGTGAGTACCAACGACTTTAGAATCTTTCGGTCTCCGGATGAGTGGAAAAAACAGATGACATTTGAAGGAGCCAAGAGTTTTCTGAAGGACCACTTAATGGAATCACTGAAAAACGAATTTTCACCCGCTCTTGAAGCATACCACGAAGATTCATACAAAACCGGAATTGGTAAGGGTTTCTTCAGTCTCCTGAGGATAATTTTTCCGACGATAACATTTTTGGGAACACTCTATAAAGGTGCTGATGTATCAAAGTATGCTGTAAGTTTTATGAAGGATTACATGGGAAGGATCGACTCAAATTATAAACATATGAGTGATTTAATATACATTGTTTACAGGCATGGACTCATGCATACACACATGCCGAAAGTCTTCGAAATTGACGAAAGATTTGTCGGCTGGGAAATTACGTATGACGACGACAAGCATCTCGAAATACGTAAAAGTAGAACTGAGATTAGTGTTCCGATCTCTCCGAATAGGTTGTTCCAAGATTTATTGCGGGCCTTGAAGAGATATATCAGCGATTTTGATGACCCTCGAAGGAACAGAGAATTATTAAAAAATTTCAAGGACGGTTTCACACGGATGTCTGAGGTTTTTAATGAATCGGAACTGTCGGTAAAAGGATGCAGAACAGGGGTTCTCTATATCAAAAACCTAAGAGAGAAATAGTAAATCACAAGTCTCAAAAATAAGAGATTGCTTCGTTTCACTTCATTGGAGCACACGGCACTTCTTGCAAAGATAAAAACTTGCTCTTATGGCCCTATTTATGCTAAATATAGTAACTTTTAAAAACCTTCCTACTGTTTGACGGAATGATTAAAAAACTTACCTATAAAAAGGCTGGTGTTGATATTGACGAGGGAGAGAGATTTGTAAGGCTTATCTCCCCTATGGTCAGGAAAACGTTCAGACCCGAAGTTATGACGGATATCGGTTCTTTCGGTGCGCTTTTCAGTCCGGATTTTAGGAAATATAAAAAGCCCGTGCTTGTAAGCGGGACGGACGGTGTCGGCACAAAGCTGAAAATCGCTTTTTTGATGGACAAGCATGACACCGTTGGGATAGACCTTGTTGCCATGTGCGTGAATGATGTCCTCACAAGCGGCGCAGAGCCTCTATTTTTTCTCGACTACTTTGCAACGGGAAAACTTGATTCGGATAAGGCATCAAAGGTCATCAAAGGTATCGTCAAAGGTTGCAAAGAAGCAAAGTGCTCCCTGATCGGTGGAGAAACAGCGGAAATGCCCGGCTTTTATACTGAGGGTGAATATGACCTCTCCGGATTTGCCGTCGGCGTCGTGGATAAAGAAAAGATAATAGACGGTTCTAAAATAAGAGCAGGCGATGAGATTATCGGCATCGCATCAAACGGGCTCCACAGCAACGGTTACTCGTTGGCAAGGAAACTTTTTTTCGATATAAAAGGGATGGATGTGGATACGCATATCCCCGGTGCCGGTACCACTCTGGGCCGGGAACTTCTCAAGCCGACAAGGATTTATGTTAAGGCATTCAATGTTCTAAAAAATAAGATAACAATAAAGGGGATGGCCCATATAACGGGCGGAGGTATTCCCGGAAATCTTCCGCGAATTTTCCCTGAAGGTATCAGGGCGAATATTAAAACCGGCTCGTGGCCCGTCCCTAAGATCTTCAACCTTATAAGAGAGATGGGCAATGTTCCCGAAGACGATATGCGAAGGACGTTTAATATGGGTATAGGTTATGTTGTAATAATTTCCAAAGGTTTAGCCAAAGAAGCTCTTTCATTGCTCAAAAGGGCAGGATATCGTGCTTTTCTCATAGGAAATACAGAGAAAGGGGGTAAAGGTGTTAGATATTCATAAGCGAAGGGGATTATTAATAAAGGCAAAAGGCGGCTCGTTAGTGCCCCAACGGTGAAGGGACAGGTCTCTTGTAACCCTTTTTTGAAGCAATGATATCCAGATGAATGGTTGAGATATCTTCCAAGACAAGATCAGGCTCATAGTCGAATTTGCGAGAGTCCACTGTTTTAATGTATTGCTTGCAGTTATCACACAAATCTACGCGATAAGCCTCTTGCTTTTCTTCATAAAAGTAATGCAGTTTTTCATGATCTCTGTTCTCGCAGAACGGACATTTGAGACGTTCTCCAGGCCAATGAAAACCGCAGAAGGAACATAAAAAATACCGGTGCCCTTCTTTATCAATCCCGGACATTTGAGGGGGCGAGCCGCAAATAGGGCAATATCCTCTTAGCCAGTTCTTGATATCCACCTGTTCTCTCAGATTTTCAATATTGGATTTAAGAGAAGGCTGAATGCTTATGCGGA
Source organism: Thermodesulfovibrionales bacterium (assembly GCA_963776195.1). GTDB lineage: Bacteria > Nitrospirota > Thermodesulfovibrionia > Thermodesulfovibrionales > SM23-35 > CAVZMO01. The sequence continues at coordinate 117,733 of CAVZMO010000016.1, forward strand.
TCAGGAATTTCAGGACAGCCTGGTCGATATTAAACTCTTCTGCAATCGTATTCAGGTACAAATCATCAAAATGTCGTTTCAACATCTGCTTAAGGTTTAAGGCGTTAATTGCCAAAGCTTCTTCAATTGCCTGGATATTCTCCCGCATCTTTTCATTTGCATTTTTCCCGACACGGCATATTGATTCAAACAAGTTGATTGAAGAAGGGACATCGATGACGAAATCCTTTTTGTCTAGTAGAGGAAACCCTTCTTTGAACTGTAACGTCTTCAGGTCACTTTTTATCGCAACGGGAACAATATTCAAATCAGGCTTTATGGATTCCTGCGTTTCAAGAATCTTCTCATAAAAATCCAGAATATTATGGTAGAGGGGATTCTTTTTCTTTAGCCTTTTAACAAGTTCTTTTGTCTTTTCCAATGATGTATCCATATTAGGCAACCTCTTTCATGGGGAGATGGCAGCTACCTTGCAACTCTGCTGCGTAGTAGTCCATTTTCAAAAAAATGGCTTGTTCCGACATGTGCCCGGAACAAGCCATTTCAGTACGTTATTAACGATTACCCTGCCACCCGGCTGAGATTCAGTATCGGCTCAAAGATCTTCTTTATAGCCGCCATCCTTGTGATTTCCTTAACGGTATCGGCAGAGGCGAATTTGTGGTATTTCTTCGGATCATCGGCAAAGAGTATGATGGCCCGCTGATAGTCAACTCCGGTAAGCTCTGCTTTCGGATAAGCGGTCTTAACTTCGGTCAATCTCTTCTGGGCCATTTCGAGCATTTTATCGCTGTCTCCGAAATTCATCGTGCCTGTGGGGCAGGTCTTCACACAAGCCGGAAGAAGCCCTTCCCTAATCCTGTCGATGCACATGGTGCATTTGGCCATTCCCTGTGTCTTCCCGTCCCAACGGGGGATATCCCATGGACAGGACTCTCTTATCTGTTTGAACTCTTTTTCCTTGACCTTCACCTTTGGATTATACAGGACCGCACCGGTTGATGAGTCCTGTGTTATGGCGTTCACTTTCAAAGATTCAGCCATTATTTTACAGGGAGGTGTGGTGCAGTGCCTGCACTGGTCCGTGAAGAAATACCATTTTAGTTTTCCGTTCTCTTCCAATTCACTGAACCTCACCAATTTATACGTAACGTAGGAAAGGTCTTCAGGATTCTGATGGGTCCCGCGCTGGACGGTCTTCGTGCCGGGATTCATATTCCACTGCTTGCACGCTATCTGGCACCCCCGGCAAGCGGTACATTTTGTTGTATCAATAAAGAAGGATTTACCTGACATTTTTAATCACCTCCCCTAAGCTTTCCTGACCTTTTTGGTCGGTTGTGCGGTTATTTTGGTTACATTAGCCATAAATGCCTTTGATTCCGGTATCATGGTATTGGGGTCACCGATGGTCGGAGTCAATAAGTTCGCACTTTCACCGCCATCTTTTGGATGCAACCAGCCAAAATGCCAGGGCAACCCGATCTGGTGAATAGTCTGCCCGGCTATGACAAAAGGTTTAAACCGTAAAGTTACGATGGCTGCGGCTTCAACCTTGCCCCTTGGTGTCTCCACGAGCACCCGGTCACCGTTTGCGATTCCCCTCATTTTTCCCAGTTCCAGGCTCATCTCACAGAACATTTGAGGTTCAGCTTCTATAAGCCATGGCAGCCACCGGGTTAGAACGCCGGTCTGCCAGTGCTCCGTTACACGATATGTGGTGCAGACAAAGGGATACCTGGGATCACATGTTGCGAACGTATCAGGTCCGCCCTCGAATATTTTGACCACGGGGTTAATCCTTTGATTGGACATAATATTCTTTTCGATCGGGCATTCCAGAGGCTCATAATGCTCAGGAAACGGACCATCTTTGAGGCCCGGACCGAACAGAGACGCAACTCCATCAGGTTTCATGATGAACGGATATACTCCTTCTGTTCCCATTGGCGGTGCCGGTCCGTCAGGGACATCCCCGGCCCATTTCTTATTCTCGGCATCCCATTTCAGTAAGATCCTGTTCGGATCACGAGGCTTACCATCTTGATCAACAGAAGCGCGGTTGTAAATGATTCTCCTGTTGACAGGCCATGTCCAGGACCACTCCGGATACAGGCCTAACCCGGTCGGATCTGTCTTCTTTCTCCGGGCTGCCATATTGCCTGCTTCGGTGTAACTCGCAGAATATATCCAGTTACCGCAGGAGGTCCTTCCATCGTCCAGAAGGAAAACAAAGCTCGGAACAAGAGCGCCTTTCTTGTATGCCTTTTTGTCTACGGGATGCTCCTGAATATCTTCAAGGAAGTAACCGTTAATCTCTTTGGCAACCTTATGGACATCAAATTTCTTATTTGTTTCATAATCCCATTTTAAATTCAAGACGGGATCCGGAAAAGCTCCTTTTTCTTTCTTATAGAGTGCCTGAACCTTCTTGAACAGATCATACATAATGTCTCCGTCGGGTCTGGCATCTCCCGGAGGATTCGTCGCTTTCCAACGCCACTGCATCCAGCGGCCACTGTTGCTGATGCTGCCCTCTTTTTCCAGAAAGGCTGCACAGGGTAACTGGAAGACTTCGGTCTTTATCTGCTTGGGGTCTATTTCCGGCCCCTTCCAGAAGGAACCTGTTTCATTGTCGAAGACGTTGACATTAACCATCCAATCGAGTTTTGCCAATGCCTGACGGACTTTTCCTGCATTTGCACTTGAACAGGCAGGGTTCATACCCCAGGCAAAGAAACCGGTGAAGGCCCCTTTATACATCTGATCAAAGAGATTGAGCCAGGATGCGTCCTGTGTCGGGTCCAGCTTTGGGAGCCAGCTATAACAGAAATCATTTGCCTTGGTCGCCTTATCACCATAAAAAGATTTCAAAAGGCTCGCGAAATACTTCGGCCTGTTTTTCCACCAGTTGACACTTCTGGGGTCCTTTGTGGCAGGAGTTGTCTTGTTGTAATCCTCAAGAATGGCCCACTGTGCACGAGGGGCCGGTAAATATCCCGGGACTATATGAAACAATAAACCCTGATCGGTAGAGCCCTGGACGTTGGATTCGCCTCTCAGGGCATTAATTCCGCCGCCCGCAATACCCATATTACCAAGTAATGACTGGATAATTGACATGGCCCGGATGTTCTGCACGCCCACGGTATGCTGTGTCCAACCCATGGCATAGAGTACAGTGCCTGCCTTGTCCGGCTTGCCTGTTGCAGCATAGGCAGCTTAAACCTTTTCAAGATCATCCTGAGGAGTTCCCGTAATAGATGTCACTTTCTCGGGAGTATATCGGGAATAATGTTTCTTGAGAAGCTGGAAGACACATCTCTCGTTCTGCAATGTCATGTCCCTTTTCGGAATGCCGTTTTCGTCTTTTTCTACCGCCCAGGTCGATTGATCATAAGACCTTTTGTTGGGATCATATCCCGAGAAAAGGCCGTCATCAAAACTATATTTGGGGTTTACAATAAAAGAGGCATTCGTATAATTTTGACATAGAATTCGTCGTAGAGATTATTGTCAAGGATATATTTGATCATGCCGCCAAGGAAGGCGATATCAGTTCCGGAACGGAGACGCGCAAAGATATCGGCCTTTGCCGATGTACGGGTAAAGCGGGGATCTACATGGATGAATGTGGCGCCCTTTATTGCGGGCAGCCTGAATCCATTTAAACGAAACCGGATGGTTCTCGGCAACATTGCTGCCCATATTCAGAATAACATCGGCGTTTCGGAAATCGATATAATGGTTTGTCATGGCGCCGCGACCGAACGACTCTGCCAGAGCCGCAACAGTTGCGCTGTGTCATATACGGGCCTGATGTTCGATATAGACAAGGCCGAGAGATCTCAGGAATTTCTGGTAAAGCCAGCATTCTTCATTGTCCATCGCTGCGCTGCCGACCGAAGCGATACCATTCGTACCGGTTCACGACCTTTCCCGTCGGCATTCTTCTCCATAAAGCTCTTATCGCGGCTCTTCTTGATGTTTGCCGCGATTTTGTTTAAAGCCCATTCCCAGCTGACTTCTTTCCATTTGTCACTGTTAGGAGCACGATAACGGACTTTTTTGAGTCGATTATCGTTTACGGCGATTTGATAGCGTAGATCCGCCTTTGGGACAAAGAGAACCTTCACTGATCGGGTGATCAGGGTCTCCCTCGGCATTGATAACTTTGCCGTTTTTGTCTGTGGATACCAGGATGCCGCATCCCACGGAACAATAGCAACAGACGGTCGGAGTTTCCTTTGATCCTTTGATACGGAGTTCGGTCCGGAGTTCAGCAGCGTAAACCTCTGCAGGTGTCAGATCAAAACCCAGTTGGCTCAAGGTCAGGCCGGCTGCTGTGACTCCAGAGACCTTCAAAAAGTCTCTGCGAGTAATAACTTTCATAAAACCCCCCTTTTTTGATTTGTATATATAAGTATCATTTATAGGTAACTGAGCCTGAATGCAGGATAAATTGAATAATATTATGATAATTCATACAATCAATCACTTCAATTCATACAAAATCTATATCACAAGTACGGGTTTCTGTCAAGATTTATTGAGGGGATAACGTAAATAAACTTCAAAAAAAGTTAAATTTAAATTAATATCATGAATGTCCTATACATGGGTCCTCTTGTCGCTTGTCTCAGCTTTTACCCTTGCTACCAGTGATGCCCTCACAAAGAAGGCTCTGACCCGCGAGAATGAATATCTTGTCGCATGGTGCAGGCTTCTTTTTTCTGTCCCTGTGCTTATGCTCCTCTGGATAGCGATTCCCAGACCAAAACTCGATGCCGATTTTGTTGTCGCATTTACGGTGGCGTTGCCCCTGGAGATAACGGCCCTGATTCTCTATATAAAGGCGTTGAGGATTTCCCCGCTCAGTCTTACCTTGCCCTTTCTGTCCCTCACCCCTGTTTTCCTGATTCTCGTCTCATATTTGATAATGGGCGAGAAAGTATCCCTGAAGGGTGGCATTGGCATCCTTTTTCTGGCTGCAGGGAGCTATACCCTCAATCTCCGTGAAATGCGAAAGGGCATTATTGAGCCTCTCAGGGCCGTGGTAAAAGAGAAAGGGTCTGTTCTCATGATAGGCGTTGCTCTCATTTACAGCCTCACCTCAACCCTCGGGAAAGGTGGCCATTGTGCATTCATCTCCCTTGTTTTTCGGGACCACATACTTTATTATACTGACCATTATTTTTACTCCGGTGGCCTTTTGGATGGATAGACGTGAAATGAAAAGGTTCGTTGCAGAAAAACAGTATAAGGGCCTTTTTGCCCCGGGCCTTCTCTATTCCGTTATGGTCGTTTCTCATATGATCGCGATCAGTCTGACCAAGGTCGCATATATGATATCCTTGAAAAGGGTCAGTCTGTTATTTGGGGTAATATATGGATATTTATTCTTCAGGGAGAAAAACATACAAGAAAGATTTGCAGGTGCTTTTCTTATGTTTATCGGCTTCGTCATGATTGTAACGGCAGAATGAATCGGATACTATAAGTGAACGGAAACAATGCCTGAAAAGAAGTTATCAACAAAAGATATCATAAAGTCGCTCGGCCTTGTCTTCGGCGACATCGGTACGAGCCCGATCTATACGGTAACAGTGGTATTCCTCCTCCTCGGTTCGACCAGAGATAATATTCTGGGTGTCATTTCCTTGATAATCTGGACACTTGTAGCTTTGGTTACAGTGCAGTATGCATGGCTCGCCATGAGCCTCAGTAAAAGAGGCGAGGGCGGAACCATTGTGCTTAAGGAGGTCCTCCAATCGCTTATCAGCTCCAGGAAAGGTTTTGTTCTGGTTTCTATAGTGTCTGTGGTCGGCATTTCATTGCTCATCGGTGACGGTGTGATCACCCCGGCTATCAGTATATTGAGTGCCGTTGAAGGTGCTGTTTTCATACCGGGATTTGAAAAGCTCTCCGTCACCTCAATTGTGCTTATAGCGATGATTATTTCCATAGTCCTCTTTGCTTTTCAGCGTAAAGGAACAGATAAGGTGGCAGGGGCATTCGGCCCGATCACCGGGATTTGGTTTTTGGCCCTTGCGTTCTTCGGTGTCGTGTCTATCGCGGAGGCGCCCGGGATCCTTAAGGCTCTGAATCCTTATTACGGAATAAAGTTTCTTTCCGAAAATGGCTTCAAGGGGTTCATTTCCCTCGGAGAAATTATCCTCTGCGCTACGGGAGGTGAAGCCCTCTATGCAGACATGGGTCATTTAGGTGCAAGACCGATAAGACAGGCATGGTCGGTGGTATTTGTCGCACTCGTCCTGAATTATTTAGGGCAGGGAGCGTACTTAATGCACCATCCCCAATCACATAATGTTCTTTTTGAAATGGCGTTTCACTATGCGCAGGCAATCTATGTGCCGTTCCTTCTTTTAAGCATATCGGCAACCATTATTGCGTCACAGGCCATGATAAGCGGAATGTTTTCGATTGTCTATCAGGGAATCACCACAAGGCTGATGCCCATGTTTAAGGTCGATTTCACGTCTGTCGAAAGGAAATCACAGATATACATAGGGTCAGTCAACTGGTTTCTCCTTATAGCAGTTCTCTTTATCATGATGCAATTCAGGGAATCGCACAACCTTGCAGCTGCCTACGGCCTGGCGGTTACCGGCACAATGACCCTCACAGGGATCTTAATGACCTTTATTTTTTATATCAACAAAAAGAAGTTGTTTGCAGCCGCTTCCCTTCTGATTACATTTATTGATCTGGCGTATCTGTTTGCTAATTTTTACAAAATACCCCACGGAGGCTACTGGTCCCTGATAATTGCCTTGATCCCGTTCACAATGATAATTCTTTATACCGAAGGGCAGAAGAGGCTTTACCGTATGATGGATTTTATGCCTTTAGAGGAGTTCCTTCATAAATTCAGGAGGGTCTATTCAACGACCGAAAAGATCAAGGGAACGGCACTGTTCCTCATAAAAGATGTCAATGAGATACCCTTCTATGTTACGCAGACAATGTTTTTCCACGCTATTCTTTATCAGGAGAACATCTTTTTGTCGATTATCAAAAGGGACGACCCTTTCGGTATCATAGGGTTCTTTAGAGAGGACCTCGCAGAGGGTCTCAGGGTCTTTGAAGTACAGATGGGATATATGGAGGTAATAGATGTGGAAGAGATTATGAGGGAGGCAAATATAGAGGAGCGGGTTGTTTTTTACGGTATCGAGGACATCCTGACAAAGAACCTCATCTGGAAGATATTCTCTTTGATCAAGAAAATAACGCCTACATTTATAAAGTTTTATAACTTCCCGCCAAAGAAGCTCCACGGCGTAATAACAGAAGTCTGGATATAAAAATAACAGTCCATGACTGCCCTCGAAAAATTAAGAAACGTAAGAGAGTTTCTCACGGGATTGGGTATCGACGATGCGAACAGAGAGGCTGAGTTGATAATATCTCACTGTCTTGGCGTAGACAGGGTGGTCCTTTATAAAGACAGACCCCGATGTCCCGCGTGATGCTATTCTGGAAATCGATGAGATTTCTGAGAAGAAGAGCGAAGAGGGAACCGATCCAATATATCCTCGGATATGCGGACTTCTCTGGATTAAAGATAAGGGTGGGTCGCGGCGTTTTGGTTCCGAGACCGGAGACGGAATTATTGGTCGAAGAAGCCGTCAGAACCATAAGGCGCGAGGAGTCAGGAGAGAAGGGAAGTTCCCTTCACGCTTCACGCTTTACGCATTTACGCATTCTCGACCTCTGTACCGGCAGCGGATGTATTGCTCTCGCCCTTGCCAAAGCGTTTCCGGATGCCCTGGTCTACGGCACTGAGATATCGGAAATCGCGATTGGATATGCAAACAAAAATGCAGAGACAAACGGGATAAGGAACGTAACATTCCTTAAAGGAAATTTGTTTGAGCATGTTCAAGAAAAACTCGAAACTCAAAACTCATATCCGAAATTTGACTTAATCGTCTCAAATCCCCCCTATATTAAGAGCGAAGATATTAAGAATTTACAGCCTGAGGTCAGGGAATGGGAGCCGGCAGAGGCCTTGGATGGAGGCGAAGATGGCCTTAATTATTATAGAATGATAATTCCGGAAGCAGGAAATTATTTGGGAGATCACGGCTTTCTTATCTTGGAGATTGGTATAAACCAGGCGGAGGAGATAAAAGAACTGGCCCGGAATGCAGGATTCCAAAAAATATCTGTAAAAAAAGACTATGCGGGGATTGAGAGAAATACTGATTGCCGAAAAGGAGTAATTAATGGGTATCATCGAAGAAAAAAGACGACTCGAAGAGCTGGACAAAAAATATATATGGCACCCTTTTACTCAGATGAAGGAATGGCTTGAGGAGAAGCCGATAATTATCGCGGAAGGCAGGGATTGCTTCATAAAGGACATTTATGGCAGATGGTATCTTGACGGTGTCTCATCCCTCTGGGTGAATATCTTCGGGCATAGAAAGAAGGAGATAGATGACGCCATAAAGGAGCAACTCGATAAAATAGCCCATAGCACATTACTCGGGTTGAGCAATGTCCCTGCTATTAAGCTGGCGGAAAAACTGGTACAGATTGTTCAGAAGTCTTTTCAGAAATCGGAATCGAGAGGTCGGAAGTCAGATTCCGGCGATTCTTCCCAGACCCCACTTTGGGCAGGGGGGGGCAGGGGGGATTTTATCGGAAGGGAAAAAGGATTATGTAAGGTTTTCTATTCCGATAACGGTTCAACCTCCGTAGAGGTCGGCCTCAAGATGGCATTTCAGTACTGGAAGCATAAGGGTGTGGAGGGAAAGAATAGCTTCCTTTCCCTCCAGAATGCATACCATGGCGATACGATAGGCGCCGTAAGTGTCGGCGGTATTGATATATTCCATAAAACATTCGAGCCGCTTTTATTCAAGACGTATAAGGCTCCCTGGCCGTACTGCTACAGATGTGATATTTGCAAAGGATATCCCGACTGTAACATTGCATGCCTCGATAAAATGGAGGAGATACTGAAAGCTCATGCGGGCGAAATAGCTGCCCTCATTATTGAGCCCTTAATTCAGGCGGCGGGTGGCATGATAACCTCTCCCCCGGGTCACCTGAAAGGCGTGAGAGAATTGTGCGACAGGTACAATATTCTCATGATAGCGGATGAAGTTGCAACGGGGTTCGGAAGAACGGGAAAGATGTTCGCCTGTGAACATGAAGATGTTATCCCGGATATTATGTGCCTGTCGAAGGGAATAACCGGTGGGTATATGCCCCTGGCGGTGACACTTGCAACGGATACTATCTACAATGCATTTCTCGGAGAGTTCAAAGAGTTGAAGACCTTTTTTCACGGACATTCTTATACGGGAAACTCTCTCGCCTGCGCTGCCGCAATTGCCTGCCTTGATCTATTCGAAAAAGAAGAGGTGATAAAAAACCTTAAAGGGAAGATCGACATGCTTGAAACATGGCTTAAGGATATATCGAATCTCCGGCATGTGGGGGATGTCAGGAACGCGGGAATGATGGCAGGCATAGAACTGGTCAATGACAAAAAAACAAAGGAACCTTATAACTGGGAAGAAAAGATGGGATGGAAGGTCGCATATCACGCAAAGGAGAACGGCGTCTTTATCAGACCCCTCGGAAATGTTATTGTCATCATGCCGCCGCTGAGTATCAGTGAGCCGAACCTGAACCAACTGCTGAAGGTAATTAAAGATTCCATCGTTGCGGTGACAGAGAGCCGATAAAAAACTCCCCTCTGGAAAGAGGGGTAAGGGGTGTGTGAATAAGTAAACTTGATTACAATCCAAAACCAAAAGGATAAATCCTTGAGTAAAAAATCCATAGTACTTTTATTCTTCTTAATAGCGGCGCCGATAATCATATACTTTCTCTGGCCGTCGGATGAGAGCAGAATAAAGAAGCTTTTCAAGGAAGGTTCAAGGGCGATAGAAAAGGAAGACCCTGAAGCTGTGATGTCGAAGGTGTCTTTCAATTACCGCGATGAATATGGTATGACCTACCTCTCCGTAAAGGAAACGATGAAGTCTATTTTTCAGAGAATGGACAATATTAAGATCGAATATGAGGACCTGAAGATAAATGTTAGGGCCGATAAAACCGCCACGACAGACATGGATGTTAGGATTATCGCAACGATCGGAAATGATACGGGTTATATTTGGGGGGATTTGCCGAATCCGGCGCACCTGAAGTTTACCCTTGAAAAGGAAAGAACGAAGTGGCTTGTGATAAAGACTGAAGGACTGCCTTTTTTTTATTGATAAACATCATTTTAAAGATTACTCATAGGTAATGATTTTTTTTGCATAGGATCGTATAATATCTGGATGCCGAAGTGGCGGAACTGGCAGACGCGCTAGGTTCAGGGTCTAGTGGTCGAAAGGCCGTGCGGGTTCAAATCCCGCCTTCGGCACCAAATCTTTCCTTTATTATCAATGAGTTACAAAAATATCAGGCAAAATAAAACTGTCACCAAACCGTCACCAAAATACTATTTGTATATGTAATTAGCGGTGCGATGACCTTCCTGAAATTGACACAAACTCTATGACATTGCGGCGTCTCAGTTACACTCGGAAGTCAGCAAGACAAATTTGCTATTTTATTCGGACTTCGCCTTTGGTCCGTTTACCATAAGATGCTGCAAGAAACTCAGTCTGTTGATTTAATAGAATTGTTATCTTGACCCTACAGGGCATCTGTGATATTTATTGGATATGGGGACTACAAACCGGAATTCTTATAATTATTGTTAATGTTTTTAGAAGGAGGTAACAAAATGAAAAAGTCACTTTTGGGGGCAATTTTTTTGGCGTTGGCAATTGTCGTTCCTATTCCAACAATGGCAGGGGTAAATATAGGTATTGGAATTTCTCTGCCACCACCCATCGTATTTGAGGCACCTCCGGATGTGATAGTGTTGCCTGATACGAACGATGTGTACGTTGTTCCTGATATAGATGTAGACATGTTTTTCTGGAATGGTTGGTGGTGGCGTCTATGGGAAGGTCGTTGGTATCGCTCACATTATTATAACCGGGGCTGGGGTTATTATAACAATGTTCCAAGTTTTTATTTTGATGTAGACCCAGGTTGGAGAGGATACTACAGAGACCATAATTGGAACGGACACGGGTGGAACTATGAACGGATTCCCGACCGACGACTTCGACAGAACTGGAAGAGCTGGCATAATAATCGACATTGGGAAAGGCAAGGAACCTGGGGCGTCCAGAGCTATCAACGTCGACCGCAACAACAGAGACAGGAACTAAGACATCAAAGGCAGGAGCAATATCAACAGAAGCCCGAGGTTCAGCGACATCAGCAACAGAGACAAGAGCAACAAAGACAACCCCGAGTTCGGCAACCTCAAGGCCAACAACAAAGACAACCCGCGGTTCGGCAACCTCAGAGACAGCAGCAACCCCAACAACAGCATTCTCAACCTCGGGGCCAGCAACGCCGGGAGGAATCGCAACACCAAAAGTCACGAGGAGAACCTGAACGAGGGGACAGAGAGCATGGAAGGTAGGAGGACGAGAAGTTTAAAAGCTTTGCCCTCTGTATGATATCTGTGGGGTAGAACAAGGGATCGCAAATGGGGACAGCAACCATTTATTTCCCACGCGCTGTCCCCTGCCATTCATCCGGCGGTTTTCCGGAAAGAAGTGCTTGTGCCAGGAGAAGAAATTCTTGGGGTCAGGTCTTGATATATCAGCATTAAACTGCTAATATTATTTATGGCTCGGCCATTGCGAATAGAATATCCGGGGGCGGTCTATCACATTACCGCGAGGGGAAACGCCCGAAAGAAGATTTTTAAAGATGATGCTGATAGGACTATTTTCATAGAAGTTCTGGACTCGGTGGTAACGAGATATAACTGGCTCTGCCATGCATACTGCCTGATGTACAATCACTATCACCTGATCATCGAGACGCCGGAGGGAAACCTGTCGAGAGGCATGAGACAACTCAACGGGATGTACACTCAGGCATATAACAGGCGGCACAAAAGGGTGGGCCATATTTTCCAGGGGAGATTCAAGGCGATATTGGTGGAAAAAGAGAGCTATCTTCTGGAACTCTGCAGGTATGTCGTATTGAATCCCGTGCGGGCCGGGGCGGCTGAACGACCGGAAGACTGGAAATGGAGCAGCTATAGAGCAACTGCGGGAATAAGGAAGGCGGTTTCCTCGCTCACGGTTGATTGGATACTGGGGCAGTTTGGAGATAACAGATGGCAGGCCGTGTGCCGCTACAAAGAATTTATCGTTGCGGGGCTGAAGGAGAAGAGTCCCTGGAAGGACCTCAAAGGACAAATTCTCCTTGGCGGCGAAGGTTTTATAACCAAATTCAAAGAACTGCTTGTGACTAAAGAATCAATAAGTGAAATACCCAAGCATCAGAGATATCTCGGCAGACCTGCATTACCATCACTTTTTGCGGGGAAAGACAAGCTGAAACGTAAGAAGATGATGCACCAGGCCCATGTGAAGTACGGATACACATTGAAAGAGATTGCCGATTATCTGGGGATTCACTATACTACCGTGAGCAAAGTTTTAAGAGCGTTAGAAACATGAAATATTATCTTTCAAGACCTGACCCCATGTACTGTTGCCTGGGTAATACTTTGCCTTTACCGTATAGCACCCCCAAATTTTAGGTAACAGTAGCTTCCTTAATGCTCCAGATAGTCACAATAATATCATATATGCAGCCAATGTAAATAATACTATGGTTACTTTTGTATCTGTCGCATGCTCATAATCCTCGTAAAAATTAATGAAAGGAGGTGAGATAAATCTTGTGACGGCAATTGAGATTATTTAGATATTCTTGGACACAAGTACGTAAGATACGACGCCTTTCATTGATTTCAGGTCATAATAATACCCTATGAATGGGTAATATTTTGGAAAGCGACTTCAAATGACACTTTCAGATTGGAGATATTCTCCGAGAGCTTCTTCCTGAATCAAACGTCTTTCATGCATGATATAATTGTCGGACGTACAAGCTGGAAGCCTTGATAAAGAAATCGAACAAGTTTCTCAAAAAGGAAGTGATGAAATGGAAAACTATGAACCAATCCACGGCTTTTTTCGAGATGACGGAACACCAATCAATCCAGAACTCGTCCCTAAGCCGAGTCTTTGTATATTATGCCGGAAAGATGATAGCCCCTCAGAAGAAATCCTATGTCTTCTAACTCGTGCGGATCAACAAGGTTCTTCGAATTTATCTGTGATGCCTTTGAGCCAAAAAACCAAAAATTATGATTCATGCCGAATGGATCAAGATTCAGGAGAAAGTGAAAAATTGAGAATGACGATGCAACACTTAAGGCGATATCCTTCCTGAACAACGCATCCGAAAACTGAACCCGACAGATGAATGTTTCAACAGGGATTTCTCAAAAAATCCCGCAAGAATTATTGGTTTGTAAAATTCAACGTATTCTATATATCAATAAGAATAACAACATTATATAGAATTTTAAGCCTCCTATTAGCCGTTTTCCGGCAAAATTCATTGACAATCTGCCTGAGAAGTAATAATCTTTTAAGCAAATATAGAATCGGTTTAAAAATAAATGTTAGGAATATGACAAAATGCTTGAATTCCTGAATAAAAACGCAGGCGCACTCACCGTAATATTCACAGCAGTTGTGACCCTTTCGACTGTCGTTTATGCTATTTTGACGGCTGCCCTTGTCAAAGAAACAAGAAGGATGCGTCAAGCTCAAACTGAACCCAAAATTGAAATTACATTAAGGCCAAGTGATGAATGGATTAATCTCATACGTCTGCATCTAAAAAACATTGGCCTTGGTCGGCATATGATATTTCCTTGAGAGTAAGGCCGGAAACATCAAGTGATGGGGCTAACGCACTCATCAGTGATTTCACAAAGGCTAATTTTTTCAATACTGGCTTGAAATATCTTGGACCAACTCAGGAAATAATTACTGGATCCACTCAAATGACAGGCGCTTTATTCGATCTAAAAATACTCCTCCGTCTTACTTTTCGATGTTGAATATAGAGATGCTATACGAAAACAATTTAATGAAACATTTCGCATAGACTTTTCGGAATTTAAAGGGCGCAGCCAAATTGGAACGCCACATTTATATGCAATAGCAAAAGCCATAGAGAAAATCGAAAAAAACATTGACCATATTGCAACGGGCTGGAAGAAAGTTAAAATTGATGTATACAATAGCGCAGACAGAGAAAAAGAAGAGCGAGATTGGAAAGAATACACGGAAAAGCAAATCGCGAAAAGGATAAAGCATCAGAAGACAACTCCTAGACAATGTTATCCAGCCGATCCCGAACAGGCGCTTTTCTTTTTCAGTCTGGCGGACGTGGCGGGTCGGCTGATAATAGTTGTTGTACGCAAAAATAATCAATAATGATAAATTCGAACAGGGAGGAAATTGGATGCGTAATCGCATTACTTTGATAGTACTTTTTCTGCTTTGGGCACCTTCAGTTATCGCAGCGGACTTTGACTTATGAGGGCTTGAAATTAGGCTCGAATATTAATTCGGTTCCAAAGAATAAGTATAAGTGTGCACCCTCTTCGTTACTGCCCAATGAAAAACAATGCAATAAAAGACCAGCCCGGTTCTTTTTTGGGTGTCACTGCCAAGAAAGTTGAACTAGGTTTTGAGAAAAACAGGTTGCATATAATCTTTATCGGTCTTAATCCTGATGACGTTGCTATCGTTCGAAAAGCATTGGAACAGAAATATGGCCAGCCGAAGACAGATAAACAATTGTTGAGGGGCGTTTATCAACAACCTGGGAAAAAAGGCGATACTGAATTGGTCCTAAACAAGGCAGAATAAACGTGGCACAGCCGACGTAGCGATGATAGATTATAGAAAAAGATAATCATAAATTAAAATTATAAAGGAGTCAAATAATGCCTGAAGAAAAGAAATGCCACTATTGTGCAATGATGATTCCGAAAGAAGCCAAAGATTTGCCCGCATTGCAGAAAAAAAATGCCAATTTCCGGCATGACTGGATTAGTTATTATAATAATTTGCACTGTGATAATAGTATGGGCACTCTCCTGGGGAACACCCTCTACGCCAAGAACACCGCCAGCCGGGAGCGATCCCCAAACTGCCACAGATGATCAGATTTATAGAGAGTATGAAATCTGTACGAATGACGCCAAAAAAACGCTTCCTAATGATAAATCTTAAAGGTCAAGAAATGGTCGTTAATTGCTATGCGCAACTTAAAAAATATGGCGATAAACGAGCAAAAAAAGCATTCAAATCATATTTTGACAATGAATAAATAGTATCTATGATTCAGTAAGGTTTCTCTAAAATTGATTACAAATGGTAATCCTTTATTCTCATAACTTCCTACCACTGAACAGTAGTAGGTGAAACAAAGTGCGACAAGAAGTCGCATAAGTAATTGTTTCAAATAGCAGAGTACCGTTACTAGGAAACCCTCTATTCCGTTAGGGGTAGCCTACTGCCCTGAATAAAGTGCGGGCAGGAAAAGGATAACCTGACCGTAAAGGTCTAATCAACGCCGTGAGGTAATGATATATCTGCCAGCATCAAGGCGGATAAGGTGTCGGGCTTGATGGTATGAGCAACATATGTGAACTGCTGATAAACTTCGTCAACCTAGACAAGCCAAAGATGCTGAAAGGCTTGGACCAAAAGGTACATAGCCGGTTAATCTCTTTTTGTTTGGGGTTACACGGACATAATGGCTATCGGAGGAGAGGCAGGGTCTAACCCATTAGTGTTACTTATGCGGAACTTGGTAAACCCATATCTCTCCCGCAAGGGAAAGCGACCCGCAAGGGAAGCCGATGGGGGTGTGGGTAGAGGAGGGTGGAAAAAGCGAATGCTGGTCTGTAACGGGCCGGATAAGGATTGAGTGAAAACGACATCATCCTATGCGAAAGCAGGCAGACTTCCACTTGGTCTTTCTTTACAAGAGAGTTTACCGAACCTTCGAAGGAGGAAAAGCAAAGGAATACAGGACTTCACTGTATGTGCATCCTCCTACGGATAACGTAATAAGGCTGTGAATGGGTATTGTAAAGGCTGAACAACGGCCACATGTTGGAAGTTGTTCAGCCGGGTTGCTTAAAGGCAGCCTCAGAAAGGCTTGAGCCGTGTGTCGGGAAACTGACAAGCACGGTTCTTATGGGGCTGGGGTTCAGCAATGAACCCTGGCTACCTGACCAACCCTCGTACGAACTTTTCCTAGATGGGCCGAAGGCAAGCTCTGCCGATTGACAAGCTTGGATACGCCGCATAGATGGCAAGCGAAGCGGAAGAACTTGTAAGCGCATTGTCCTGGTGGATTCGGCGTGTTACCCCTTTGTATGGGGAAAGATTTCGAGAGGATAGGGAGAAAAATGGGGACGCTGTTTCCTACGTTGCATTACAACGCGCTATCACGGCGAAAGTACGGAAGATGTGAATAGATTTATGCAATTTAAGAAACAAGATTCACAAGATGCTCACATTTTTTTGTTATGCCAAGAAATATTGACAAATTTAATGGTATGATATAAAGTAATACCAGAGGTGGTTTATGAGTAAGACAAAAATAGCAATTACGTTGGATGAACAGTTTGTCGAACAGTTGACAGACTTGTGAGTGAAAATGTTTTTCAAAACCGTAGTCAGGCAATACAGGAAGCGGTAGATGAAAAACTGAAACGATTGAAACGTACCCGTTTAGCTAAAGAATGCTCCAAACTCGACCTTGCTTTTGAAAAAGCAATGGCAGAAGAAGGCTTGTCCGAAGATTTGAGCCAATGGCCCAAATATTAAGGGGCGATATCAGATGGGCAGATTTAAATCCTGTTCGGGGCCGTGAGCAGGCAGGGATGCGGCCGGTTTTAATTTTAAGTCACGACATATTTAATGAACGTTCTGGAACTGTCATTGCCGTAGTTATTACCAGTCGGCCTCAACGCGCCGGTTTTCCGCTCACTTTTGAATTGGAAACTCGGAAAGATTTGCCCAAACGCTCGTGGGTAAAAATAAGTCAGATTCGGACGCTTTCCGTTGAAAGAATCGGTAAAAGAATCGGCAGGGTATCACCTGAAGAATTGGATCAGATTGTTGAAGGGTTAAATGAAATCATCAGGGCATAACATATAATAGCGGACCAAGGAATAGCCTTCTCTTGATATTCAGATGGTTGTAGCCTAGCGGCTGATGAGGAAACCTTCATTTCAAAACTCGATGAGGAATGCCGATCGAAGATATTGATTGTGCTGAGATATGGTCAGAAGTTGTAATCCTCCAGATCGATCTATTTAAAAGTTCCTGATTATTGAAATACTCATGTGGAATATGCTAATTATAAATAAAGCAAGCTCAAATGTGAACAATTTGTTTACCTCTGCACTGCTCATTGCAGTGTCACAGGGCTAAACTGATAGAACTCATATGGAGTTTAGAAAGAAGGGGTTATGAGATCAGTCTTTCGTGAAGACAATAATAATTTTGCTTTTTATCCTTACACTTGGGTTAAGTACGTCCCCTGTGATTGGCTTGGCACAGTGGTTCTGGATTTTCAGGCCAATGGATTTGGCAAAATAACTGATCCGGGG
>CAVZMO010000017.1:0-107465 GCA_963776195.1 Thermodesulfovibrionales bacterium
ACGAAAGTAGGGCTTAGTGATCCGGTGGCACTGAGTGGAAGGGCCATCGCTCAACGGATAAAAGGTACGCCGGGGATAACAGGCTTATCGCGTCCAAGAGTTCACATCGACGACGCGGTTTGGCACCTCGATGTCGACTCATCGCATCCTGGAGCTGAAGCAGGTTCCAAGGGTTGGGCTGTTCGCCCATTAAAGCGGTACGAGAGTTGGGTTCAGAACGTCGTGAGACAGTTCGGTCCCTATCTGTTGCAGGCGGAGGAGACTTGAGGGGATCTGTCCTCAGTACGAGAGGACCGGGATGGACAGACCTCTTGTGTTCCGGTTGTCACGCCCGTGGCAATGCCGGGTAGCTATGTCTGGAAGGGATAAACGCTGAAGGCATCTAAGCGTGAAACCCACCCCAAGATTAGGTCTCCCAGGGAGTAATCCCTCTGAAGGTCTGTGGTAGACTACCACGTTGATAGGCTGGAGGTGTAAGTGCAGTAATGTATTCAGCTGACCAGTACTAATAGACCGTGCGACTTGACCCTTATTATTTTCCCTCCTGTTGTCAATGAAAGATCAGGGCCTTTGAAAAGGCTCTTTTAATGTTTTAAGGAGCATGATGAGAGAAAGAGACATATTTGAAGAGATAATCGATATCGGTAAGAGACGAGGGATTCTCACTTATGACGAGATAAACGATGCGCTTCCTTCCGAATTTTTTTCACCCGACGAAATAGAAGACCTGATGGATATACTCCAGGATATGGGTGTAAAGGTTGTAGATCACGAAGAAGTAGCGCCTCCCGAAGAAGAAATAGAAGAAGAGATAGAAGAGTATGAAAAGACGGAAGATCTTGTTCAGGCATATTTTTATTCAATGGGAGATATCTCGATCCTGACCAAGGATGAAGAAACGGAACTCGCAAAAAGACTTGAAGAAGGAAAGTCCATCATAAGAGAATTGATTACCGCACTGCCCCTTTACAAGAAGCTCGAAGCCAGCCTTAATGGAGATGAAGAGGAGTTGGTTCCGGAGGAGGAAAAACCCGACGAAGCCCTCATAAAGAGTGTCGAAATTATAGAGGATTTCATCAAAGAGGTGGAGGCTGCCGATAAAAAGATCTACAAATATGGCTCATTGAAAGCTCTCAAGAATGCGATCAAAGAAAAAAAGAAAAAGAATGTTGATACGAAGAGGCTCGAAGTCTTAGCAAAAGAAATTGAAAAAGTATATAAAAAGATCGAATCCGAAGTCGGAACTAAGGTTGATGACATCAAATCAATGTGGACCCGCATCCAGAAAGCCAGGACGCTTATTTCCACAGCCAAGAATGAACTGATAACCCGGAATCTTAGACTTGTTGTTAATATCGCAAAGAATTATGTCGGAAGAGGACTTCCGTTGTTGGATCTTATTCAGGAAGGCAATATAGGACTCATGAAGGCGGTTGACAAGTTTAAGTACGAGAAGGGTTTTAAGTTCAGCACTTATGCGACATGGTGGATCAGACAGGCGATCACAAGGGCTTTGATAGACCAGACGAAAACTATCAGAGTTCCGGTGCACATGATGGAGTTTTATAATAGGGTCACCAAAGCATCAAGAGAGCTGACACAGCAGCTTGGCAGAGAACCCACCAATGAAGAAATTGCCCATAAACTGGCTGTGCCGACGAGAAAAGTCGAAGAGGTCTACAGGGCGATACAGGATCCGATAGCGCTTCAGACGCCCGTGGGTGATGAAGATACAGAGCTTGAGGATTTCATAGGAGACAAGAATAGTCCGTCACCCTATTTCGATGCGGAAAAGACCGAGACATCCGAGCAGATACAGAAAGTGCTAAAGACATTGACACCGAAAGAAGAGATGGTTATTAGAATGAGGTTCGGGATAGGCGCCGACCGGGACCACACCCTTGAAGAGGTCGGAAGACATCTTTCGATAACGCGCGAAAGAGTGCGTCAAATAGAAGCAAAGGCATTAAGAAAACTGAAGCACCCGAGCAGACTTAAGGCCCTCAAGAGATTAACAACTACTCCTGCGTAATTCCGGTTATTCCATCTCCTTTTGTGGTCTCTATATTCCCTTTTTTGATAATAGCAGTCGATGTTGTCTCTCTAAGACTTATGATCTGAACGACGCCGTTTATTATCCTGTGCTTGCTCTTGAGTGTCATCGCAAGCTCATCACCAACTTCCAAACCTTTTTCCCGACCTATATCGAGATAAACGATGTCCCAATCCCCGGTTACTTCATGAAGCTGTTTTGTAGCGACTATATAAGCATTGATATCGGGTTTCCTTGGATTTTCAGGAGCCAACGGCGGTTCTATTTCATAATAGTTGTCGAGAAGACTGCCGATCGGGATATCGGAAAAAGAACTGGTGATCTTTATCTTGGTATCGATCTTATCAGGATTCACAACCTCTGCAATTCCAAGCACCTCGATAAGATAACCGATCATACGGCCCGTTATCGGGTGTATTACCTTTTCGGCAACCTGAGTAATAAAAAACTTGTCACCCTTCTTAAAAGGGTCATTTGTTTCGATGTAAGCATAATCTCCCTTTGATAAGATGGTCGCCCCGGTTTGCGAGCCGGTTATTCTACCTATGCTATGTACTGAATCGGCGATATAACCGCTCGCAATCAAGACGTATTTGTTGACGAGATTTTCCCT
This sequence comes from Thermodesulfovibrionales bacterium, assembly GCA_963776195.1. Lineage (GTDB taxonomy): Bacteria > Nitrospirota > Thermodesulfovibrionia > Thermodesulfovibrionales > SM23-35 > CAVZMO01. Next base: position 2,667 of record CAVZMO010000017.1, read on the forward strand.
TTTTACAGGTTCGGTTCTTTTTTCAACGGGTTTTTCCTTAGGTATCTCAGGCTTTATTACAGGTTTTGCAACAGGCTTTATCTCAGGGACAACCTCTTTCTGTAACAAATAAAGTGGAATCCTTAATTTCCGTCCGGGATAAATTTTATCCGGGTCTTTAATCCCGGGATTTTCCTTCCACACCTTTGGCCAAAGGAACGAATCCTGCAATTCCTTGTTGGAAATGTCCCAGAGAGTATCTCCCTTTCCGATTGTATAGTCTTTATATCCCTCTGTTTGTGCAGCCACAAAAGAAGGCAGTAAGACGAGAAACAACAAAAACATGGTGCTATTCAATATGTTTTTTCGAGCCATTTTCTTACTCCTTTTCAAAAGTTGTGCTTCTTAAAAATAACGAAGATGCATAAAACTGTCAAGTATATTATATGGATGCGCATTATATATATGTGATTGGGTGCGCGACAAATTTATGAGCAACTAATTCAAGCCGCACGGTATTCCCAAAAATCCTCCCATCGATTGCTGAAGAAACAACATCGTAGGGAAATAATATTATTGGCGCCCTCGACAGACCAGTGCATACCGGATTGTTTTAGTCTTTGACCGATAACCGAGCGGCAACCAGCCTCTAATACACCTGAGCCGACAAAGAATCCCTTCCTCCTGAAGACGTTATATCTCATTCGTTCTTTGTTCTTCTGAAAATAATTGACGGTCTTTTCAGATATCTCCCTGTAACATTCTGAAGATGGCGACAGTTGTTTAATTGCTTCGATAACCTTCTCAACTTGACCATTATCCAGCTCTTTGCGCCGTCTGTCAGCCCATTTACGCAGCTTCTTTTTATCTTGATCAAGTGCGGCTCTCCCCGCATTCCAGTAATGCTCTCTTGCATGGTAAAGATCAATAATCTGAACCGCGCCGGGGAAAGCCTCATCTGCAATATTCCATATCCATGAAGCCCCATCGCCTAATACTGCAACCTCTTTCGCCCTGTCTACTCCCCGCCGTTTTGCTTCCGCATATATTCGTCTCCCAAAATCCTCTGATGTCTCGATTGCCCCCACATAACTCGTTGATCCTTCATCCCTGACAGGACGCCCCTTTTCATCAAGTCCGGTCTGGGTGAACACACAGCCCAATTTTACCTCACGGGTCTTGGCCTGACCATCTTCGGCTTTCCCCTTGCTGTTAACAAGCTCTTTCTTGACCATCGGAACCCCTGTGCCATCCATGCAAATGTACATCTTCGGAACGGATTTTATCGGCATAATCTTCTCTGACATTGCGGCTGAGGCCTGCCTGTCAAAAAACTCTTCTGCCTGATGGCCAAGCTTATTACATGCTCTTTCTATTTCTTTGGCGGTAATATCGAGGCCTGCCATTTCCTTTATATCCTCATGTCCAAGACTAAAGGCCCGATATGTGCCGACTCTGGCCATTATTCTTCTGACTCCGGGACTGAAGGACGTACATTCTATATCCAGATCCTTGTCTTTCGGACACATGCCGCTGCCACAGCGACGGTCATAATAATAAGCACGGGTTACATCCACTTTGCCCAATACCGTCATAACTTTTTTCCCCCGATATTCCAAAAACTCATAGGTGTGCCCACTAGCGCACGGAATGCTTTTGCCTTTATAACCGCTGTTGCCTGAATTCAGGAGAGTTTCGAGCATAAGTCCACCAATGCTGTGCATAGATGAGCGAATGCACATCTCAAGGGATTCCATATCGATTCGCCCCTCTTTCCCTACCATTGTGACTATTCGGTCCACTTCTTTTTGTATCTCCCCGCAAAGCGCCTTTGTAAGTTTTTTTTAACTTCTTCCAGTTCAGTGTCATCTCCAACGCCAGCTTCCGGTAAGGAAGTAAGATCTCTCAGCTTTTCACTTGCTGTAATAATCTCATTACAAAGACGCTGAAAGGTTCGGTAGTTATCGTTTTCCTCTATATATTTCTGCAGTTCCGGGCCGACCTTGAGTTGTTTGGTATAGCTTTTACCCTTGATCGTCGTACTCCAGAGAAATTGTGGCCCATGACCGGGGTGTCCTTTCTTTGTGCACACACAATTTTTCTTTCCGCATTTCCGGTAGTTTATTGAGATCGTGCCGCGCCTGAAGTTGCCTGCCTTCGCCAACTCCTTGAATAACGACTTTCTTTGTTCCAGAAGTTTCTCTACGCCCTCTGTCATAACGCCCCTCCTTATCTGTTAGCGCATATACTAACAGATTATAGCGCAAAAAAATACTTCTCGCAACTCCTCTCACATTTTTGACGCAGACCCATCGGGAATTTGGATTTCGATTCATTAGATATGGTAAATTGTATATATATTTTTTTTATAACTCGTTCCGGAGGAAAAGTTGGGGAAGAACATTGTAGAGAAAATATTCGAAGCACATAAGGTTTATGGCGATCTCAAAACCGATACACCCGTCGGATTAAAGGTCGACCAGGTCTACACGCAGGATGCAACAGGTACAATGACCTGGCTGCAGTTCGAAGCGATAGGGATCGACAGGGTAAAGGTGCCATTGGCCGTGTCTTATGTAGATCATAATATGATCCAGTCGAATTATATGAATCCGACGACCACCGGTTTCTTCAGACGGTTGCCGCGAGATACGGCGCATATTTTTCGAGACCCGGCAACGGAATAAGTCATCAGATACACCCGAGCGCTTTGCAGCGCCCGGTAAGATCGCTCTGGGAACGGACAGCCATACACCGACAGGTGGAGGTGTGGGCATGATAGCCATAGGTGTCGGAGGACTGGATGCAGCGACGGTTATGGCCGGATCACCCTTCGAACTCAGTATGCCGAAGGTTGTTCTTGTAAGACTCACGGGCGCACTAAACAGGCCGTGGGTCACGGCAATGGACGTGATCCTGGAAATCCTGAGGAGGCTCACCGTTAAGGGAGGTGTCGGAAAGATTCTCGAATACGGCGGATCCGGCGTAAAAGATTTAAGTGTGACAGAGAGGGCAACGATCACGAACATGGGTGCGGAACTCGGCGCTACAACCTCAATATTCCCGAGTGATAAAAGGACAGAGCATTTCTTAAAATCCCAGGGAAGAGAGCCGGACTGGAGCGAACTCCACGCTGATAAGAATGCCGAATATGCCGATATCGTCGAGATCGATCTTAATGCAGTCGAACCGATGATCGCTCAGCCGCACAGCCCCGATAATGTTATATCCGTAAGGGAACTCTCGGGCACGAAAATAGACCAAGTCTGTATAGGAAGCTGTACGAATTCATCATACCAGACAATGGCAGTCGTTGCTTCGATACTGAAAGGCAATCCCGTGGCGAAAGGCGTCAGCCTTCTCATCAACCCCGGCTCGAAGCAGGTGTATGAGATGCTTTCCCGCAAAGGACTTATTGCGGACATGATAGCGGCTGGAGCGAGGATGCTCGAAAGTTCATGCGGCCCCTGTATCGGCATGGGAGGCACCCCGGGTACTGGCCAGATATCGATCAGATCATACAACAGGAATTTTAAAGGGCGAAGCGGAAACAAGGATGCCTTTGTGTACCTTGCAAGCCCCATCGCGTGCGCGGTTTTTTCTGTTAAAGGGGAAATCATTGATCTGCGCAATGCAGGACTTCATGTTGAGATGTTCAAAGAACCGGCACATTATAGCGTCAATGACAATATGCTCATAAAACCCGATACGCATGATACCGAGGTCATCAAAGGGCCGAATATAAAAGAAGTCCCCGTTAAGGAACCTCTCGTGGGGGAAAAAGAAGTGGATGTACTGCTGAAATTGGGTGACAACGTAACGACAGACGATATTATGCCCGCAGGCTCTGCGATTCTCCCTCTACGCTCTAATATTCCTGCAATAGCCGAGTATGTATTTTCCAACATTGACACCACATTCAGCAAAAGGGCGAGGGAAGCGAAGTTGAGCGGTGGTGGAATTATCGTCGGCGGCGATAATTACGGTCAGGGTTCATCAAGAGAACACGCGGCACTCGCACCGATGTTCCTCGGTATCCAGGCGGTGATCGCAAAATCCTTTGCCCGGATCCATAGGTCGAACCTGATAAATTTCGGTATTCTACCTTTACTCTTCAAAGAAACGGGGGATTATGAGAAGGTTGAAAAAGGTGACAGGCTCGTTATACAGAACATAAAAGAGTCGTTGAAAGACAATCAGTCTTACGCCATATATAACCGGACAAAGGATTATTCCTTCGAGGCTTCTTCGAATCTCAACGACAGGGAGAAAGAAATCATTCTGTCCGGCGGTCTTCTGCCGAACACAAAAAAACACATCCGGAATATTTGACAAGAAAACCGGTTAAAAGGTAAATTAGATATCTCAGGGCCGCTAGCTCAGTTGGTAGAGCAACGCCCTTTTAAGGCGTGGGTCGTTGGTTCGAATCCAACGCGGCTCACCAAATGCGTCCCTATCGTCTAGCCCGGCCTAGGACATCGCCCTTTCAAGGCGGTAACACGGGTTCAAATCCCGTTGGGGACGCCATTATTTTCTCTTTTTTTAAAATGTTACTGCGATGGAGATGCTCTGAAAAGCGTCTCTGTGGTGTCTCCGCCTCTAAAGAATTGGCCTCTGGAAAATCGGCGGCTGAGAAAATCATGTTGGTTTCGACTAAGAAAGAATCAAGAATCTTACGTCGTTGTCAGTTATGTGCGGCAGCGAAGCGAATCTGATAAACAGTGAGCCCTTGAGGGCAGACAAGCGGTGGGGGGCTATCATCACTTCATTCATTACGTTTCCTCATAGCCCAAAGCCTTATATGCCTTAAGTCGTTTCTTGTACATCTTCTCAAAGATGGGCATTGAATCTACGTAATCATATATGCGAACCTCTGTCTTTCCTTCGTAATGTCGATGCAGCCTACCGGCGTACTGAACTGAGACTGCAGGATTTCGATTTCTTTCAAGATGGAGCCGCGCTCGCTCTCTATGCGTTGCAGGCGGGCTTGAAGGGCTACTATAGCCGGGAGAGATTGCTTATCTATCGGTAAGCCTCTCTTCGATGTGCTATGCGATATATTCGCACCAGTTTACGTGAGTCATCAATTTCATAAAGTATTCTGTATTCACCGACCCGGATACGCCACTTGGATTCTGTTCCTGAAAGCTTCTTAGTGTCGCGGGGTCTCGGTTCATTATACAGGGTTAAAATTGTCTGCTCAAGCCGCGAGAGAAGTTTGCCGGACAGAGTATCCAAGTCTTTCTGAGCTCGAGGCATGATTTGAACATCATAAACGCTCATTTATGGAGGACAGTCTTGCTGCGCTTTTGAAAGTACGTTCTTGCGTCAACTGCTTTGCCCTTAACCTTCTTGGCCTCCTCGATAAGGGCGATATCGATAATGTCATGCCTTATTCCGGAGTCCCCCAATACTTTTTCAAGAAAGGCTTCCCGCTCTTTGCTCTTCAGAGACTTGAACGCCGTGAAAAAGACCTCGGCAGTTGCATCCGTTGTTGTCATATCTTCACCTCCCTAAAACGACCAAGATGGTCACATGCGACGTTTTAATGATATTTTATCATAGATCCCGCGACATAGGCATCATAAGCAGCATCTTAAGCAGCTTTTTGTACTAACCAAGTTCTAAATTCATCAATAAAAGGGACGCCAATTCTCAAAATCGATCCCTTTGGAAGGAGAGGGGATGCTTCACCTCGGCTTTATATCTCTGCCTGATCTCGGATTTCAAGGCTTTAAGGATTGAGAGAATTTCGCTTGCCGAATTTGTTTGTATGCCTGAGTTTCCCATTAACCCCAAAATATTCCGGTAGGGTCTTCGTTTATCTCTTTAAGTATTTCTTCTATATATTTTGTTGGCTCCATATCCAGGTACTCATGCCACTTATCGTTTCTGTCCGCGCAATAAAGCGTCCATTTACCCGTTTCATTGTCGTATCTTATCTGAGCAATCGCCATCGATGTCCATTCTTTCAGCTCGGGGCGCCATGGCGCCCTGTTCTCAAAAATTGTAACGCTGTTACCGCGCATTTTATAAGAAAGATTCACTTTGTCCAATACGTCAGCCGGGACACTTTTCGTACAGAATTCTCCGACTTTCTTTTCAATCAGTGTCTTAACCAAAACAGGAAGCGGCATATCTTAGGCCTCCTTTCTCACAATTCCCCCCTGAATGCTTTATCAAATGTAAATATGGTGTCTGACCCCACATTCACACCACACAGAACTTCTATAAAAGTAGTCCTGTCAGCAGCGTCTTTAAAAATCTTCTTTCGGGCGTTTCCCCTTGTGGTAATGTGATAAACCGCGCCCGCATATTCTATTCGCAATGGCCGAGCCATAAGTAATATTAGCAGACCAAAACTAATATATCAAGACCTGACCCCAAGAATTTGTTCTGAAAAATGCGCCGCAGAGTCCACTTGACGCACTTTATCTTGAAAATGACACATGAACGCTTGAGACAATGTCATTTAACCTTCAGCACCGATAGGAACGCCTCCTGCGGCAGTTCAATCTTTAGAATATAATCCCTTGCAGTTACAATTAATGCTTCTTTATTCTTCTTATAAAAAAAAGTATACGGTTAAGCATTTTCGGATGCTAATCGGTATTCAACATAAAAGTATTTTGAGTTCCGATCTTCGGATGAAGAATTCAACAATGCACCTGAAAGAATGGAGGGATATGCTCTATACCAATATCTTATTCTTTCTGCAGACAATAATCCCTTCTTTCTTAATAATCCCGCCGACAAAATCTAATTTATTCTTTGAAGAGTATTCCTCTAAAGGATAACCTACTGGCTGAATATCGGCTTTTATTCCCCACAAATATTTCTGCAGCATCACCTGTGCAGTATAGTGCGATTTATTTTTAAATTTATGAGAAAAAACTGCGATATCAATATCACTGTAAGGCCGAGCTTGCCCTTTTGCCTGTGAGCCGTATAATATCGCTAAATCAACAGGAATATCTCTTTGAACTTTGATTAGATAGTCTCTCAAGACTTTCTTTACTTCTTTTTTGATTTGAGCCATTTATATGCACTCCTTGTCTTTTCTAATAAAACGTATGCTTTCTTTTTGTTTATAGCTTTCCCTAATTTTTCTTTCATCTCAGGATACCGGGCCTCTATGTTAAGAGGATTTAATTTAATAAAAAAATCCTGATATTCTTCCGTAAGAACAAGATTCAAATCTGCACATAGAGTTAAAAGATTATGTGTATATGGAGGAATCTTATTATGCTGTTTTACATACAAGCCTTTTAATGCCTTTTCAATTACCTGATGACACATAAAGCCAACGTAAAGGTATCGTCCGCCGTCAAACATTACTTGAGCGGTTTTTAAATCATAATCTGCCATATTGAACCAATAATTAATAGCTTCTTGTTTATTCATGGCTGTTTAATAGTAATTTTACTGCTATCAGATTGAAAAATAAAGACAAATACTACGGAGAGAGCATAAGTTCTATAGGAAGAGCGAAAAGGGGCTTCATCGCTGAAATCCAGCTTGTAATTTACCACTTAAGTCCTAATTCAGAGGCCACTTTTTCAACAGGGGTTCTTTTCTTGGATTTTATTGATTTCTTTAATGATTCCTCGACTTCGGGCCGGAGTTCCAGACCATAATCAGGGTCAATAAGTTCCTGTAAGGTGTCTCTGATTAGAGACTTAAGCTCTCTAACAGTCATGTCACTGACTTTTTTTCCCTTTACGGCTGTAGACATCTTTAACCCCCTTTCCGTATTGAATATACACTATTTTAACTGAAATGAGCAGAATACAACATGCTAAATTCACAACCTTTTATGCAGCCTTCTCTATCAGCCAGGTTCTAAATTCATCAATAAAGGGACGCCATTAAAATCAGGAGGTTGCGTAAACGACCTCTTTTCCTTTTCCATTTGACCCGCATCACAACCGCCTTGGTTGGGTTAGGACATACCATTGGTTATTTTAAGGACCTAAAACATCCCGATTTCGACTATAATAGAGCCTTAAACAACGAATGGAGCAAGAGCTGATTTTGTTGAAAAAGTCGTAACAAAATGGGGAAAAATTATGGACCTTGATGACATCATGGAATTTGGCGACGATGACTCCGGCTTGATTGAGCGCCGGATCGAGGAGTACATACGCGGGAACCACCCTGAATACCTCCTGCCGGGGTCCCATGTGACTCACGATTTCATTAAGATCGTCATTTACGGTGATTTTTTGGAGGAAACTGTGGGCGTACCGGTCGTTTTAGGTGACACAACGGACATTACGGATGAAGAGATCGAGGAGGTTTTAGGAAGACTGCCTTCGGATGTGATTCTTAATCCGGTCTCGCTGGATACTATTGACCTCATTATCGAGGAGAGTTTTTTGGTGCAGGAGGAGAGACGCCTTAAAGATGCTGTGGATTCACCGTGTATTACTGCGGCTGATTTTAATTATCGTGCGTATGCGAGGGCGGAATTCGAAAGGGTTGAAGAAGCGATCAAGGACTATCAAAGGGCATATGAACTTGACCCCGGCAACTACTCTCATCTTATAGAGAAGGCCCAACTCCTCCTTGAAACGGGCAGGAATGACGGCGCCTTAAAAGATGCGAAGTATGTATGCGACAGGTTGGTCAGCGCGGGAGACAAAAGGGAGTGTGTAGATGATCTGATTCGTATTTCCGATATCTTCAGACAGTGTGGTCAATTAAAGTTTGCCGCCTCATGCGTTTTGATTGTTGTCAACACTTTAAAGGCTATCATTTCGCACAATAGCGAAGACGTAAAATTAACGAAGGTCAAAGACTGGGTTGAAGCGGAAACACCGGATATAGGATTCACTTTAGGTCTCTTATCGTCTTTCGTCGAGGATGTTGAGCTTGAGCATCAAAATAATGACCAATTTTCGGATATGATCAACTATATCAGATCAGAAGTCGATGCTCTAAGGGTAGTGGCAGGGGCCTCAAACATTTAAATTCCTCCATGGAGTCAACAGCAGGTAGTGTGGCGTCACGTAAATAATTGTAGTCAAATTGTGATTTTTGCGGAAACCGGTAGCCGCAGAAGACGATGAAGAAAACGATATTAATCCTTTCTCTTTTTGTTGTCCCATTTCTCTCACCCATAGCAAATGCATTCGACGGCCCTCTGCAGGTGAAAAATCAGTTTCCTCTGTTCCTTCATATCAGTGCTCCTTATTTAGAGAAGGCGGCCATTGAGGATTCCCTCTCCGCAAGTTTCTCTTATTCCAGTGTTTATCTGGTCAAGGAGTCATCCGAATGGTCCGTGGGACTTGACATGGAGATAGCAGAACTTAACTTTAAATTCAAGAAAATCATTGAAGATTTTATTGAACTCGGGATTGAGGCTCCGGTTTTGAGTTTTAATTCCGGGTTCATGGATGACTTTCTCAATGTCTATCACAGCGCATTCGCTTTCCCTGATTACGGGAGACATAACAGACCGGGAAATAAGTTTCTTTATGAGGTAAGGCGGAACGGTACGTTCGTTGTCAAGGGAGAAGACGGACGGATCGGGATAGGCGATATAAAATTCACCCTTAAAAAACCAATGCTGACGGATGATCCTGCCATGAGCATCAAGGGAGATATCGAACTTCCCACGGGAGATCCAAAAACCGGTTTCGGAAGCGGCAGTACCGATATCGCCATCTCTCTGCTGATTGATAAAAAATTGAATGAAACATTTATGAGTCATCTGAATCTCGGGATAGTCTTTCCCGGTGATTTGAAGGGGCACGAAAAAATAAACCTCAAGGATTTTATCTATGGTGGAGCGGCAATAGAAGCTGCACTATGGAAAAACATCAGCCTTCTCGGCCAGATATTTATTCAGGGGGCGCCCTTTCCGAAAACGGATATCGGCTCGGTTGACAGGACGGCGGTGCTTCTCACCCTCGGAGGCAGATATTACTCCGGCAACAGTAGTTTTGAGATTTCTTTTATGGAAGACCCGAATACTGCCGGAGCGCCCGATTTTGCGCTGAACCTTTCGTTCAAGAGAAGATTCTAGGTCTGACAACCTACACGCTTGAAAGCGGTCAGGTTTGTAAGCTATTATGCCATAGGATGAAAAAAAGAAAACAATTGAGACCCGGCTGGGACGAATACTTTATCGGTATTGCAAAGGCTGTCGCGACAAGAGCTACGTGTCTGAGGAGGAAGTACGGCGCCGTCATCACAAAGGACAATAGCATCGTAAGCACCGGTTATAATGGGGCCCCCGCGGGGATGAAGGACTGCCTGGAAGTCGGCAAGTGCACGAGAAAGGAACTCCAGATACCGCACGGGGAGAGATACGAACTCTGCCATAGCGTTCATGCGGAGGCGAATGCGATCATCCGCGCTTCTGCCGATGAATTAAGGGGGGCCACAATTTACATATCAGGCGCCGATGACGAGAGCAACGAGTGTATTTCCGAACCCTGTATGATGTGCAAGCGAATGATACTCAATTCAAGGATTGCAAAGGTTGTCTATTCCGATGGCAATAGCGGGTTCCGGATCATCGACCCTATTAAATGGCTTAAGAAAAGGGTTTAACCCCGATAAAGCCGTGCTGAAATGGTAGACCGTTGCACGGTATCTCGAAAACAGAGAGTTTCTGAACAGTCTCAGAAGCCCACAGTTTTTTCAGGCTTTGCCTGATGGACCCTAACCCTTCTACCTTTCATCATGATATCGTTCACTGACCTTATTATTCTCTCGGAAAACTCCTGTGGCACTTCCACAAAGGTGAACTTATCGAACACGTTTATCTTTCCGATCTTTCTGGAGGGAATGCGCGCTTCAGATGTTATCGATTGCATAATGTCGGCAGCTTTTATATTGTCCTTTCTGCCGATAGTCATAAACAAACGGACAGTTGCCGTATCTTCGGCATGTTCTTCCAAAGGCATTTCCTTTACCTCGCCATATAAGGAATAAAAGGCCGCCGCTGCGATATCGGTCGATTCATAATGGTCCGACAACTCTTTAACAGTCGAGACATATTCCGCATGTTTATTTTCCTTAATGATCCCGGAAATTTCCTTGAGGATATTTTTCTTCTTTGCTTGTATAACATCCGTTTGCGAAGGCAGTTTCTTCCTGCCGATACTCGTCTGGGCGGTTTTTTCTATCAACCGCAAATGTTTATATTCCCTCGGGGTGACGAGGGTTATCGCGATCCCGGACTTTCCGGCCCTTCCGGTTCTTCCGATCCTGTGGACGTAGCTGTCGGGATTCTGGGGGATGCTGTAATTAATGACATGGGTCACGTCTTTTATGTCGAGCCCCCTTGCCGCCACATCGGTCGCAACCAGGATATCGATCACACCTGTCTTGAACTTGTTCATGACTTCATCCCTTCTTGCCTGTGTGTAATCACCGTGAAGCGCGCCCGCATTATATCCCATCTGTTCGAGTTTCGTGGAAACCTCGTCAACGTCCCTTTTTGTATGGCAGAAGACAATGGCAAGCTCAGGGTCTTCCACATCAAGGAGTCTGGAAAGGGCATTTACCTTGTCCGCTTCTCTAACCTCATAAAATATCTGTTTTATCTTCGGGATGATAACATCCTTTGTATTCACGCGTATCTTTTCGGGGTTCCTCATATACCGTTTGGCGATGTTCATGATAGGCTGAGGGATAGTTGCTGAGAATAAAAGGGTCTGCCTCTCCGCCGGGGTTGCTCTGAGTATCGTTTCTATATCTTCGATAAATCCCATGTCAAGCATCTCATCCGCTTCATCCAGCACAACAATTTTCACTCCGGACAATGAAATGGTCCTCCTGTTCAAATGGTCTATCACGCGGCCCGGGGTCCCGACAACAACATTCACGCCCCGCTGTAACGTCTTTATCTGTCTTTCGATAGACGTGCCGCCATAAACCGGCAGAACATTGATTTTCTTAAATCTGCCGATCTTGAGAATCTCCTGTGCAACCTGAACGGCGAGCTCCCTCGTCGGCTCCACTATGATCGCAAAGGGATTTTTCCCTTTTTGACACTTTTCTACGATCGGGATACCGAAGGCAGCGGTCTTTCCCGTCCCGGTCTGTGCCTGGCCTACAATATCATGACCGGCCATTATGAGCGGTATCGCAGAAACCTGAATAGGCGTCGGCTCCTCGAACCCCATTTCTGATACGGATTTCATTGTCTCTTTGCTCAAATCAAATTCTTCAAAATTCATTTTTCTTTGTCCTTATTGATTTTTATTGCCGTTAGATATAAATTCTCTGAAGGGTTTTATTGTCAGAATTGCACATGCCCTAAAAATAATAACCCCAGAGCTTTCAAAGCCTCTGAGGTCTTCTTAATCTATAAAACTCTAAAAGCTTGTTATATTATACCTTAAGATCACTTTAAATATCAGCATCAGTGAAGGGACGTCCCGTAAGCATCGGGATAGCCCGCCCTCATATCCAGATCAGTGAGAATTATCCTCGCACCTTTTGCAAATAAGTATTCGATTTGGCCGGCGTCGTTAACAGTAAACACGGCCATATTAAGATGTGAAAAATTCTTAAAAAAAATCCTATCGGCATACTTTCCCGGTAAGGAAACAGTATCGGCCCCCGAAATGACCGTATTAAATTTTGCCTTAAAGACGGCGAACCTTTTTTCGAAATGGCCGCGGAGCCAATAGATTGTATTGACTCGGGGCGCTGCTGATTTTAACTTCCGTAAAGCTCCGGGGTTCGTCGATTCAACAAAAACATGCCCTTCCAATCCATATACAGCAATATACTCTGAAAGCAGCTTTCCACTCTTCTCAGCGTTTCTCGTATCAAGATTCTTGAAATCCAGCCAGTAATAAAACCGGGATCCGTAGCGGTCCAATACTTTATTAAGGAAAAGATTGTCTCCGCGATCCGTTATCTTCGCGGGAAGATCATGCGCCACAATGAACCCTTTACCTTCTATCAAATGAATATCGAGTTCGATTCCGTAATATCCCATTCTCCGGGCGGCATCAAAACTTTCTAATGAATTATACGGGAAGCCCTGAGTATAGCCCCCGTGGGCCCACAGCATATGTCTCGGCAGGTTATTGAGCGTTTTGACTTTTATGTTATTGAATTTATAAATTATCGAGATATACCCGAGAATCGGGCATCCGACCAAAATTATGAGCAATAGTGTAATAGAGTATCTATGCGCTGCAATGAAAGACGGACTCTGTTTCATGATGCCGCCATTTGTCATTGTTCTTTCCATATACGGTCATTTTTTACAAGCCACCTCTTATACTTCCACCAGTCGAGATAATCACAGGCAGTAAAGCCTTCTTTTGCATCAGGTGAAGCAGCATCGATCAACGTATCATCACATCTGATATCGTCCCTGTTGAAATCGAAGCTCCTGTTATTTACCCTGTAGGAAAAAAGGTATTGATGGGAACCAAGCACACCCCTGTGCTTGATTCTTCCATTGCCGTCAAACACCGATAACCCCTCAAAGGAGTTCGGGATATTTATATTCAGGAGATGAAGGAGTGAAGGAACCATATCCACAGAAGAAGAGGTAACCACAAGCTCCCTCGGCAATTTGTGAGTAGGGTCATGGATTATGAATGGGATTTCGTCATAAAATCCTATTCCTTTATCGCCGATCAATTTTTTATATTCAATCCCGGGGAACAATGCGTGGTCTGCGGTCAAGATGACTATCGTATTTCCCGACAAAACGCTGTGTTTATAATAGTCCCAAAATTTCCCAAAAGCGGCATCCACATTATGGACAAGGTGTAAAATAGGATTTTCTTCCTGAGAGTATTTTGTTGCATCCTTTGGAAGTCTGAACGGAGGATGAAGATCATCAGTCGAAATAACAACAAGGAAAGGCTCTCGAAAATATCCGTTTCGCAGGCCCTCAATAAGGAACCTCATAACCTGATGGTCTGAATATGCTCTTTCCTGAAAAACACTCCCATACGGATTCTCCCTCAAAACATCCCTTATTTTCAGGGCGCCGTATATCTCATCCATTCCGTTCGCCTTCATAAAAGGGAATTGTGCGGCAAAATAGGGATCACCGGGGACGATGTTATATGAATGATAACCTCTCTTTTTTAAAACTTCCGGCAAACAGAGCAGATCAAAATTCATAACTCCCTTATTGTTCGTCCAATCTTCATGGCCGACTACGGGGAAGTGTGAACACAATACGGAAGCAAGGCCATTGATGGTAGGTGTTGTTGAATTATAAAAGGGTTTGATCACCAGTGACTCTCCGGCAAAGGTGTCGATATTCGGTGATATCCCGTGGTATGGGGACCCGTAGTATCCCAGCAATTTCGAAGAAAGTCCCTCTGCAGCGATGATAATGATATTAGGGGAAGAACTGCTATTGTCGACTCCGGGATATAAAAATTCTTTTGTAAACACATATTTCTTGAAAAGCGGCAATCTGTCTTTTTCATTAATGGACAGTCCAAAAATATCCCCCAGCTTTTCCTTTGTAGAAATGGGTACTGTCTCTCGAATATTATTATCGCTTGATTCCGATGTGCCTTTCTTGACTGATGACACCAAATATTTTTCAGGAATTTGTGCTGTGGCGGGATAATGATAACGAAATTCACTCATCCACAGATAGGATGTCATATCATGCTTTACAGCTACCGTAAGAAGAAAAAATATGAGAGAAAACGAAAGAAGGACGGACATTTTAGCCTTAACATTGTGGCGGGAGCAATCAAGTTTCTTCAATAAAAAATGTATTGTCAAAACGACAAGAGCGGGGATTAAGAGAAACAATAAAACAGCTTTCATATCCGATACCATGCTGATAGAAGATTTCTCGGCATGAGAAAGGAAGTCTTTACCGAGATGCGAACCGGCATAATATATGTGGGCAAGATTAAATACCCTGTAAAGTGCCCACAGATAAACGGCAGCGATGAATATTGCGTAAAGAACGGCCTTTGTCCTTTTTGGCACAAAATTGATCAAGAGAAAAGAAAAACAGATCGTAAAAAACAAATATTCCAACTCTTTTTGTTTATGCATGAAAGCCAGTATGATCCTGAGAGTTTTTAACGGATGCTCAAGGGTGCCTCCTTCCAAACGGAAAATAATGAGATGATAGGCAATCAATAACAGGATCAGTCCGCCGATCGCGGAAAAAGACCGTGTCAACAATGTCAGATATTCATTTCTCGAGGAATGGCCGGGGTCCATGATCACTTCTTTTCCCTTGGTGAAGACACGTTCCTTTCTCAGATATCTCATATGATAAATCAAAACCGCAATTGAAATAAACGGATTATGGTAATATTAGAGGCTATGAACAAACGTCTTCAGAAGATTCTTTCCGAGATGGGAATCTCCTCAAGGAGAAAAGCAGAAGAGATCATCCTTGAAGGCAGGGTTACGGTAAACGGCAAGATCGCGACCCTCGGCACAAAGGCGGACCTGGCCAAAGACCATATAAAGGTCGACGGAAAGCTTCTCGTGAGGCCGGAACCGAGAGTTTATATCATGTTGAATAAACCTAAGAACGTGGTGACTTCCCTCCACGACCCCGAAGGAAGGCCTACTGTTAAAGATCTTCTGAAGGGTGTAAAATACAGGGTTTTTCCTGTCGGAAGACTCGATTTTGACTCCGAAGGACTGCTTTTATTGACGAACGATGGCGATTTCGCACAGGCAGTGCTTCATCCATCGAAAAAGATTTCAAAGACATATCTTGTCAAAGTGAAGGGGGACCCGGAGGAAAAAAGGATGGATAAATTGCGTTCAGGGGTAAGGCTGGAAGAAGGTTTTACGGCCCCTGCGAGGGTAAAAAAAATAAGAACAACAGAAAACAACTCATGGCTTGAGATAACAATACACGAAGGAAGGAAAAGACAGATCAGAAGGATGCTTGAAGAGATAGGACATCCTGTACTCAAGCTCAATAGGACACGAATAAACGGCCTGGAGCTGGGCAGACTCAGACCGGGGGAATATCGTTTTTTAACGCCCGATGAGTTGGATACGATAAAGAAAGAAGTATACGACGCAGTGAGAAAACCTCGTCTGTCGCGCTCTGTTCATAAAGAGGAACAATAAAAAGACTACCCCTCTTTAGCCCCCCTTACCAAGGGGGGAATTAAGGGGGGTCTATTTTCATGTTTGGAGGACATATGGTTCGTGAAAAAGGATGCGGAGAGATAAAGGAATCTGATATAGGGCAAAACCTCACTCTTTGGGGGTGGGTTTTCAGGCGAAGGGATCACGGCGGCCTTATATTTATCGATCTGCGGGACAGGAGTGGGATTCTGCAGGTGGTATTCAGCCCTGATGTATCCGGCGATGCGCACAAGCTCGCACATAGCCTTAGGAGTGAATTTGTTATCTCCGTATCGGGTGAAATAAGGAAGAGACCTGCCGGCACGGAAAATCCGAACATGCAAACCGGCACGGTCGAGATGTACGCATCCGTGCTTCAGATTCAGAATGAAGCATCCCCGTTGCCTTTTACGATAGAAGATGCTGCTGATGCATCGGAGAGCCTGAGACTCAAACACAGATACCTTGATCTGAGAAGGCCTGAGATGCAGAGAAATTTGATCATAAGACATAAAGTTACAAAGGTTATCAGGGACTACCTTGATGAAAAGGGATTTATCGAGATCGAGACACCCATGCTCACAAAATCCACTCCTGAAGGTGCAAGGGATTATCTTGTCCCGAGCCGGCTGAATCCGGGACAGTTTTATGCACTCCCCCAATCACCTCAGATTTTTAAACAGATATTGATGATCGCCGGTTTTGAAAAATATTTTCAGATAGTGAAGTGCTTCAGGGACGAAGACCTCCGTGCAGACAGGCAACCCGAATTCACACAGGTCGATCTTGAGATGTCCTTTGTCGACAGAAAAGATGTCATAGAGAACATCGAGATGATGATGCAAAAACTCTTCAGGGATGTCCTCGATATTGAGATAGATATACCCGTTGAACGGCTGAGCTTTCAGGAATCTATGGAGAGGTTCGGGAACGACAAGCCGGACCTGCGGTTCGGACTTGAACTCAAAGAAATGGCTGACCTGGCTGAGAAAGGCACGTTCAAAGTATTCCTTGATGCCATTCGTTCGGGCGGAAGGGTAAAATCCATTAACGGCAAAGGCATGGCAGCCCTTTCAAGGAAAGAGATTGACACGCTGACGGAAGAAGCGATCTCTTTCGGTGCAAAAGGCCTGGCATGGATAAAGGTAAAGAACGGTTTTGAATCTCCCATAGCGAAGTTTTTCCCCGAGGAGGTCCTGAGACAGATGGCACAGAGGCTCGATGCAGAGGAAGGGGACCTCATGCTTTTTGTTGCCGATAAGGAGAAGGTCGTTCATGACGTGTTGAGCAGGATGAGGCTCGATTTCGGGAAAAGATTAAACCTGATAAACCCCGGCTATAAATTTGTATGGATTACGGATTTTCCTCTCCTTGACTGGAATGATGAGGAAGGCAGATTCGAGGCGATGCATCACCCCTTCACTTCACCCATGGATGAAGATGTGGAGAAGATGCTGACCGGCGATATCAATAATAAAGACTTACTCTCTTCCCTCAAGGCCAAGGCTTACGATATCGTCCTGAACGGCTATGAGATAGGAGGCGGCAGCATTCGTATCCACAGACGCGATGTCCAGAGGAAGATGTTCGAGATATTGAGGATGTCCGAAGAGGACGCGAGAATGAAATTCGGTTTTCTCCTGGATGCCCTCGACTATGGTGCTCCGCCGCATGGGGGTATCGCACTCGGTCTCGACAGGCTGGTGATGATCATGGTCGGGGCCTCATCGATCAGGGATGTAATCGCATTCCCGAAAACACAAAAGGCATACTGTCTCATGAGCGGCACTCCATCAGCGGTCGAGCCAAAACAGCTAAGGGAACTTTATATTAAGATAGATCTGCCCGAGGTTTAGCCGTACAATTAGTCAAATGTGTCCCGTGGTCCTTTTTCGTACTTGATTTGAAAAACCCGCAGCACTTCTTCTGCAATCGCCCGGACAGATGAATCTTTATCATTCACCGCATCTTTAAGCGGTTCCACGGCACGGGCATCTCCTATCTTCCCCAGCGCCTTTACCGCTTCAGATCTTACGATCCATGACTCATCCCTCAGGGCCTCTATGAGCGGCACTACCGCACGCCCGTCCCCTGTTTCCCCGAGTGCCGACGCTGCAGAAGATCTAATATGTATATCTTCATCTTTGAGAGCAAAAATCAAACGCTCTACTCCGGAGGCGCCGATATCTGTCAGTGCTTTTGATGCACATTCACGGACATTCATATTTTTATCTTTAAGGGCGTTAATAATCGGCTCGATAGCGTGGGGATCTCTTATCTTCCCCAGTGCCTTTACCGCTTCAGATCTTACGATCCATGACTCATCTTTCAGGACCCCTATGAGCGGCGCCGTTGCGCCGGTATCCCTAATTTCACCGAGTATCCATACCGCTTTAGATCGAACTGCCGCATTTTCATCCTTAAGAGAGACTATTAGGGACTGCAGCGCAGGCGTTCCTATCTCTCTTAACGCCTTCGCCGCAATATCACGCACCTCTGTGTCTTCATCTTTGAGTGCCAAAACCAGAGGCTGAACAGCCCGATTATCCTTTATCTTGCCTAAAGCCTCGGCTGCATTCTTTCGGACATTCACGTCGTCGTCACTCAATACACTACTTAGAGGCTCCGCTATGCGGCTGTCCCTCATGTCCTGCAACACCTTTATGACCATTTGTCGCACCACGGCTTCTTTACTTTTTAAGGCATCAAGCAAAAGATCAACCGCCTGATTATCCTTCATATTAGCTATTATTTTCTGCAGTGCCTCTCTGGATGCCTGCTGTATCTTCGACTTTTTATCCTTTAGTAAAACGCAGACCGGGTCTAATGCACGAGGGTCCTTTATCTCCCCTAATGCTACAACCGCGTTATACCGGACCGTCGCGTCATCGTCCTTAAGGAGGGCAATCAATGGCCCTACAGCGCGGCTATCGGGTATCCTTCTGAGAGCTTCGGTAACATTTCTCCGCACCGTCACATTCTTATCGCCGAGGACAGTGATCAATGGTTCTACCGCGGGCTTGCCCATCTTCACCAGCGCTATGGTCGCTTCCTTGCCGGGAGAAGTGGGTTCAATAGCTTTTTCTCCGGTGCGCAAAAGAACCGGGTGTTCGTCATCCAGCATTCCTACCAGGAAGGGTATTGCAGGTATCGCACTTGTTCCCATCCCGCCTAATTTCATAGCGGCTTTACTCCGCACCTCGGGGTCCTGAGAATATAAAAATTCAATTTGGCCTTTCACCTCGGCCGAAATGTTTAAAGGAATTCTTTCAGCCTGAATTTTAGGCTGCGCATAGCAATGTCCTTTCATGATAAGAACAATTGTAATGATAAGCATAAAATTCTTTTTGATGGTATTCATGTTCCCTCCGCGACGGCTCAAGAATTGATCTTATCCCTCAAAAATCCTTGATATAACCGATATAGGATTCATAATTTCGTTTTACTTCAGCGATCGTATCCCCGCCGAATTTATCGAGAAAGGCATCAGCCATTGTCAGGGCGACCATAGCCTCGCCGATAACACCCGCAGCGGGGACCGCACATATATCGGAACGCTCATACGCCGCCTCTGCAGGCTTTTTTGTGATGATGTCTATTGAACGGAGCGGCTTTCTCAAAGTAGGTATCGGTTTCATGCAGGCCCGCAGGATAACCGGCATTCCATTGGTCATCCCGCCCTCGATACCTCCGGCGTTGTTCGTCTTTCTATAGAATCCGTAAGAAGTGACGCGTAAATCGTCAGCAGATTTCTCGGTAATTTCACGCTTCACGCCTGACGCCTTCCTATTGTAAAGAATTTCATCCATAACCTCTGATCCGAATCTTTCGCCCATCTCAAAACCAAGCCCGATCTCGACTCCCTTTATCGCCTGTATACTCGTCAATGCCTGCGCAAGCCGGCCGTTGATTCTCTTATCCCACTGAATATGACTGCCGAGACCCGCAGGAAGCCCGGTCACAAAGATCTCGAACATCCCGCCCAGGGAATTACCTTCCTTCATGGTCCTGTCAATGAGTCTCATCATCTTTTTTGATCCCTCTTCATCCGGACATCTGACAGGAGATTTTTCAGCCTTTTCAAAAATCCTCAGAAGTTCTTTCCCGTCCGCCTTTTGATCCATGACTGGCGGCTCTTTGCTCCCGGCCGATCCTATCCGGATGACATAACTGCCGATCACAATATTGAATTCGCATAGGAATTTCTTCGCCACTGCTCCGAGTGCCACCCGCATGGCCGTCTCCCTTGCGCTGGAACGTTCAAGAACATTTCTCATGTCATGATGATCGTATTTTATCGCACCCGGCAGATCTGCGTGTCCCGGTCTCGGTTTTATGACGGCGGGGATTGAGCCTTCTGCCTCGGCATTAGGAGACATACCATCAAGCCAGTTTTTATGATCTCTATTTTCGATAAGAAGGGTTACCGGTGAACCAATCGTCTTCCCCCACCTCACCCCTGATAAGATCTCGGCATGGTCGGATTCTATCTTCATGCGGCCGCCCCGGCCATAGCCTGCCTGCCTCCTCCTGAGGTCTTTATCAATGTCCTCAGCAGAGAGGAAGAGCCCCGACGGAATCCCTTCAAGGATCCCTGCAAGAGCTTTCCCGTGTGATTCACCGGCCGTTAAGTATCTCAAGGTTGTCATAGTTTTGGATATTTTTTGAGTATACCATAGTTCTGATGCAATTTTGGGCAGTAAAAAAGATTACAGAATTGACAAAACAATCGATGAAGGTTGATCATTTATGCATGAAAATAAAGCCACTCTCCGGCTACCTGGCCGTACTTACCCTGTCTTTTCTCTTATATTCAATAAAACCGTCCAATGCCATTCTTTATAACTCCCTGCCGGCGCTGATGCTGATATTTCCCCTGACGATAGGTCACAGAGTAAAAATAGGGTTCTCGATAAAAGATATTCTGATAGGGCTCATTGCTTCTGTTATCGCCCTTTGCCCCTATTATCTGGTCTTTGGAGGCCGTCTTAAATCAATCACTGTTTTTTTCGTGATATTCCAGCTTTTGAGCGTCTCTTTACCGGAGGAGTTCTTCTTTAGGGGATTTCTGCAGGATTCAATGGGAAGAAACCTGAGAGCCGTCCTCTTGGTGAGTCTGATGTTTTCCCTCGCCCATCTCCCAAAGGCCATTTCCCTTGGAGATTGGACCTCGCTCCTCAGCTTTTTCCCGTCACTAATGATTGGATGGCTCTATATGAAGACGAATAACATAGTGCCCGGAACCATATTTCACCTCTTAGCAAACCTGGTTTATCAAACGTCGATGTCCAATAAATAGGAAATATCAAAATTTAATTCTTCTTAGTCTCTTGATTATGTAAATAACCCAAAAGGGCATAAAGATAACAACGGTATCCGCTATCGCTGTATGAGCATTTTGGACTTTCCCTATTGAACAACCGCCACCGCCACTGCTGCTGCCTTTATTTCCCCCCAGCGTCGTTACAAATGCCTCATTAGAGTATACTGACTTGGCAAAAGCATTAAATGCTCTGACCCTGTAAACATAGGTCTTTCCACTCTTGAGACCGGTATCAGTGTATGTTGTCTGATTGGACGCAAGAGTGGCAATTTCTACAAACACACCTCCGGGAGCCTTCCTTTCTATTTTAAACCCGGTCTCTCCGGTGGAGTTACCTTTCCACGTCAATAATGCCGTTGTTCCCTGTAATGACACGTTAAGGTCGGAAGGCGGTATAAGGGACAAAAGTGCCTTATAAGCGTTCACCCTTCCCCCCGTGACTGTCTTACCCTGAAGAGACGGCTTCTCATCAACGGAACTCAATATCGCTCCCTTTATCTGATTTGCGCTGAAATTGCCGTAGAAGGAGGCCACAAGACCCGCGATGCCGGAGACTATCGGAGTCGCCATAGAGGTTCCCTGAAGGAACTGATAGGCATCGTTATAGTGGATATAAAAAGCCGCAACACTATCCGGGCCATGCGGTTTTACCGCATCAACCGACGGTATATACCGGTTAAAGGCGCTATCCCTGCATAGGGATGGAAGTTGAACAGAAAGGCCGTCAAAATTGTTAAGTCCCGTGTAAACGGCTCCCAATGCATCATCTGTTATATAAGAAGCATGAAGGTAATTCTGATAAAAGCTACTTGACCCGATATCGAAACCTATATCCTGTCCCGATATGAAAAGACGGCCTCCGTTATCCAGATAGGACTGAAGGTTCGTCTGGTCTGTCAATGTCAGAGTGTTTTTATATGTCCCGCCTGTGAACCATATTACAAGTTTATAGTTGCTCAATCTCGCAAGAGCAGGCCCGTCACTATTTAAGGGCACTTCATAAATCTCAAAGGTGTATCCGAGGGTCTGAAGGGCCTGTGTATAGTAAGTTTCGTACCTGCCTCCTCCGTCGTCGTCAATGAGGAGTATGCTGTCACCGGGTGATACATTTTCAAAGTTTAATGTCCTTTGTATAACGGATATCTGAGCATCGGTCCCGCTTATGCATTCGAACCCATAAGACAGGTAAACAATTTTATACGCACCGCTATACGTTATCCCTGTCATAAAAGACGGGATAGTGCTCAGGATGTTTACACCCGGTGCAGCTACGTCTACCGATGTGACTCCATAATTAGAAAATTTCGCCAGGTTGTCATTCTGGTCTGTTGCCGCCACGGAGATGATATTCGGCAGACCGAAGCTTGCCGGGTATGCCGGCATCGAATCGATATTACTTTCTTCGTTGCCGGCAGCGACAACAAAAAGAACTCCCGGAAGTTGTTTCACTGAATCATAGAGGGACTGTGAAAAGTCCGGACCGCTGAAACTCATGTTGACGACCTTTGCGTTATTTGAAGTTGCAAAAGTTATCGCCTCTATAATGTCCGCGATGGTGCCCTCTCCGTTCCGATCAAGCACTTTCAGGGGCATGATCTTCACATTCCAATTCACCCCCGCGATTCCCTTTGCATTGTTTCCCACGGCCCCGATAATACCTGATACATGCGTGCCGTGTCCGTTAAGGTCGTCGGGTTTGTCGTCTCTGTCGATAAAATCATAACCGGCTGTCAGATTGCCGGAGATGTCGGGATGGTTGTAATCAACCCCCGAATCTATTACCGCCACGATAACGGATGATCCTTTTGAAACGTCCCATGCCTCAGGCGCATCAATATCGGCGCCTACGGTACCGGCGATCCCGTTCACATCCTGTCCGGTATTGTGTAATCCCCATTGTTTATCAAATCCGGTATCGTCCGGAATTACAGCGGCCTTTACGATATAGTTCGGTTCGGCATACTCGACGTCAGGGTTCGCATTATAGACTTTAACGGCCTCTTCCACAGAAACGCTTCGAGGGAGTTTGACCTTTTCAAGTCCTTCATATCCTATTTCCCTTACTGCTTCTGCACTCAAAGTGCCATGGATGCTGTATCTTTGCGCCTTATGGACCCATGGTCTAAACTTGACGATTATTTCACCTTGTTTATAGACTGAAGAGGCTCTTTTTCCGGGGGCGTCCCCGCCGCACGAAACCAGGCCCAGTATGATAAAAACGAGAAATATGTATCTCATGCTACCTCCTCACAGAGAAAAATTGCCTCTCACGGGAATTACATAATAACCGGGAGAAACCTGATATCTGCCTACTTCCATGAGAAACAATGGATTTTCGAGAAATGATCTGTCCGGCATTAATTCCATAGTGAGATCCGCGACGTGATTTTTTATAACGCCCTTCAACCTTGCGTAGATGTCTTTTCCTGCTAAAGAAACGGAAACAACTTTTATGACATTTCCTTCTATGGCGAGAGAACCTGTTACCTCCTTAAAGAAATGCATCGGCACTTTGATACCCGAGAAATCTGCCGGCTCAAAAGTCGCGTTTCTCGTTACAAAATCGACGCGGCCTTTGTCATCGGTCATGAGAAATCTTCCCGAAATAGTCCCTGACCCCCGGATTCCGGCATGTTTCAAAAACGGCATCTCTCGCATATCGACTTCTTTGTAATCGATTTTTGCTTGCAATCTGTTTTTCGCAAGGATTGCACTGCCCGAAATTTTTCCTGAGCCCGTCGTTCCATTCATCGATGCATCTACTTGCATCCTGATCAGGCCGAATGGGTTTATCCGGCTGTGAATATTATTGAAGGAAACCAGTTCTTCGCCGGAACTCTTCAGTGCCACCTTATCAACGCTCACAGTATAAAAAAATCCTTTTTTCAGTCCTTGAACTTCTATCGTGATCTTCCCGTCCCCTGCAGAATCCTCTATCATGGATTGTATCGAAAGTGCAGGGAACGCCATCCACATGAACCAGAAGACAACAGGCACCGCAACAAAAGCAAGAAGGATTTTTTTCACTTCGTCTTCAAAAAAGAGACGACCAGAGTAAGATTCGAGAGTTCAGGGCTTTCAAAGGACTTCTTGACTGTGGCCTTCTTAATGGCCAGAATCATCGGCGCACGCTCGATCCTGTAAAGGATATTAACCATTTCATTCATACTGACTTTTTCAATAGAGATATCGGCCTCTTCTTCAAAACCATCTTTGGTTTCTCTTTTCCCTGTAGATTTGACCGTCTTCACTTTATCCCTAAGACCGATAGACGAAAAAACTTCATCAACGGCCTGCACAATACCCTGAACATTCGACAGATTCTTCTTGCCTTCAACAAGATTAATCCTTTGCCGCAGAGACAAAAATTCGTCTTTGAGTAACGTCATTTCTTTTCTCTGGTCTTCCAGTTGTTTCAATTCTCTTCTTTCCGATAAAAGAAAATTCCCTCCAAGAGCAAGAACGAGAATGAAGCCCACCAGCCCGGAGAAAAAATAGAGCATCCTTTTATGCTTCATCAATTCTATCAAACCCTTTTCTCCTTCGCCGTTATGGTAAACATCATCCTTCCCTGCGCGGAAGCCCTTGAATCCGATATATTCACCTCGTCAAAGGCATTTTTCAGTTTATTCTGTAACAGCTGTATATCACTCAGAGACTGCGCTTCGCCCCTTATGGTAATATTTGTTTTATCCGCCGTGACTTCATTGATTACTGCGCCCTGTCTGTCGACTTGAGAAAGCTTGGAGAGCAGGTCAAGGGGGTCAACGCCAATAAAAACATCCTCCTTGCCCTTCAATTCCTTCATATGGGATTTGAGCTGGTAGATCTCGTTCATAATATTTTTTTCTCCGGGAAAAAGTTCCTGATACTGTTTCCGCAGATCATTCTTTGCAGACACAATTTCCGCACGCGTGGACACAATCTTGAACACCATATCCGCCGTCAAGGTGAGTGCGATCAATATGAGAAGGATTGCAGTAACTCTCAGGGATTTCCTGGTCCTTTCAATGTCCCTGGTGTAGGAAAATTCATCT
The DNA here is from genome assembly GCA_963776195.1 of Thermodesulfovibrionales bacterium. Taxonomy (GTDB): domain Bacteria; phylum Nitrospirota; class Thermodesulfovibrionia; order Thermodesulfovibrionales; family SM23-35; genus CAVZMO01. The sequence continues at coordinate 28,065 of CAVZMO010000017.1, forward strand.
CTCCTTAAATTTATTGTCGGCGCCTGTATCTCTTCAGCAGCCAGCGCTATTCTATCTTCCTCTTCAATAGTTTCCGGAGAAAGAAGTTTGGCGAGGGTAAAATCCTTCAGCACGGGTCTCAGTCCTATGGACGTCGCAAAAACCGGCTCTACACCGTATGGTTTTAGTTTTTCGAGGATCTTTCTCATTGCGGTTTTTTCCAAATAAACCGCGAGAACCTGCTGCTTATTGTCTGATGTGCCTACGACTATGTTATCGACCACTACGTTTTCCGATCCACCCAATATCATTCCGTCGAGTTCAAACGGGAGTATCTCCCTTATTCTGTCTTTATCTGAAAAGGGCAGATCGATTACTCTGAAGTTCAAAATGCCGAGGGGCAAACTCAGATAAGAATCTTCCACACCTTCCGGAACTGCATCGAAGGAGAAATCATACTTTCCGGATAGAGGATATTTTTTGTTCTCTTTTATCTCATATTTGCCGCCTTTGACCTCAAAGAGGTACGTGCTTAATTCCCCTTCTTTTATGTCAATAAAAAGAGATTTGCCCATCAATATTCCTTCCAGTATTTAATCGTTCGGGTATCCTTATTAAGAACCGTCTCGATTATCCTCTTTATCCCACCGGATGATGCTATGCCTTTAACGAAAAAAAATGGCCCTATATCTGTTGTTATTCGATCTACTGGTAGATCTGTCCCCACAAACCCATTAAATTCTCCATTGTTTAAAAACAGCGACAGTTCTCTGCGTTTTATTATCCTTTCAGCACGATCTTCATCTATCGGGAATTCTCCATTTCTCGGGTCGGCTATGCTCATAAGAACCGGCTTCCCTGCACCATTAACGTTGATAATAAGATTGTAGGGAGATCCATACACAGTTATATAAGGTAATAATGTATCATAATCCTTTCTCGTTATTCCATTTATCAAGAGGAGTTCATCGACACTGTTGAGTCCTAAATCTTTTGTGCTTTCACTGGAAGAAGATATCCCGGTTTCTCTTTTCTTTATGATCCATTCAACCACCCTATCTGCAATCTTGGTATCCAATGAGAGCACTTCAAGGAGTCTCCTAAATGAATTATAAGTAACTTCATTCTTAGTCCTTTGCTCGTTGACTAAGGACTTCAGGTTAAGCTTGGAGGCTTCATCCTCAATTCTTACTGTGATCACTCCATCAAAATCTTCAAAGGGATTCTCTACGGGAAACTCTATGGAACCCGGATATGGACGGTCCATGGGAAGACTCGTCAAAAATTTTGCTGATACATTTATGCCTGATTTCGCCATTATCGAAAGACGCTGGGAATCCCTCCAATTATAAAGATTGTTCGTGCCGGTGTAAACTCCGTAGGAAAACTCAACCACCATGGCGGTGATGAGAACGAGCGCCAAGAGAGTTACAACGAGAGCGATACCTTTTTGATTATTATTTTCCCAAAGTCTCCTTTTGTAGCCGCAGGCTTTAGCATGCGTGTATTTATCAAATTCTGCTAATAACATCCTCAATTTACATTCCAATAAAACCTTTAAACGAACATTTCTCCTTTAAAGAATTCTTCCGGTATCTGTGTTCCTCTGTTCCATCTTATTTACGCAGGCTAAAGCCTGCGGCTACATATACTGTTTCTGACAGAAGATATATATGCTATAAATCATATCGTTCTGCCGACCCTCGGCTTTGACACGTCGGAAAGTTTTACCTGTTTCCCTTTAATCAATATCGTAAGCACGATCCTGATCTCCTCCGGTTTGTCTTTATTGATGTCAGTATCCCATGTCTTTACCCATTTGTCATTATACTTAGCTTCGACGCTAAAAGCTTCCAGATCCTCGATGATATCGACACCCTCCGTTTCTTCCTTGCCATAAGGAGACTCAACCTTTTTCAACAGATTCAATATCCCGTCCTTATCTTCAATGTAATAAGAGATTCTGGAAAAACCAGGCCTCAGAGTTGAAAATGCAGTAAATGAAATCTGAGTAGCCTGCTTGCCGTAAAAATCCCTGTCCCGTATCTTGAGAAATGTATTCACATCTTTTCCATCATAATAGGAAGAATCCAGTTCACACCGGAGGATGTCTATCGCCTTCCTCGATTCCTGGAGTTTCAACATCGATTCATCCATGCCCTCAATCGCTCTGTGACTCAGGAAAAATGTGCTATAGATCGCTGCAAGGACTATCGAGAGTATCGTAACAGCGATAAGGACTTCTATAAGGGTGAACCCAAGGTCCGATTTTACTTTATCCCAGCACCCATGATCAGAATCGTCATTGCGAGTGAAGCGTTCACTCAGCGAATCCGCCGGGGCGGAAAGCAATCTCGCCCCTTGGAAGAAGATTGCCGCGCACCTTCCCGGTGCTCGCAATAACCGGTAATTTGTGCCATTTAACCAGTTATTGTTTTGTGTAAGTTTACTTAAAAACAAACTCATTCAGTTTTACCTCTTCGTTTCCGGCCTTCACGGTGACAACGATTTCGGATATCCCGATGTATGGGGACTCTTTAACAAAAGTTTCATAGCTATAATTATCATAAGGCTCATCAAAGACACCTTTCTTACCTTCGGGGACTTTCTCCATTTCCGTTATCTTATTCTTTGCAAGAAGGGTTGCGACCGTAATAGTCTCCTGTCTTTCGGCAAGACTCAAATGATAGTTGAGAGTGTAGATCAGCGTTACCAGGAGGCCGCCGACAATTGCAAGGGCGATCAATACCTCAAGGAGGGTAAACCCTTCCTTACGGCAAGCGCAGAATTGATAATCCTTCGAACTTTTCTCTTTGACCGGAAAATCCCGCCGCCCCCTTTTTGCCAATGGGGGAATCATCCTGATTGAACTTTCTATCATTCGAGAAATATTAATATTATTTTCCACTTTGTATTATCTTCACCCTTCCGCTCAAATGGTTTAAGGTGATAGTCATATTTTTATCTCCCCTTCCGACATGGACACTGAGATTTTCCCGGACACCGAGAGGCTCGAAAAAAAAGGTCACTTCCCCTTTTGAAACAGTCCCTATCGATTGTGTTGTTACTCCGGTTATATCATCAAAGCTCCTGGTCTTTTCCCCCTCGGGTCCTTTCCAGGAGATCACATTCTTGTCAAGATCAAACCTCATGGCAAAAGTCTCCTTCCTGGAAACCGCACTGTCATTCATATATCTCAGGACGGAGGCAATCTCTCTCGCTTCGGACTTAAGTTTACTTTCTCCAAAGCCGGCGAAGGATGGCAGGACAATGGCGGCAACAAGTGAGACAACGAATAAAACAACTATGAGTTCAAGGAGAGTAAAACCACGGCTATTGCATGTCCCAGTTCTTGATATCGGCATTTTTCCCCTCTCCGCCGTCTTTCCCGTCAGCGCCATAACTCATGATGTCGAAATCACCGTATACACCGGGTGATATGTAAATGTATGGATTGCCCCACGGGTCGAGAGGGACCTTCTTCTGTTCAAGATATCCGCCTTCCCTGTATTTCTGCGGTATCTGCCCCGTCGTCGGTCTTTCGACAAGTGTTGCGAGCCCCTGTTCCGTACTCGGGTAAAAACCGTTATCGAGCTTGAAAAGTTTCAGGGCGGTCTCAAGATTTTTTATCTGAATCTTAGCCTCGGTGATGCGTGCATCATCGGTTCTCCCTATAATCTTCGGGGCCACAATAGCTGCGAGAAGGCTGAGTATAAACACGACCACAATGATCTCAAGCAGAGTAAAACCCTTATTATTCTTCATTTATACCTCCTTATGATATAGCTCAACTGGTCTGAGAAGCAGAGAGCCATGTGCAGCCTTCTAAGACTATTCTGTTTTATTTGGGTAGCCGCAGGCTTTAGCCTGCGTGCATTTAAATAAACCCATCCAATACATCCTCTAACTTATACCAATATCATATATCTCGCAGGTTGAAGCCTGCGGCTACATTTTTAGTACACGATAGTTTGTAAACATCCTCTTATTTTATCAACTGATTCAACTGGAATATGGGCAGAAGGACTGCAAGGACTATCAGCCCGACGACAAACCCCATGCAAAGAATCATCGCGGGCTCAAGAATAGAGAGCGCTTTCTGCACCCTCCTGGAAAATTCTGCCTCATACGAATCCGCGGCATTCTTCAGTATTTCGACCAACTGTCCGCTCCTCTCCCCTGTCGACATGAGTTGAAGGAGTATGGGAGGAAACCCATCGAGGGACGCGGAGAGCCTTGCCCCTTCAGCAACCTTTCTGCCGGCTTCGGTTATCCTCATCTCGATCAACTTGTTCCCAACAGACTTCGCAGAAAGATCAAGCGCCCTGAGAACTGGAAGCCCCCCTTCGAGCAAAAACCCCAGGGTCCTCGCAAAACGTCCGTAATAGAGACTTTGGGCTATATTCCATGGCAGGCGCACGATGAGTCTGTCCAGGAATAATCTGTTCTTTTCCTTTAGCCTCTTAATTCCGACCACCCCCCCTAAAAGCAGACCGATTAAGAGCCACCAGTAGTTCTGAAAGATATCGCTGACCGTTATAAGTACCACCGTGATAAAAGGGAGGGCGCTTCCCGTGTCCTTAAAAATCCTCGTTATCTTCGGTATGACAAAAGTGAACAAAAAGGAGAGCACGACGAAGGCAACGCAGATCATAAAGACCGGGTAAACCATCGATATCCTCACCTTCGCTTTGAGGTTGCTTTGTTCCTCCAAGAAATCCGCCATACGGTCGAGGACCTTATCAAGATTTCCGCTCGCCTCTCCTGCGGCAACCATATTGATATAGAACTCCGGAAAGATACGGCTATATTCCTCCATCGCCTTTGAAAGACTTGAACCGGAAGCAACCCTCTCTTTTATGTCCACCAGCATGTTTTTCCAAAATCCTTTATTTTCTTCAGAGATCGAACTGAGGGCCTCCATGAGGGTAACACCTGCCGAGAGAAGAGTGGAAAGCTGTCTTGTCGTAGATGGCAGGAGGGACACGTCCTGCCCGCGGAATAAACCCGCCCGCCCTCTATAGATCGCTTCTTTTACATTCTTTGGATAAAGACCCGACTCTTTAAGCCTTAAGACCGCGTCTCTTTGACTGTTCGCTTCGATGGTTCCCGCCACCTCCGCACCGTCTGTCTTATATCCTTTATACTGAAATATCGGCATAATCCTTCTGGGTAACCCGCAAAACTTCCTCAAGGGTCGTAACACCGCCTCTTGCTTTTTCGATGCCGTCCTGACGAAGGGTTTTCATCCCCTTTGAGATTGCATGATTCTTTATGCTCTGAGAATCGATCTTGTCCGTGATCATCGGTCTTATTTCATTATCTATGGTAAGAAGCTCAAAAATCCCCGACCTTCCGTAATAACCTTTCCCTTTGCATTCTTCGCATCCTGTACCGCGATACAAAAATTCCGGCGGTTTGCTGAAATAAGACTGTTCGATGCCCGACGGCTTATAAGAAACCTTACAGTGAGGGCATATCATACGCACAAGCCTCTGTGCAAGCACAATTGTCAGGGATGAAGCGACGAGGAACGGCTCAATGCCCATATCTACGAGTCTGACAAGGGCGCTCGGCGCATCATTGGTATGAAGGGTACTTAAAACAAGGTGGCCCGTGAGTGAAGCCTGCATTGCAATCTCCGCGGTCACGAGGTCCCTTATCTCACCGACCATGATGACATCAGGGTCCTGTCTCAGGATTGATCTTAGCCCCGAGGCAAATGTCAATCCGATTTTAGGGTTCACCTGTATCTGGCCAATTCCTTTCAATTGATATTCAATAGGGTCTTCTACGGTTATGATGTTTTTCTCTTCCGTATGTATCCTGTTCAGGGCCGCATAGAGTGTTGTAGTTTTGCCGCTCCCCGTAGGACCTGTAACGAGTATGATACCGTCAGGCCTGTGCAGATGTTCTTCGAGTTTCCTCTCATCGTCCTTACCGAATCCGACCTCCCAGAGACCCAGAAGTCCCTGCTTCCTGTCGAGAAGTCTCAGAACCGCCCTCTCGCCATGAGACGTCGGAATTACTGAAACTCTTATATCTATATCCCTGCCCCCGAGCAGGAGCCTTATCCTTCCATCCTGGGGCAGCCTTTTCTCGGCGATATCGAGATGAGACATTATCTTGATCCTGCTTATCAGCGCATCCTGGATTATTTTTGGGGGACTCAGCACCCTGTGGAGCACGCCGTCTATCCTCAACCTGACATCGAGTTCTTTTTCGTAAGGTTCGATGTGGATGTCACTTGCCCTCTCTTTAACCGCCTGCAAAAGAACCGCATTGAGAAGTTTTATGATAGGGGCTTCTTCCGTTAACTCGAGCAAGTCCTTCGGCGTTTCGAATTCCGTAGCAACAGACGAGAGATCCTCCCCCGTAATGGTATCCATCACCTCTTCAGCGGAGCCCATCTGGCCGTAGAACCGGTTTATCGCATCGAGGATGACGCCGGGGCTTGCCTTTACGGCCCTCGGCTTTAACCCCAATTTCTTTGACGCCTCGGAAAGTGCAAGCAGTCCTTTTTCGTCGGCAACCGCTCCAACGAGTTCGGAATCATTCCTCTTAATCGGAAATATCTGGTTGTTCTTTACAAAACTGAGGGGGATATTCTTCAAGAGGGAAACTTCTACTTCTTCATCCTTTATAACTTCAATGGTTTCCATCCCTTCATTGAATCTTCATGATATAATTAGGCTCTGCGTATTCGACTTCCCTGTAACTATTAAATATCTTGGCCGCCTCTCTGACGTCCTGGCCTTTCCTGAGCTTTATGAGATGGGGACCTCTTGTCTTGAATTCGGACATGACCGATGCACCTTCGGCAGATAATATTTCTGATATCCTGTTGTCCGGGGTACCGTCCCTGAATTTAACGAGCAGTTCTCCCTGGGCATATCTGTTTTCCGACTTTGCAAACTCCAGCTTCTTTTCATCCGTCAGTTTGGCAAGCCGCTCCGACTTCTTTCACGATATGGGGCGTGAGAAAAACAAGCAGGTTCGTCTTCTGTTTGGATACGCTCTTTTGTGTAAAAAGCCACCCGAGCACCGGGATATCGCCAAGCAACGGGACCTTCGTAACGCTCTGCTCCTCTTTTTCCTGCATCAGCCCGCCTATGACTACGGTCTGATTATCTTTAACCACAACTAGAGGTCTTTGTTGACCTCTTGGTTATAGTTGGGCCTACATTGATCAGGATCGTCTCGGACTGCTGCGTCAAGGCAGATATCTCCTGGTAAAGGTCGAGTTTCACATAATCACCTTCGGTAATCTGAGGAGTAAGTCTCAAGGTGATGCCCACATCCTTCCTATCGATAGAGTTGAGGACCGTATTGGTAGTGGTAATGTCCCGCTCCCTCTGGCTATAAACGGTACATTCTCTCCGACAACAATTTCCGCCTCCTTGTTGTCCGAAGTGAGTATCTGGGGAGTCGACAGGACATTGACCGCATTCCTGAATTCATTCAGGCTGAAAAGAGCGGCGAATCCGGGAACGGATAAGGGTCGTGGTTGTTGCTTTTCCATCCGAACCGATCGTAGTTAAAGGCACATTGATAAAGTTCCCCAAACCCCCTGCCGTCAAACCCGAAAGTCCCTGAGCAACATTCTGCACCGTTGTAGAATCTATAGTGCCAAAGCCGCCGATCGCGACAGGTTTTCCGTCTTTCTTGGCAGTAAGTCCTCCATTTTGTACCGATATCTCTCAGCTTATCGATCGACGCCTCAACAATCATCGCCTCTACATAAACCTGCCGTCTTCTTCTGTCCAGCTGTTTTATCACCTGCAGAAGGTTCTGATAATCCGCCGGGGAAGCAACTACGATAAGGGAATTCGTTGCCTTGTCCGGTGAGATTATTATTTTCCCGCCGGATTCAAAGGGACTCTTGGGAGGCTGTCCGGCCTGGGCAGCCTGACCGGATCTTTGCCTGTCCGGATATCCCTGTAAGCATCCTCTCCAATACCTTCGAAAGTTCGGTCGCATCAGCATATTCGAGGAAAAATACATTGATCTTGCTGGTTGCTTCGGGCAACGGGATATCAAGAAGGGCGATCATCCTTTTCATCGCCTCCTTTTCCTGCTTATCGGCTATCATGACTATTGCATTTAATCTTGTATCGGCAAAGATATTTCCGTTCTTGTCTCCTCGACAGACGCTGCCCCCGCAGTCTCGCCCGGCCTCAGAACCCGCCCCGCCGTGGGCTGGGTCTTGCCGCTCAGAAACAGCAGCTTCAGTAATAATCTTGACCACATCTTCGGCATTGGCATATTTGAGGAGCACAAGTTCAGGTTCCTCAATGCCGGGCTTGTCAATGGACTCAATGATATTGAGAAGCTTTTCGATATTCGTGGCGGAGTCGACGACCATCAGCATATTGCCGGGGCCAAAAGAGGCGATATGTCCGTCTCGTGAGATCAACGGCTGCAAGAAAGTCATCGCCTTAGAAGCAGAAATCGATTTCAACTGAATAAGCCTGATAATATATGCGTCAGTTAATTGCTCCCCGCCTTCTTTGAAAATTTCAATGCCCGACTGTTTTGCCTGGGAAATGGAAACGATCTTGTAGACATTTCCTGAAGGTACAATCGTAAGGCCCTTCAGTTCCAGGACAGACGTGAACAGTCTGAAGGCGTCGTCAACGGAAAGTCTGGAAGGAGCAATAATGGTAATATTCCCTTTTACCTTATCATCGAACACAAAATTCTTGCCGGTCACTTCGCTGATAAATTTCACTACGGCAGATATGTCGACATCGACAAAATTAAAAGTGACCTCTTCTTCTCTCTGCTCTTCTCTTTCTCGGCATGAGATTCGTTGCCTGAAGTCGATTCGTCTGTTTTTTCCCCGATCAGGACTGTCTCTGCAATTGATTCTGTTACGTTGATTCTTGATGGGAAAGACCAAAAGCACAGCAAGAATATAGCGAGAAAAACAGCATATTTTGAATTTCTAGCGAAGTCCATTTCTCACTTATATTACTTTATCTGATACGTCATTGTCATCTTCGCTCCGGACCTAATCATATCGATCTGGACTCTCTCCATACCTTTCAGCGCGGTAAATGCCTGGAGGGCCCTTTCAGGGTTCGATACATCATATTCGTTAATCCTCAAAAGCACGTCGCCGTCCTGGAGGCCGAGACTATGATAAATACCTCCCGGCTTCACCTCATTCAGGACAAAACCTTCCTCTTTTCCATTCACAAAATTCGGTCTCAGCCTTGCATCCGTCATCATCTGGCCCGGATTCGAGATAGCCTGCTGAAGTTTCGCCTGATCGACAATATAGGTGCCCCTCCCTACCTTTCTTGCAAATGCGTCGGCAGAAGGAGTGCTACCCGAACTCTGTTTTGTGATCTCCTTCACCTTCACATCTTCAAGTGGAATTTCTACCGACCCATCTCCTCTTTTCAGAATAACCCTGTCTCTCTTGACGGCCTGCAGTTTTCCTGCGCCGAATACAGGCTCCCCGATCTTAAACACCTCCTGTGTCCCCGAGCTGTCCTTAAAGACGCCGTAACTAAGTTCTTTAGGCCCGACGACCGTGCCGACAAGCACGATATCCGTCTTCTGAATCTTACTGCCTGCCGATACCGTTAAATTCTTTATCTCGCCTCCGGGAAAACCAAAGGGGTTGTTTTTCGATATCGATGCATAATCTTCGAGCTGCTTCTTCTGTTGTGCGGTTATGCCACCGGTTGAAGCCGGTTTCTCTCTTTTCAGCGTTTTCTTTTCAAAATGGCCGGAGACGATGTCCCGGACGAGAAAGAGTAAGGAAAAAAGAAGAATTACGCTGATGAGAATGTTCAGATAAGATATATTTCTCTTTGTAATGAGCTTTGATCTCAACATTAAAGTATGTTATTAGAAACAGGAACTCAAAGTAAACATTACGGATTCATCAATATGTGCATGATTGAATCGGCATGGTTCGACAAGCTCACCATGACATCTGTCATCCTGAGCTTGTCGAAAGGTCGCATCAAAGGGAGAGGTATCACGGTCAGGTCAGCGATCACCGTTGTCGCGCTCTGCCTTGCCTCTATAGAACAGCCTCCTTCACCACCGGAACAGTCCTTTTCTTACGGCTGAGGCAGATACAGTATTTGAAGGAAAAGAATTGGAAATATCATTAAAGGCCCTTACTCTGTAAGTATAGGTTGCACCGGGTATGACAGTAGTGTCGGTAAAAGACTTGGCATTTGCAGGTAATGTTCTTATCGCTGCGAAGGTGATTCCGTCAGTGCTTCTCTCAACGCTGTAACCTGTTTCGCCGGTTGCGTTATCCGACCATTTTAGTCTGATAGCCGATGCTGAAGCAGACCTGACCCTGAGATTCGTAGGGGCCAATAAAGATGAGAGTGACCGGAAAGCGTTGATTCTTCCCCAGTCTGTATCCAGCCGTCAAGGGTCGGCTTTTTATCTGCATAATTCAATATTGTCTGGCGGACCTGATGGTGGTCGAATAGGGTATTATAAATACCGTCATAATAACTGAACAACAACCCTGCAAGGCCGGAAACATGGGGAGCTGCCATGGAAGTGCCGGCAAAGAATTGTTTATCCGAAAAATCCGAAAACAAATTATTCGGAACAGTGCTCAAGATATATACTCCGGGTGCGGCAACATGAACAGAATTCAGACCGAAATTGCTGAAGGGTACTCTCCTGTCATCCTGGTCGGTAGCAGCAACGGAAATAATGTTCGGAAGATTATAGCTTGCAGGGTAAGCTGGGGCCAAGTCGTTGTTGTTGCTTTCATTCCCTGCTGCCGCAACAAACAAGACTTGATGAGCATCTGCATTAGAGATAGCGTTCATTTCAGAAAGGCAGAAACCCTCGCCATGGAAACTTGCATTTATTACTCTTGCCCCATTATTGACTGCATATTGAATACCCGCAATTTCATCCGATGCAAATACACTGTTACAATTTCCTGACAGAGTGGTAGTTGCATCAAAAATCTTTACCGGCATCAATTGAACGTCCCACATAACACCTGCTGTACCGACACCATTGTTGCCGACGGCACCTATAATTCCCGCAACATGCGTACCATGATCGAGATCATCGAATGGGTCATTGTTGTTGTCGACAAAATTCCATCCCTTGCAGTCATCTACAAACCCATTACTATCATTGTCAATCCCGTCGGAGCAATTAATCTCACCTAAATTTTTCCATATATTACCCGCCAAATCCTCATGGGTATAATCTATGCCGCTATCAAGGACAGCCACTATAACAGAGCCATCTCCCGCAAAAATATCCCATGCCTTCGTGGCCTTTATATCCGCACCGCGTGTACCGTTGGCATATTTGCCAGTATTACGCAAAGCCCACTGGTCTCCAAAATAAGTGTCATTCGGTTTAACAGAAGCACACCTCATATAATTCGGCTCTGCATATTCCACATCCGGATCAGACATATATTGCTGTATCGCATCCTGCACGGACAGGCCCTTCGGCAACTGAACATGATGCAGTTCAGGGACAATTGTATATCTCTTGATTACAGAGGCACCCACAGCCTTATGGACTTTGAGAGAAGATGAAGCCACAAGGCCGGACTTAAATTTGACAAGCAGCTCGCCTTCTTTGTAATTACCCCTTCCCATCTGAGAGATGATGGACTGGGCGGTCACTTTAATGCCGTCCATTCCTGTTGAAGCACCGGCCTTCAAATTATCCGTGGAGCTGTTTGCGGAGTTATTAATGCCGCTCGCTGCGACAAGAATCAAACTCATCAAAAGGTATAATAATTTCTTCATGGTTTCACTCCTTTACAAGATGCTTTGTCATTCATATTCTTCATCTCCGTTCAGAGTCCTTCATGTTTTATAGGGGCGGGCTACCGCCCGCCCTCTTTTTTCTAATATCTTTTTCTTCTACTGTATAGTTATCGTCGCTTTAGCTGTCCCGCCTGCCGAATCAGACACATTAAGATCTACCGTGCCTGCTGTTGCAGTACCGCCCGGTGTGGTGCAACGTGGCGGCGTATTAGGAGCAGTACAAATCGGCTGAGCCGGAACTGTGACAGTTATGGAAGAGCCAGACCAGATTCCAAGTTCGCCTCCATTCCTGACACAATTACCGGCAGTCCCTCCACCAGTGCCGTTGTCGTTAAATGCGCGATTTATATTACTTGACGATGTCGTATATGGTGGAGTGCCTCCCGTAATTGTGAAAGTAAAAGTGGCGCATATGCCCACAATTGATGAAGCAGTGGGTGGATTTATGGCAAGTGCCGGGGTTGGTGTGGGCGTAGGTGTCGGCGCTGCCGGCGCTATTACAGTTACTGTGGTCGAAGGGGGCGGAACTGGTTGACCACCCACTGATGCTGTTATACGGTCTGTTTCATTACCGGCACCGGCTGCAAGAGTCGGCGCATTGAATTGCGCAGTGGCTATACCGTTTGTCGTCTGAGCAAATGGCTCGACCCCGCCCTTGCCCTGGGTTACACTGAAATTTATTGTAGTTCCGTCAGAAACCGGGGTTCCGGCGTTAGTCAAAGCTTGTGCCGCTATCGCAGACGTGCCGCCGGACGCAACGCTCGGAGGATTGGCAGAAACAGTGACTGACTGTACAAAAACGGGGTGCAAGAATAATGTAACAAGATTGAATGCTCCCACATCGGCCGAAGCAGTAATATTCAGAAGTTGTCTCAATGGACGAAAGCGCCGTAGGCACGACTTCAACCAGGACAGACGCCTCGCCGGAATTATTCGTTAATGCGGTATTACCCGTCGGGAATATAACGTCGCAGGTTGCACTTCCGTCACTGCACGTGGCTGCGGGGTCAGTGCCGACCTTAAATGCCCGGTCGGCCCCAAAAGTAACCTTACTGTCAAATATAATAAATGCTCCTTCTGATACAGTCGCTGTGATAATCCTCTGATTGTCATCATTTGTGCCTTTAAAAAGGTTGAAATCATTCGGCTCATTTGGAATACCGTCACCATCATCCACTGAAAGGGTTAGAGTAGTAGGTGCTGAAGGAGGTTGTGCAGTATTAAATGACGAGGAAAAATCATCGTCTTTCTGTCCCTCGCCTGTCCCACATCCTTATTGACTTCTGCCTGGACTGTAGAAAAGCCGTCAGTGGTTGACTTGAGTGTAACTGTCGCTATTCCGGAATCGTTTGTTTCGGCAGTCGTTGAGCTTAAAACGCCTATCGGAGAAAGATTCGTAAATATAACGCGTCTTATTTGCAACAGGTGCTCCGTTGCCGTCAAGGACCTTGGCATGGAGTGTAATCACCGTATTCGTCTGGGCAATAAAATGAGAAGGCTGCAATTGAACGATTGACGGCGTCCCCGGATTTTCTCCCCTGGGGGGTGTCTGGCGAGACCGGCTCCTCCGCCGCAGCTAAAAGTGCCTAGGGATAAAACCAGTAATATTAATCCTATGATGATTTTTTTCATCTTATCCTCCGAATCTATAATTACTTAGCCACCACAATTATCAAAATAGCCGATCACAAAACCTACCTGCGTCTTAAAGGAAAAATTCGTCCCGAATTCATTTTTACCCTCAAATGTGTATATTGCAGTATAGTTGTTTAGAAAAAATGGGTTATTCATTGAAGAACTGTAGGACCCGCTTGTCATGTCATCTACGTATTTTGTTTTTCTCGGGAGGTCGACAAAAAATAGTGTGTCCGTAACTGTATTGATACCAGTGCCTGAAGGAGCAGGGATAATTATACTTTTGAACTCGGTAAACTTTTCTATAGGCGGCGTACCAATCGAATCGGTCGACCGCCGATATTCAACCGTATATTTTTCTATAAAGAGGTCTCCAGCCTGAAATGTGGAATTCGGATTTATAAGACTTGCGTTTATTGTTACAGTAGCGTCATGCTGAGTGTATGGTTCCGGGTCGTTCGTAGTAGGGTCCCCGTCACAGTTAGAAATTCTGAAGGCATCAACATCGTTTGTATTCGCGCCGAGATACTCAGGTATTATTGTCGCCTCTAAAATAACGCCTGTATCTTCGGTGCCGTGACTTCCCGGAGAACCGGGTCCGCTCCCCCCGCATCCATAGAAAAGTCCGCTAAGGATTAGAAAACAAATCATAAACAGCAAACACTGAACCCTTTTCATCTTGCCCCCTATTTTCATAATTCTTATGGTTCTTTCCAAAAATCTAATTCTTCTCAAGGTTTCGCCACAATCCTTGGTGTAACGAAGATTAATAATTCATTCGTATCTTCACTTGTCACCTTATTCTTAAACAGCCAGCCGATAATGGGAATTTTCATCAACCCTGGAACACCGGAGGATGAATCCCTTTCTGTTTTCTTGTAAATTCCGCCAATGACCAAAGTCTCTCCATTTTGAATTACTACCTTTGTGTTTCCTTCCACTTTGGATGTCCTCGGAACCTGGGACCCCCCGATATTAACCGTACCGAGAATATCCTCCTTTTTTACAAGAACTGCCATACTAACAGAGCCATTTGGTGTTATATGCGGAGTTACTTCAGTGCTCAAGACAACATCTTTATACTCAGTAGATATAGTTCCCTCAGTTGTAAGCTTTGGGAAGGGCTCACTAGTCCCCTGCATAATCGTAGCTTTTTCATTATCGGTTGTAACAATTCTCGGGTTTGAAATTATTCTACTTCTGCCCATTTTCTGAAGGGCATCAAGTTGCAAATCCAGTCCAATAGTTTTTGAGGGATCCAGTATGCCAAAGCTGAAACCAGAACCGGAGCCAGCGGACGAAGCGCCCGAAGGGAGGTCGACGAGGAAATTATTTCCTGTAAAAGCACCTTGACCTAGGGTTGGCAGCCCACCCGCAGATAAAAGAGTGTTGGTGGTATTCAATTTCAATCCCCACTGTATCCCTAAGTTCGTTACATCTGTCGTACTCACCTCAACAATCCGCGCTTCGATCAAGACCTGAGGAGTCGGCCTATCGAGCGTGGCGAGCAGATTATCGATCTGCGGGAAGACACCTGCAACATCTTTTACGAGCATGGAACTTGTACGCTTGTCGACACTCAGGCTTCCCCTTGGAGGTAAAATCTTTGAGTTCTTGATTGCGGTCTCCACAACAGAGACCTCGGCATAACTTATCGCGAACATTCTGGTCTCCAGGGGTTCCGCCTTTATTCCTGCTTCTGCCGCCTTGGCCTTTTCTTCACTCTCCTTTGCAAAGACCGTATACGGTGCGACTCTTATGATATTTCCTTCGATAGACTTTCCGAGGCCAAAGGTCTTGAGAATAGTGTCGAAGGCCTGGTTCCACGGTACGTCCCTGAATTTCATGGTCGCCTTGCCCTTTACATCCGGATGTACAAAGAGGTTACATCCGCTGATGTCGGCAAACAACCTTAAGATTGGCACAATATCCTGGTCCTGGAAATCAAAATTCACGTTTTCTTTTCCCTGCAGATATGTCTCACATTGAGTCTTCGCAGGTGCTTCAGGCCCTGTCTTCTCTGTGACAGATTCAGATAGATACCCCGTTGACTCAGTCTTTTCCCCAGACATCCGGGACTGGGATGATTCGGCAAACTCCTTTTCGGGCCTCTTCAAAGTTACCACTATAGAGTCGCCGATAGCGGTGACATCAAAATTCGTCTTCTCTTTCAGATCTATAACAAGTCTCACCTTGTCATCATGTTTCCCTGAACGTATTCCTTTTACGGGAGAAATCACTGAAGAGGGCATAGGCGCATCGAGAACGACATCGGCAATATCTATTACTATCCGGTTCTCCAAAGGAAATACATTGGGCATCATGGAGCCGTTGCCTTTAATCAGGACCTTGACTGCGCCTGCAGACACGTCAAAGGATATATCGGATACTGCGGTAGCCTTGGAAAGGGGTGCCCTGACAGGAGGGGCGGGATTTGGATTAGCCTCCCTGGGTGTCTCTTTTTCTTCCTTTAATAAATCCGCAACTTTTGTTCCCTTTGGAGATTTTTGTTCCGCCAGATCTTCCTTTATCTTCATTTTCAGAACGTTGTTCTTATATTCCTGTTCAACCACCGATGGCGTCTGAAGAAGCATTTCGAGTCTTGACAGGGGAAACGGCGACCCGACCTCTGAAGGGAGTATCTCGGCCACGCCGGCTTTCTGTGACACAATCTTTTTATTGAAGGCGCCGACCTTCACGTCGGGAAGATCAACGACTATTCTATAAGGGTCACCCGGTCTATAAATGGTATAGATAAACGGCTTGCTGACCGTTATCGTTACTGCATTGTCCTGAATGTCGATGCCGGTAATGGTTGCAGCTTCCTGAGGCTCTAGAGGTTCTTTGCTGATGGTCTTCGTGGTTGCACAACCGTATAAACCGGCGAGTAATAAACAAAGGAGCAGTGAAAATATGCCCTGCACCTTCAAGTATTCCGATTTACTCAACCCTCTATTCTCTGGAATTCGATTTTTGACTTTTAATATATGACTCATTCTTCCTCCCCCTTATGGAGTTTCAATATTGAATCCCTCGGTTTAATCTCACCCCTGTAATCTTTAACAAGCTCTCTGATTACGACTGTGTCTTTTGTTATCTTTTCGACTTTTCCGCCCTGAAGTCCCAGGGGCATACCTACTGTAATCGTGTATGTTTTCTTGTCCGGCAGCATAACAAGGGCGTAATATTTATTATTATTATTCCAGGCGATTGCCAATAACTTAATCTCCTCTATATCATAGCTTTCGAAAGGGCTCGCCCCTTTCTTCTTTAGGGGCTTCTTTTTTGTCATTTCAAGGAGAGACAGAAAGGGGTCCCTCCTTCCTTTTGCCTCGTATTTATACTCTTCCAGTTCAACCTGTTTGACCTCTCCGGCTTCCTTGTTCTCCTCTTTTATCCCGGCCGGTTTGACCTTTTCAGCCATCGGTTTTTTCGCAGGGGCCTGCTCTTTGCCGCAACTCGCGAAAGAAAATACCAGTAATATCATAAAGAGAAGGTATAGTATTTTTTTCATTTCCCTTTCCCTTTCTTCTCTTTTGCCTTCTCCTTACTTATCTCGTCTTCAGGGACTGCCGAAAACGTAGTAGCCGTAAAGGAAATCTTGAGGATAGCATACCCTTTTTCAGGTCTGGGATCAGTTAGCTTTATATCGGAAACATTTACGACTCGATTGAGCTTTGTCAGGCTGCTGAAAAAATAGCCAAGGCTATGGTAGTTGCCTTGAAGCTCAACCTTTACGGGTATCTCATAGACTATACCGCTTGGATGAAGTTTTCTCTGTTCCGGTTTCCAGAGCGCTATCTTTAATCCCGATTTAATGCATAGGTCTGAAACCTGCTTTAACAATGTGGAGACCTCTTTTTCTTCCGGCAATTGCTGTTTTAATTCATCCAGCCTTTTTCTGAGTCTTTCATTCTCCAATGTTAACTCTGATAATTTTTCAGCCTTCGCCTGATTTTTCGCTATCTCATTTTCCTGTGCCGATATTTTGGTTTCAAGGGCCTTTATCTCTTTATGCTTTGGCAGGATGAAAAGGAATATGAAGACAGCCGAGATAATCGCTGCAGGGAGAACAGCAAGAATTATCCTTGCGTATGAAGGTAACTCTTTGATGTTAATATTAATTTTCATGCCTTTAGTTTAAATGTCAGTTTGAACGTATATAACGGTATTTTTTCGATTTCCGTACTTTTAGATTCCTGCAAATAAACCTCGGTGAACATCTTTGAAGTCTTTATGTTATCAACAAAGGAAACAATGTCCGTATTCGTAAAACCGGAGCCATCCATATTGATATTTTCCCCTGACACAGTCATTGCGTGGAGCCAAATGCCGGCAGGCAGAAGAGCGCTTATTTCATCCAGGATCTTAACCGGCACACTCTTGTTCTTGCTTAATTGCTCAATTATTTCATTACGTTGCTTGAAAGTCTTGTTGCGTTGTTCAAAGTCCTCGACCGCCTTTATCTTTGCCTTCAGTTCTGCTATCTTCTGTTCATTAGCTGCGAACTGGCCCTTTCTTGCAGACAATCGGGAATTAAAGAAAAAGGTAAGATAAGCCACTACGATGAGCGTACCAATAGTTACAAAAATCGTTGCAATCAAAAGAGCCGGCAGAGGCTTGGCCTTCTTTTTCTTTTTCCCGGGGAAAAGATTGACCTTAATCATTTGTCACCCGGCCTCCTTAAAGCTAATCCCGCAGCAACGGCTGCTATAGGTGACATCTCTTCTATATAGGCCAAATCAAATTTTTTGGGTATTTTGATGTTCTTGAAGGGCTGCAGAATCTTCGTCTCGACCCCGATCTTTTCCGCGAGGAGTTTCGGGAAGTCCTTGATCAGGGCACATCCGCCGCTTAAAACGATTTCATTAATTTCTTCGTGGAAATACTCCAGAGAGCGATTTACCTCCGCAATTATCTCTTCAGATGCCAATTCCATAACAGAAAAGGCGTCCTGCGGAGCTACGTTCTCGACAGGCTCACCCCGCTTGAGTCTTTCTGCCACTTCATAGGTCAGATTGAATTCCCTCTGAAGGACTTCTGTATGGAGATTACTGCCGACTGCACTGTCTCTCGTGAAAACAGAAATACCTCCTTTCAGGATATTCATATTTATAGTGCTTGTGCCGATATTCACGAGGGCAACGTTCTTGCCCGGTTCGATTTCATAGTTGATCTCGTAAGTATTTTCGAGTGCAAATGAATTGACATCGATGATCTGACAGTTGAATCCCGCTTCTTTGACCACCGCAAGATATTCATTAATGATGTCCTTCTTTACGGCGACAAGAATAACATCCATCTGACCGGGCTCTTCTTTTGGCCCGAGAATCTGGAAATCAAGGTTTACATCCTCGATATCGAAGGGGATATACTGCTCAGCTTCAAACTTTATCGATTCGGCAAGTTCATCCTCTGTCATATCAGGAAGAGATACCCTTTTAATGATCACCGAAGAATGACCTGCTATACTGATGACGACTTCCTTTGCCTTGATCTTTGCCTTTTTCGAAAGTTCCTTCAGGGATTCCACCAGACGGAGAGAATCAATTATCGAACCGTCAACAATGAGTTCCGGCGGAAGGGGCAACATATCAAACAGCTCAAGTTCATAACCGTTTTTCGTCTCCCTAAGCTGGACAACCTTAAGGTAACCGGAACCGATATCTAATCCAACAGAACTCCCTCTACCCAAGAACATAGCAATATGATTACCAGAAAAAAGGAGTCTTGTCAAGTGTTTTTTTATCTAAAATAATGAGATTGGGGCAAATCCTAAGAATTTGGTTTAAGTTTGTGATTCAGGTCACAAAATATGGAAGATGGATTCCGGAGCCGTTTGCAAAATTCCTAATTTATCACCCTGAGCTTGTCGAAGGGCGCTCTAACGCTGTGTTCAGTAGTCTCTCTATTTTTATCTCGTCACCTTCAAACCTGCCGATCCCGAACAGCACATTATCAGGAGTTTTAAGCCTAACATACCGATTTTGATATAAATTTCCTGAATATTCTTTATTATCTTTCGAGCAATGGGGGAGGGTTTTGCTATATGTCCTGATCGGCATACCATTTTTCGCCTTCCGGTAGGAATCCCCGTCAAGAATTATCTCACTAAGCTCGGAAAGTACAAAGTCTATCGAATAGTAAGGATTGCTTCTGTTTCCGAGATCTTCAAGGGATACGGAATTCTCGATCCTGAAGTCACCGACTCTTGTCCGCTGCAAGGATACCATATGGCCGCCTATGCCGAGTTCCTTGCCGATATCATCACAGAGGGTTCTGATATAAGTTCCTTTCGAACAATTTACTCTAAGGTCAAGGTACGGCAGATGAACGGATATAAGATCTATCCTGGAGATCTGCACCGTCCGCTCCGGCCTTTCTATATCAAGCCCTTTCCGCGCAAGTTTGTACAGCCGCGTACCCCCGATCTTCACTGCGGAGTACATCGGAGGCTTCTGTTTAACGGTGCCCGTTAACTTTTCCAGAGTCCTGGATATATCAGCTGCTTTTACCGGACAGAACTCTTTCTCCTCGACTATCCTGCCCGTTAAATCATACGTATCCGTTCTTTCACCGAGCTTTAAGCGAACAACGTATTCCTTATCAAGGTCCGATAAGAACCTCGCTATCTTCGTCGCCTCGTTCAGACAAACTATCAGTATGCCGGTTGCAATAGGGTCAAGTGTTCCCGTATGCCCTGCCTTTTTTGCGGCAAAGAACCGTTTTACCTTTGTTACTGCCTGGTGAGACGATATATTTTCGGGTTTATTGAAATTTATAACAACATTCATAGTGGCGCGCCCAGAGGGATTCGAACCCCCGACCTGCGGATTCGTAGTCCGACGCTCTATCCAGCTGAGCTATGGGCGCATCGAGGAATTTGTTTATTATCATCCCTCAAGCACAATCCAACCGCGCATTACCCTTTCTTGATCCCTTCTTTGAGGGTAATGCTGTATTTTGGATGCTCAAAGGGATGAATTGAAGGTACTTTTGCGAACAACCAGCCCCATTGTTTTCCGGGAGCAGGAAATATCTGCTTGTTGTTGTCAAAAACCCTGATACCAAGAGCGGGGTTTTTGGGTTCGTTTGACCCAGAGGTCAAATTGAGCCCTTCCATTTTAAATTCAGGGAGAAACTCTCCGACATGGATCTTAAGATTAGAATTCGGGATCTTAAAATCGCTGTTAAGTTTCACCGTGTACTCCTGTTTGGTCTTTGTGACCTTATCTTCAAGAATTATCTTTGCCGCGCTCCACTTTCCCTTTACGGATTCGGGCACCTGTACCTGTGTTTTACCCATCGTCATACCGGGTCGCACACCTTGTTGTTGCCCCATCGGTGGCATTTGCGTTGGTGGCATTTGTCGCTTGGTGGCATTTGGTCGGCATTTGGCGGCATTTGTGTTGGCGGCATTTGTGTCGGTGGCATTTGACCCGGCATCATTGGTCCGGATGTCTTCGGCACCGGCTGAGTCTCCTTCTTTTTGCACGCACCCACTGAAAATAGAAATAAAAGAGATATCGTGATAACCAGGATCTGCTTTTTCATTTAGTCCTCCTCAGTCAATTTTGAATCCTTCTTTGTACCCTTCACTACCAACTCTTAACTTGTCACTGCATCTCAATGGCGGAGAGGCAGGGATTCGAACCCTGGGTGAGGTTTTATCCCCACAACCGCTTAGCAGGCGGCTGCCTTCGACCGGCTCGGCCACCTCTCCTTCGAAGTAATATACTAACAACTTAAATTGAACTTTGTAAAGAAATGTGCCGGTTAACAGATTATCCGATATCCCGATGGACAACACTCAGGTCTATCGGATACTTTTTGAGATAGCCTCGCAGTTTTTCCACAATTGCAGGTGAGCGGTGATTCCCACCGGTACAACCGATACCAATCGTCAGATAAGGCCTGCCCTCCTTAATGTATTGCGGTATAAGAAAGTCTATTAGTTCTTTTATCTTGCTCACATATGTCTTTGCCGTTGCACCTTTAAAAACGTAATCAGAAACTCTCTTGTTGATTCCCCTCAACGGTTTTAATTCAGGGACAAAATTCGGGTTGGGAAGAAATCTTGCATCAAAGAGAAGATCAACATTCTGGGGTGCACCGAATTTGAACCCAAACGAAATAAGAACTACCGTCATCGCATTTTTATCCATTTTCATCTTGTAGAAGGAGACAATAAGCAGCCGCAACTGGTGCGGCGTCAGTGGAGATGTATCGATGATCCGGTCAGCGGCGTCTCTCAAAGGAGAAAGCCTCTCCTTTTCGACCTGTATTGCTTCTTCGATACTCCCACCGAGCGGGTGAGGTCTGCGGGTTTCTTTGAATCTTCTCACAAGGACATCCTTTTCGGCCTCAAGAAAAAGAATCTCTGTATGATATTTGCTCCTAAGGGTTTTCAGAACATCTATAATTGCGGATAGAAATCCTTTTTCCCTGATATCGATACCGATACCTATCTTTTTTATGTCTCTGTTTTGAGCAACGATTGAGGTAAATGAATCGATGAGTACCACAGGAAGGTTATCTACACAAAAAAAATCGGAATCTTCAAGTGCCCTCAAAGCAACCGTCTTGCCGGAACCGGAAAGACCGGTAATTATGACGATAATAGGCTTCATCTAAAGATCCCGCCGCTTCTCTCCCCGGCAGGATACTTCATTTCACCGGTTCTATAAGACCGAAATTGCCGTCTCTCCTGCGGTATATCACATTGATATCTCCACTGTTATCGTTGGTAAAAACAAAGAAATCCTTATCGAGAAGTTCCATCTGCATTGCTGCTTCATCCGGACTCATCGGCTTCAGCTCAAACCTTTTATTTTTAATAATCCGGCCGACATCCGCCGGAATTGTTTCTTCCGCCTCTTCAATGCCGGCCTTCCCTTCGGATTTCCTGTGAGAAACGAGTTTTTCTTTATACTTCTTTATCTGCCGCTCCAGTTTCTCTGCTACCTCGTCGATCGAAGAATATACATCACCCGTTATCCCCTCGGCCTGTATAAGAACCCCGTTCACTTTAAGCAGGACCTCCACTTTATGCCTGTATTTTTCCACACTGAGAGTGACAACAGCTTCGGCTATATTCGATAAGTAGCGGTCAAATCTTTTAATCTTTTTTTCTGAATAGTCCTTTAGAGCGGGTGTGACTTCAAGATGTCTTCCTGTCACAATAATATTCATGTGTCCTCCTTTTAGTTGATCGGTTTTCTTCGCTGTATCTGTGATGGGATCCTCAGTTCTTCCCTGTATTTCGCCACGGTCCTCCTGGCAATCGTGATGCCGCTCCTCTTTAACATATCAGCTATATATTGATCACTCAGCGGTTTTTGGGAATCCTCTTCCGATACGATGTTTCTGATCGTATTTTTTACGGATGTTGATGAAATGCTTCCCGTTCCGCTGCTCAGTGCGCTGCTGAAAAGGTACCTGAAACAGAAGGTGCCGTGCTCGCAAGCCAGATATTTGTTTGATGTAACCCTGCTTACCGTGCTTTCATGCAGGTTCAGCGTTGAAGCAACGTCCTTAAGGGTCAAAGGTTTGAGATACTCGACACCTTTATGGAAAAAGTCCCTCTGCAGATCCAGGAGTGTCTCCGTTACCCGGTATATGGTTCTGTTTCTCTGGTCAAGACTTTTGAGAAGCCCGACAGCTGCACGCATCTTCTCGACAAGAAATTGCTTATCCTCTTTTGCATATGCGTTGTTCTGCTGGATAAGTTTTTTATAAAAAGTGCTGACCCTCAGTCTCGGCAGTCCTTCATCGTTCAGGATAATCTGATACCCCTCTGCCGTCTTGATCAGGTAAACATCCGGGACGATATAGTTGGTGCTGTCACCCGAAAAATTTCTACCAGGTTTGGGTTCGAGTCCTTCGATAACCTTTACCGCAGCCATGACATCCTGCAGGGGGAGATTGTACTGCTGTGCCAATGAGGCATATTTTTTCTTTTCGAGTTCATCCATATTGTTCATGACGATCTTCTCTACGATGGTGCCCTGCAGTTTTATCGCCTTAAGCTGTAAGAGCAGACACTCTGCTATCGTTCTTGCGCCCACCCCTGACGGGTCGAAACTCTGTATCAAGCTAAGTGCTATCTCGGTTGTCTCAATACGCGTCTCTGCAGTTTTTGTTATTTCATCGAGAGAAGCTATCAGGTATCCGTTTTCATCGATATTTCCTATGATCATCTCTCCGACCTTCTTTATATCTTCCGGGGTGTGCGAGAGTCTCAACTGCCATAAGAGATGATCATAAAGATCCGGCTTTTTGGAGAGAAACTGATCGAACGAGGGAGGCGTAATCGTCCCAGGATTGAAATATCCCATGTCTCTCCCGTCAGAGCTTCTTTCTTCAAAATATTCATCGACGGAAAAGCTCATGAGCTTTTCAAGGGGGGCTCCTGTGTCCTCAAAGGTATCTTCGCTTTCTGCAGAGGCCTTTTCTTCCCTTTCTATAGAGTCTTTTTCCTCCGGTGTAAGTTCATCTGCGGGTATTTCATCAACTGATTCTTCCAGAAAGGGATTCTCCACGAGTTCCTGATTCAGAAACTCGGTAAGTTCGAGATGAGGCAGTTGGAGCATTTTGATTGCCTGCTGAAGCTGCGGAGTAAGAACCAGTTTCTGAGACAATCTGAGTTCAAGTCTGTTTTCAAGAGCCATTACAGTGTGAACTCCTCTCCAAGAAAGACTTCTTTCACCCTCGAGTCTGCTATAAGTTTATCAGGGGTTCCCTCCTCAAGGATATCGCCGTTGTTTATGATGTAAGCCCTGTCCGTGATAGAAAGCGTTTCCCTCACGTTATGGTCCGTTATCAAAATCCCGAGGCCCCTGCCTTTCAGATAATTGAGCATCTTCTTTAATTCTATTATAGCAATCGGGTCTATACCGGCAAATGGCTCATCGAAAAGCAGGAATCTCGGCTTTATCGCGATAGCCCTGGCTATTTCGGTTTTTCTTCTCTCGCCGCCAGAGAGCCTGTAGCCGTCCTTTTTAGCGAGTTCAACAAGATTAAACTCCTTTAATAACCGGTCAACTTCGACGCTTATTTCATCTTGCCGCAATCCCCTTATCTCGAGTACCGCCTTGAGGTTATCCTCCACGGTAAGTTTCTTAAATATTGACGGCTCCTGAGGCAAGTAGCTTATTCCCAGGAGAGATCTCCGGTACATAGGCAACCCTGTCAGATCTGCATTATCAAGAAAGATCTTGCCCCCGTCAGGCTTGACAAGCCCGACCATCATATAGAACGTCGTTGTCTTACCCGCGCCGTTTGGACCGAGCAGGCCCACAATCTCGCCGGTACTTACATAGAGATTCAACCCTTTGACGATATGTCTTTTACCGTAATATTTCGAAAGCCCTTTTGCTTCAAGGAGGTGCATCATGGACTCCGCTATTGTTCTTTCTTCTGGGTCAGGAAGACCTTGCTGTCCTCGACAAAGAAACGGTCCTCGTTCATGTAATAGGTCATTTTGCTGCCGGTGACAACGTTTTCACCCTCAACCGCCCTTGGTTCACCAGTAAAGATAATCTTTTCTCCGTCGGCATAATAAGTAGCATCCTGAGAAGTGATCACCCTGTTCTCTTTTATGAATTTCACCTTTCCGCTTGAATCGATCCTCTTGACGTTTCCCGTACCCTTTTCATAATAGACGAGCATCTTGTCGCAATAGATGGTCGTATCAGTTGTCCGTGCCACAACAGAAATCTCGAAGAGCGCTGTTCGTGCTGGGTTATCCGCAGTAAGCCGTTCGGATGTTATCGTGATCGGCCCCTTTACCTTTTTTACTTCTTCATCGGAATAAGCACTCGTTGAGAGTAAGAAAACGATGACAGAGGAACAGATCATCCGAAAAAGATTACTTATGGAACGTCGCTTTAACATCATTGAATATTCGAACCTTTTTTTCCGTCTCCGCATTTAATCCTTTACCCTCTACCTCGAACCCTTTGCCTTCCATCTTTACCCTGCCGCCTGTCTTGATATTTCCGGAAGAGACTTCAAAATCCACCGATTCTGCAGTGATCCTATAGTCATTCCCCTCGGCCTTGACCGCGCTGTCCGTCACAAAGCTCTTATCGGAAAGATTATATACGCCTTTATCGGCAAAGAGTACGACTCCATTTTTCCGGAGTGATATGTTGACGTTACTCAGTCTGGCCCTATCTTCATTTTCAAAATCCGCCCTACTCGCGGTGAGATCCCATAGGGTTACCCCATTCTTCTTTTGCAGAATCCTGATGCCTTCGATGAAAGACCCGCCTGTTATTCGTAACTCCCCTTCCGGTTCCTTTGCGGTTCTCAAGATCAGGAAGATACCGCCGAAAAGCAAGACGGAAAGCCCTATCAATAAAACATTCCTCATAAAAAATTCTATCATACGGGAAGAACTATGTAAACCTGCCCCTCCAAAGCGAGAGAACGATTTTATTGCAAAAAATAGTTTAACCGTTAATAATATAACAATGATAACGTTCGATGATTTCAAAAAGCTGGAGATAAAAATAGGGAAAATTCTCTCTGCCGAGAGGGTGGAAGGGACTGACAAGTTATTGAAATTAGAGATCGATTTCGGTGCGGAAAAGAGACAGATCGTCGCAGGGATAGCCGAAACATACCAGCCCGATCAAATCATAGGTAGAGAAGTTCCCGTGCTCACGAATTTAGAACCGAGGAGTATCAGAGGGGTCGAAAGCCAGGGGATGATACTCGCGGCATCGGTCGATGGGAAACCCTTCCTTCTGCATCCCGACCGCGACGTTCCGCCGGGAAGCGAAGTCAGGTAGTTGTAAACTATCTTTTTCCCTGGCCGGTGCAAACTTTTTGGCGGATCACAAAAAGATACGTAAACAGCGGCAAAGCAAGAAGGATAAGGACCTTGATCAATGTGCCGCCATTGCCCGGCAGCTCGATCTTAATCGGCTAGATTTGGTTATGAGATCACTGAAGCTCAGCAAGAAGACGCAGAAAGCGCTGGGAGCGTCTTGCGAGGCAATCGATTTTCCTCCACAACAGTTAGGGTTAGAGTAAATATGTGGTGGAAATGATGAACGCGAGACTGTTCTCCGCGCACGAAAAGAAGGATCTCGCGAGGCTTCTCTCTAAAGCCGTCGATCCTGAGGATGCCTTCAATCTTGAAGAGTTGCATGGCTTTCTCTTTGGCCTTGCCATTATTCCGGTTTTGATCAAACCCAGCGAGTGGCTGCCGGTTGTTTTTGGCGAAGAAATGATGGAATTCGAGAGTCAAGAAGAGGCAGAAGAAATGATGGCGACTCTCTTCCGTGTCTGCAACCGATTCTATGAGGAACACCACAGGGGGAAGCTCTTTTTCCCTTTCGGCATCGGCGACCTGGAGACCGGAGATCTCACGAGGATAAGCGATTGGGCGCATGGCCTCTATGTATCTATGACACTCAGGCCGGAAACTTGGACTATAGGCAGAGAAGCCAGCGATGAAGAGAGACTGACGGAAGAGGAGCAAGAGCTTGTGAGCAGTTGCGGCATAATCATGGGTGTTGCAGAGCCTGATAGAATTCCTGAAATCTTTGAGAAAGCTGATTCTGACACTGAGGCAAGCGAAAAAGACCTTCATTTAGAGGCTACCCTCTTTGCCATGCTGCCGAGCGCCGTCGCAACGCTTCAGGCCCATGCCAAGCAAAAAGCTGACGAGCATCAGTCTCTTATGTCATTATTGCATAAGTCTGCAAACAGCACGCCGAAGATTGGACGCAACGATCCTTGTCCCTGCGGAAGCGGAAAGAAATTCAAGAAGTGCTGCGGCATGAATTAGGAGCACATCACCGGTATTCGACAGCACTACCCGATTATTGCTCCACCTGAAAATCCTCAGTTTCACGTAGGTGAAACTATTGCGGAGTTCTGAAAGTAACATAGGTTTTCGAAGGCAGATGCCTTTCTGCGGGAGCATCACCCTTACTGAGACATCCCCATCCAGATTGCGACTTGACATGGCTCAATTAATTTGTAATAATTGTACTAAGATTACAAATTATAGAAGAGGAGGATTTCAGATATGGCTGGCGATTATAAATCCTTTGGAGATTTTTTCAAAGACCTGCGGAAGAAAAAGAGAATTACGCTGAGAGAATTTTGCATCAAGGCGTCGGCTGATCCGGCGAATATCAGCCGCCTTGAACGTGGTGCAATGCCTCCGCCGCAGGATACTGAGATACTTGAACGGTATGCAAAAGCTCTCGGCATTAAAGCAGGAAGTGACGACTGGTATACATTTTTCGATCGTGCCGCCGCCGACCGGGGAATCATTCCAAAAGACCTGATGTCTGATCATGAAGTAGTAAAAATGCTCCCGGCCTTCTTCAGAACTTTGCGCGGGCAGAAGCCTACAGAGGAAGAGATGAACAGGCTGGCAGACAAGATTAAGAAGAGTTAGCCTGTAATTATGGACCCGAGGGAATTTAAGGCCCCATTTATAACGATCGCAGACATAAGAAGGGCAGTAGCCGAATTTCGCACCCGATATTGGCCGCAGAATACAGTCCCGGTTGATATTTTTGAGATTGTCGAGTTTGAACTGGGCATTGAAATACGGACGATATTCAACTTGAGAGAAGCCGGGGATGTGGATGCCCTGTTACTCGGTGACCTAAAAACAATCGCCGTTGATCAGGACGACTTCCTGAATGACCGCGCACAAAACAGGCTGAGATTCTCGATAGCTCATGAGATCGGCCATCTTGTTCTTCATAGAGACACTTTTTCGAAGATTCAATATTCCTCGACTGACGAATGGATAGCTTTTTTCCAAAAAATACCGGAGGATCAGTATACTTGGATTGAACAACATGCGTATGAGTTTGCTGGCCGCCTGCTTGTACCGAGAGAAAAACTTGTGGAAAAATTGAATGACGCTGTTGCCTTGGCAAAAAGTTCCGGATTTGACGCATGGGATTCCTCCGGCGACTCAACCCGCCAATTCATAGCTCATGGCATTGCAAAGCATTTTGAAGTTTCCGACCAGGTGATAGAGAAAAGGTTGATCCGGGAAAATCTCTGGCCGCCGACTGGGGGCGGAGAAAGCAATAATGAATAGATGCGGTATGTCTGGAGTAGCTTTGCGTCGGAGCTGATCACCGAGCACGTGGCGAAGGCTTTTCTGGTGTCTCCAGATGTTATTGAGAAGAGGATGGAGAAGGATGGGATTAAGAAGAAGTATATAGAAGTGTTTCCCCTGAGGTATTGAAAGCTGTGAAGACGACGACTGGACCTTTAACGCCTGCAATGCGGGCAACGATTGATTTACATACTGATTATGTCCATGACGTTACCACGCCTCCAGAGTTCCCCGAAATCGAATTCAACTGTTTCCATAACGACTATCCGACCTTCCAAGATACAAATAATTTAAGCCTTTTATCCTTTGTGCATTACGATGGAATGGGAATTGTATTCCCAGGCGATCTTGAAATAACCGGATGGAAAGAACTTCTTAAGAACCCTGAGATCCGATCTCATCTGAATAGAGTAAACATATTTGTGGCATCTCATCATGGACGGGAGAGCGGCTATTGTGAAGAGGTTTTCAACCATTGTTGGCCCGAAATCATCGTCATATCGGATAAAGAAATTGTCCACGAGACACAGAAACAGCAGTATGCTAAGCATGCGTCCGGCATCCCTTGGAATGGCGGTCCTGAGAGACGATATGTTCTGAGCACTAGGTCGGACGGAATGATTACCATAACCAAGTCAACTGGTAGAGGCTATCACATTAGCATCTGATGAAAATACCATTCTCCATATATGATTTTTTCGGCTATCTTGCCTCTGGCTTCTTGATTCTCTGCGCCGCTGATTACGCTTTTGACGGTGAGTGGCTTCTAAGAAAAGAATTATGGACCGTTCATGTTGTCTTCTGGACATTATTGTCATATATAATCGGACATATTATTGCTAACATATCGAGCTTTTTATTCGAATATAAGTTTCTTCGAGAGATCCTAATATCTCCAGAGGAAACTCTCTTTGATGAACAAAAACGAGGGGGCTTCTGGCCCTGTATATTCCCTATCTTTTATAGACCGTTTCCAATGGAGACAAAGAGGCGAGTTCTTGAAAAAGCAAAAGCTGCGGGCATTGAGCGACCAGGGCGTGGGCTTTTTTCCCATTGTTTATCGATTGTTATGGGGCAGAGTCACACCTTGGAGCGTCTTGGCACGTTCTTGAACCTTTATGGCTTCTCCCGGAATATTAGTATGGCAGCTTTATTAGCGGTGCCTATTCTAATTGCCGGCATGATCAAGACTGGATTTGAGGCTAATAAGTTGTATTGGCTCATTGTTGGTTTTGTTATTTTTATAGGCATGTTCTATCGTTATTTAAAGTTCTTCAAACATTACACTGAAGAGGTATTTCGTGCATATGCTGAAATGCCGGCGCCGACTCAACAGGTAAAGTCATGAAGCTGACCGATAAAGAAATTCGTGAGATTATGAAGCATATTGAGACAGGCGAGCCGCTTCCTGAGAAGTGGGTCACCCTGGGGTCAAACTTGTGGCATGAGTTCTGGGGACACCATACTTAATTCGGCGTTATTTATTCGCTAAGACCAAATAACAGATAAGCAACGAGGTTTGACCAAGAACTCTTATGATGGACGCCCCGAGAGTGTCATACTAATTTCCGGTTGTAACCATCGCTCATTTATACTGCGACAGCCCTGTTTGTTACTGTGAGCCCCTGATTTGGCGCAGTACATCTGCTACTTGACACGGCGAATACTTTTCAAAAATCTCGATTTCCGTTAATACCTCGCGGTCTTATGCTGATAAACCAGATTGTAACGTCTCAGATGATGTCTTCCATTTCCTTGATCGAGAAAGCTAATGCAAAAAAGTAAGACCCCCGTGACCCCTTATTACATAAAGCTCACTTGAGGCATCGGCCCTGGCGAAGCGTTTCATAGAGTTCCAGTTGCAATGCGGTCATAACACTTAAAATGGAATTCTTGAAATTTTCCCATTCGTCGCTACGTATTGTCTTAAAAGTATCTCCATGGCTAATCTGGTTTCTCACGTCAACCAACTCTTTGAGAACGGCAAATAAAGTAATCGCAGATTCTTCCAACTGTGTCTTGACAGTTTCAATATCTATTCCCATATTGTTACAATTTTTTTGCAATACAGTAAACTCGACATTAGACTCGGTTTCGACCAAATTTGATGGGTCGGCAAACGTAACAGGGAGTTGAAAGATTAGAGTCAAGTTGTCAAAAAAAGTTTTCGCCTTCTCGATGCTTAATGATGATGCTGTCTCTTGTAACTGCTTGATTCCATGTTTCCTTAGGGCATCACTTATTTCCCTCTTTAACCTGAGTTGCGCAAGTTGTGGATGAATAGAATTCAGATTAATATTGCTAAGCTCCACGCAACGCAAATATTCGGAGAACACAATTCGAAAAAATCTTTCCCAATAGGCGTAGATAATCGGCAGCAAATACCCCCTTGTCATAGAACTGTATCCGCTGCTGACACTAACAATTATCTTGTCGAGATTTGCGATGCCGGAGGCACATTCATCATAAGCCGCATCAGTATTATTAAGAAATATTTTCGAGTTTTGTTCAAATGTATCTGTCATGTCTACAGTTTGCATTGCGCTCAGAGCTGATTAGCTTGCGAAACTTTCTTTTGCAAGCGTCAATCGTCCGTGCGTTTTAGTCCGCGAATTTGAACCGCCTCCTGTCAATCCTTGATCTTTGGCAGTAATTATCAAGTCAACGATTTTATTTTTAAGATCTAGATCTCCAATAATCTTCACGTTGGCAATATTTGCTGCAATTCCGATACTTATCATTTCAAATAGAGCAGGAGAAAAAGGGCCATAACTTTTGTGGTCATCTCTATTCTTTCCTCTAAATGCCTCTCCATCAGGCAGTGCCCTATTTATTTGCGACCAACATTCCGTAAAAAGCAAACGCTCGGCGTCATAATTAAAAACAACTGTTTGCCTGCTAACAGCCTCCATGTATTCTGTCAAAAAATCGCTAACCTCATGCCTAAAATTATTACTGTAATTTTTCATCGTGAAAAAACGCAGAGCAAATTCTTCAAGGTAATACGCATTCTGCTGGTCATATTCTACCCCCAGTGCTTTTGCAAACCCGTTGTCTTGACTTATTTCCCGCAGGAAATTGGGGAAAGTTTCGTCGAGCATCCTGACACTGCAATTTCTCATTTCCTGATCTTCAAGCAACATTCCACCACGATTGAGCCGCTTAAAAACTTCATACTTATACATAGGTTTTGTTTCACGCTTAAGAACATAGACATGTAGCCGTGCCCTTTTAAGATTGAGTTGCAATTGTGCAGGTAGGCGTGTAAATGTTAGCCCAGCCAATTCGGTTAAGTATTCACCCGCAAGAAGCTGCAAGGATTCCTCAAGATTATTTTGGTTATCGTAGTGCCATATATTCTCGTTGCCGCTACTTCCTTGTACTTCCACTGGTGTATCTTTGCCTGTGCCAATAAACCTTATTATTGTGGATAACCGTTGCAAACCATCCAAGAGATCCCATAACCCCTCAGGAGTTTCAAAAAAGAAAAGAGGCGGAATCGGCATCTCCAATATTAGCGACTCAATAAAACTACTCTGTTGTACACGAGACCATCTAAAAAGACGCTGAAAATCCGGCCTAATCTGAATTTCTTTAGGCTCGGCCCTGTACATATTCACCAATTCGAAGAGAGAAAAGGTCAGCGCTTCATGCTTAATATGATTGCGATGTTCTGTTACCTGCTCAAGTAAAGACGGCATAGTCACCTCCGCTTATTTCTTGCATATCACTCAGGAGAATTATTTCCACTGCATTGGTTACAGCCCATATTTTCTACAAATGTTGTGTGTGTATATGTAATGTTCACGTCTTGCGTTTTGCTGCCTTTCTGCTCTTTCCCGCCTTGTATACAGCAGGCTCTTCATTTACAGTCAGATTTCCTCCGTTGCCACTCATTCTTGAAAACTCAATCTTGACCTCAGTAGATAAGCCCTGCTCATCTGCTTTCAGCCGGTCGAGAGTCATGCGGCAATATTCTTCATCAATCTCAATACCGATGCTGTTTCTTCCGCATTTCATTGCGGCAAGCATTGTTGTGCCGGTCCCGCAAAATGGGTCGAGGACCGTGTCGCCCCAGAAGGAAAACATTCTAACCAGCCGGTAAGCAAGTTCATAGGGGAAGGGCGCGGGATGAAGCCGGGTGGATGCTCCTGTGATGGTCCAGAACTGCCGGAACCACTCGGCAAAGTCGTCTTTTGCTATCATGCTTAACTTGCGCTGTTCCTCGGTCGGCCTGCGGTATCCGCCAGGCTTTCGCTGCATCAGAATAAACTCGATATCATTCTTCACGATAGCATTCGGCTCATAAGGTTTCCCCAGAAATTTTGTGCCATTGTTCGCTTCAAAGGTTGCATTCGAAATTTTGTGCCAGATGATAGGATTAAGATTATCAAAACCGATTTTGCGGCAGTTGACGACGATATCCGCGTGTAAAGGCATAACAAGATGCCGCCCGTGCACTTTTCTTGACAAGCACACATCACCGACTACGCAGACAAGCCTGCCACCCGGAACAAGAACGCGATAAACCTCTTGCCACACCTTCGTCAATTCTGAAAGAAACTTCTCATAATCAACGATATGGCCCATCTGTGCAGGACTCTCATTATATCTCTTCAACGACCAGTAAGGCGGGGAGGTAACTACGAGATGAACGGACCCGTCGGGAATAAAGGATAGCGAACGGGTATCGCCCTGAATAAGGCGATGAGTTGTAATTTGTTTCTCCAACTGCGTTAGGGTGCTCATCACTAACCCTTGCCAAAAGCGGTAACTTGAGCAACAAGTGACCGCGCATAAAGCTCGAAAGTCAGGTCTTCAGCCGGTTCTTTATAGATACCCTTAGCTCCGTCTTTTCTGTCCGACAGAAGAAAGGTCGAAAAGCTGTAATGTCGCTCCCTCAGCAGTTTCCTGCAAAATAACTCATAGCGTTTCGCATAAGAAGCCTCCTTGAATTCCGGGAAGACTTTAAAATGAGGCTCTTTTACTTTCACCGGTCTTTGCGACTCCTTACAATCCTCAAGCAGGAAGAGATAGCCGAGCCACGGCTTCACTGTCTTGTTGAATGCCCCTTCTCTATATGCGGTCCATAGGTCTAATGCACTGCCCATAGCCTCTTCAGTGCGATTATTGAAATTGTTTCCGAAAGAAGGCCCGACCTGTGATTTTGCCTCGAGGGCCACGAGTAATTGCCCATCCTTTATAACCAGAAGATCCCATTCTTTGGTAGGCCTGAAAAAGCCGGGTAGTTCAAGGTTCTTATTATGAAAGACAAAACGCTTGTCGATTCCGGCCTCGACAATGATCTCTGTCATCAAGGTGATAAAACCGTCCATTTGGGCACCGCCTGTAACAGCGCTCCTTAGTCCCTGATCGGCCCGTCCGGAACTTTCCTGTTTTCTGGCCTGATTTTCACGGGTTGCCCAATAATGCGATACTGCCTTAGCTACTCTGTCAGGCAGGTTCCATAGCACCTTTTCCATTTGGTATTTTATGTTTTTTGTACTTTATTCGCAAGGACAGGATTGCGTAAGGCGATAACTGTCCATCACAGAAGACAGCGTTGAAACCGCTTTGCCTAAATTCTCCTTGTAACCAAGGGATCATGAGTCACGCGGGCGTACGTGCATTTAGCTTTTTTACTATTTTTCCCGACCATCGCGCCTTTATCGGTTTCCGTAAGGGGCGACAATCTGGATGGAACTTCTTGACTTTGGCAGGTTTTGTCGAGTTCCGCTCGAAACCCTCACAATGGACATGATGCCCTGCCGCGAGGATTACTGTGAGAACATCAGGCCGACCGGCTGAGAAGCCCGCACTGTTCCTTTCTATGCGAACAGCGCATTTTTTGATCAATATTTCTAGATGACACACCTGTAGTCATGAGGCACCGTACTTGTTATTTTCGGAGGACCCTATCCCGAAACATAATTGACGCGGCGCTCATATTTTTGTTATTTTTAGTCTATATTCCGGCTGTTCGTTGCACCCTAACTTGAAACGAAAGATGAAAGCTGCATTGCAAACGATTCTTGCCGATTTTCAAGCTGGAAAAGCCTTAAGAGACGAACTTGACGAACGGCGAGGTAGCAGCTGTCGGCCCGAAGAAGAGGATATATGAGGAGACACTGCGCCTTTTGAGAGAAGCAAATTATTTTATAAGATAGAATAGAACCCCGAAAGGAAGTCATTTCATGCTGCCTCATAGAGATCAGTTCAGCGGCTGTTTGGTCGGCCAGTGTCTTGGAGACGCTACCGGGTTTGCTGTGGAAGGTTTTTCGCCCGAGGCGTGCAAGAGGTACGTGGAAGATTATCTCAAAACGGAAAAGGTTGGAGAGTTCGGCAGGTTCCCTTTTCCCTTCGGTCAGTATTCGGATGACTCCCAGCTTGCCCGGGAGTTGATGCAGAGCTATGTGGCCCGCAAGAAATTTGATCCTGCCGATTATGCGGAAAGGATAAAGCTGATTTTCGCCGAGAAGCGGATCGTCGCCTTCGGCTATTCGACAAAGGAGGCTGTAAAAAGACTGGCCCAGGGCGCCTCATGGGAAGAATCGGGCACACCGTCTCCTTCGGCGGGAAACGGGAGCGCCATGCGGGCGGCCCCAATAGGTTTGTTCTTTTTCGATAATCCTCAGATGCTGATCCGGGCAGCGCTCGATCAAGGGAGGATAACCCATCAAGACCCGCGGTGTTCAGCAGGTGCAGTCGCGATCAGCGGAGCAGTAGCTTTGGTACTTCAGAAAAAAACCATGGACGCTGAATCAATCATTTCAACCCTTTCTGACTGGATAAATACCATTGAACCCCGCTTTGCTTCCGAACTTAAGAAACTGCCGGAATGGCTGGCCATGCCTCCTGAAGAAGCGGTCACCTTTATTGCCAATGCGGGGTTCGATCCAGATTATGTCGATGATGATGAATGGAAGGGCATGTCTGCATATGTTATCAGCAGTGTTTTATGGAGTCTCTATTCGTTTCTTAGGACACCCGATGATTACTGGGAGACTATCTGCACTGCGATTTCAGCGGGCGGCGACACGGATACAACGGCCGCAATGGCAGGCGCGATCAGCGGCGCCTTTCTCGGAATCGGCGCAATACCGCCACGCTTAACAGGTCATCTCACCGACCGCGGGACATGGAAGCTCGCCGAACTCGTTGAATTGGCACACCGGTGTTATGAAATAAAAATCCGCGCAGTCGAAGTAAAGCGCCGTTCGATAATCCTCCTGCATAATTCCGCTTTTGCCGTCCGTCAGGTTTTTGTTTTTCTAAAACGATCAAGGGATATTACTTTTTCATCCGGTGTTCTTTTCTCTTCAGACACTTCAGATTGATCCTTCACATCCCACATGTCCCACCTGTCGAAACGTATCTTTGCATAAGGAGAAAAAACCGCCACAATATCATCAAAGTGCAGAAAACATTTTTCGGGCTTGTTATTGTCCCCGAACCCCAATGTGGTTGTGATACTTCCCTCTTCAGTCCACTGGAGGCTTTTATGATTTCGCGGGTTAAACGTCAAAACCAACCCTTTCTCTTTTTCTTCTTCTGTAAAGCCCCTGTTACCTATACCGGAATTTTCTGAATATTTTATGACGACATAGACCTGTCCATAATCATTCAGCAGTTCATAGAACAAATGTTGAAGGTACTTTATCTGGTTTTTCATCACACTCTTATGTCATATCTTGTAAAATTGGATAAAATAATTCAATGATGAAATGGGGAAGAATATATATCTTTCATCCTTCGGCGGGTAGAATTGGAGGGGAGGGGTCTCCGGGGGAGGAGACCCCTCAGTGGGAGGGAAACTTATAGTTCTTTTTGCGGTTGCGGCGCTTTTCTCATAAATGCCGGAACGTCAATATGGTCTTCATAGGTCATAATATCTGTCGTTACTGTATCTATGCCGTAATCGGATCTGAGACTCTTCGACAAAACCCTTTCCGAACCTTTCAGGGTTACCGGTTGCCTCAG
This sequence comes from Thermodesulfovibrionales bacterium, assembly GCA_963776195.1. Taxonomy (GTDB): domain Bacteria; phylum Nitrospirota; class Thermodesulfovibrionia; order Thermodesulfovibrionales; family SM23-35; genus CAVZMO01. The sequence continues at coordinate 64,551 of CAVZMO010000017.1, forward strand.
AGGAGTCCACTTTTTAATCTGCGGAAGATCGACCTTCTCTTTCTGTTCGCTAAAACCCGTTGCGATTACCGTAACCCTCACTTCATCACCGATGTCGGCGTCTATGACCGCACCGAATATGAGGTGCACATCCTCATGAGAAGAATCATAGACATAAGAAATAGCCTCCTGAACATCGTTGAGAGAAAGTTCAAGGCCGCCCGTAATATTGACGAGTATCCCCATACAACCTTCGATTGACGACTCTTCGAGCAACGGGTTTGATATTGCTTTTTTGGCTGCTTCGATCGCCCCGGTTTCTCCTCTTCCTATCCCTGCCCCCATGACTCCCCTACCCTTGTCCTGGATAATGGTCTTCACATCGGCAAAGTCAACGTTGATCAGCCCCGGAATCAGGATTATATCGGATATACCCTGGACCGCCTGCTTCAGGACATCGTTGGCTACAGCGAAAGACTTTAGCAATGGTGTGCCTTTCTCTACTACAAGACCTATCTTGTCATTCGGTACGACGATGAGGGTATCCACACTTTTTTTCAACTCCTTTATCCCCTCCTCAGCGTTTATGTATCGAACCTTGCCCTCGTAAAAAAATGGCTTGGTAATAACAGCGATGGTTATGGCGCCGAGTTCCTTTGCAATCCCGGCAATGACAGGTCCTGCGCCTGTTCCGGTGCCCCCACCCATACCGGCAGTTATAAAAACCATGTCAGCGCCCTCAAGATGTTCGACTATTAAAGAGCTGTCCTCAAAAGCTGCATCCCTTCCGATCTGGGGGTTCGAACCTGCTCCGAGACCCCTTGTAAGATTAGCGCCGATCTGGACCTTGACGGAGGCCAGTGAGGTTTCGAGCGCCTGCATATCTGTGTTAACCGCTATGAATTCAACGCCGTGCAGATTCGATGCGATCATATTGTTTATTGCGTTCCCGCCTGCGCCCCCGACACCGACAACCTTTATCTTTGCCGTTTGTCCTCTTACCTCTTCGATCTCGAACATAATCATTCCCTCCTTTTTTATTTAAAAATTCCTTTTACCCACTCTTTCATCTTTCCGAATATACCTGTAAAGGTATCGGGGTAGAAAACCCTACCCTCCTCTGTCTCAAAACCATAAAGCACAAGCCCTGCGCCTGTTGCATACATCGGATTATGCACGATGTCCTCGGGCCCGCCTATTTTTTTGGGGAAACCTATCCTCACGGGCAGGCCTAACGACTGCCTCGGCCATCCTGTCGAATCCCTCGAGCAGGGAACCGCCTCCGGTCAGAACAACCCCCGTTGAAGCAATGTTGTATCCGGAGCACGAAAGCAATTCTCTTTTTATTAAATCAAGTAATTCTTCGGCTCTCGGCTGAATAATCTCCGAGAGGTGTCTGCGCAGTATTTTTCTTCCCTGTCCCGCCTGAACCATAGCTATCTCTTCAGAGTCTTTAACCATTCTTGTCATTGCCAGCCCATGACCTTTCTTAATCCTTTCAGCCTCGATCGCGGAAATCCTCAGGCCGACTGCTATGTCATTCGTAAAATGGTTGCCCCCAACGGCGAGAACAGATGAGTGCCGCAGCCAGCCGTCCTTATACAGTATGATGTCCGTTGTGCCGCCGCCGATATCGACAACAGCGACACCGAGTTCCTTCTCATCGTCCGTAAGTATTGCTTCTGCTGAAGCGAGGGGCTCGAAGACAATATCGATAGCTTCAAGCCCTGCTTCCTTGCAGCATTTCAGGAGGTTCTGGACAGAGGTAACGGCGCCGGTAACGATATAGGCCTTTGCCTCAAGCCTCACCCCGGTCATGCCGGCAGGATCTTTGATGCCGTTCTGCCCATCGAGGATATACCCGGTCGGGATGACACACAGCACCTCTCTGTCAAGCGGCACATATACGGCCTTTGCAGAGTCAATTACGCGATCCACATCCAAGTGGGTCACTTCCTTGCCTCTTATGCCGATAGCGCCATAACTGTTAAACCCTTTGATATGCCCGCCTGAAATGCCTACATATACTGCATTAATTTCGACGCCGGTTGTGGACTCGGCAGTCTTCACAGCATTTCTTATCGACTCAACCGTTGCATCGATATTGACAACCACCCCTTTTCTAAGGCCCGTAGACGGTGAGGTGCTGACTCCGCGGAATTCCAGGTCGCCGTTTACCACTTCTCCCACGACAGCGCAAATCTTAGTGGTGCCTACATCAAGCCCCACAATGATATTGCCCTGGTGAGTTCTTCGAATCATTATTTAATTACCCTGTCTCTCACGGGTTTCACAATAGCCTTATCGGCAAATCGCAGATCTATATAATCAACAGAAACGCCCATTTTCTTGATTTCTTCTTCTAATTGACTGAGCCTTTCGATCTTTTCTTCATATCCGCCGGTCCCTATCTTCACAACAGTCTCATCCACTCTTACACTGAGTTCGTGCGGTTTATGAGCGATGACCTCAATGCGGTCACGCTCTGAAGAAAACCCTTTGGTATTCATGAGCTTTACAAGGTTAAGGGCCTCTGAAAAACCTTCTTTTTCTTTGAATGGATCACCCGCTATCACCGGCAGGAAAGGCACCGAATCATCCTTAAGCTCTTCAAGGAGTTTGCCTTGTTCGTCTATGAGAAAGAGATGCCCATCCTTATCGAGAAGCGCAAAGGGTTCTGTCTCTTCTATTGTTATTGATATTGTGTCGGGGAATTCTCTTCTCAGGCTCACGGCTCTTACCCATGGTGATTTGAGTAATTGTTTACTGACCCCTTTGCCGGAGACCGCAAGCAAACTTTCGTTTAAACGGACACCCGCAAATGCTCTCAATTCATCATCTGTCATGTGTTTATTACCGATAAAGGCAATATGTTTAATCGGGAAAACAGGTCTTACCGGGTGTGTATAAAGATAAATATAAACAATTATTGCAATGGCAAAAATGCATATGAGAACAGCAACATTACGAACCGTGCTGAATGTTTTGATCCCTTTACTCTTCTTTTTTGCCCGATTGACCTTCATCAATAACACCTTTGAGTATCTCTTCTATTAATTCGGGGAAATCCAAACCGGCGAGACCCGCGATCTTCGGCAACAGGCTCGTCTCGGTCATGCCGGGAATAGTATTGACCTCAAGCACATAAGGGTTCCCTTCACCGTCAATCCGTAAATCAACCCTCGTGGCGCCCCTGCAGCCCAGTGCAGAATGGGCACAAAGCGCCGATGCTTTCGCCTTGTCATAAACGCTTTCTTCTATTTCCGGAGGTAAAATATATTCGGTAAGACCGGCAGTATATTTCGCTTCATAACTGTAGAACTCAAGAGACGGCCTCACCTCTACGCCTCCCAATACCCTGCCGTTCAGGACTCCGATATGCACCTCTTGGCCGGCAATGAATTTTTCAACAATTATCCTTGTTCCGTAAGAATGGGCCAGTTCCAGGGCCTTCTCAAGCTCATGTCCATCTCTTACAATGCTGACGCCGACGCTCGATCCCTCTGTCGCAGGTTTTATGACCCAGGGCAGATCAAAGGAGGGGACCCGTGAAGGAAGGATTTCTGCAGATCTATTATCGAGAACAACAAATGGAGGGGCCGATATTTTGTGATAGAGGAAAATCTTCTTAGAAGCTTCTTTGTCCATTGCGAGGGCAGATGCGAGCACGCCTGAGCCCGTATAGGGAAGTCCCAAAACCTCGAGCATCCCCTGTATAGAACCGTCTTCACCGTGTCCTCCGTGAAGGGCAAGAAATGCTATTTCGATCTTTTCCCTTCCCAAAAGAGTACAGACGTCCGGTCCGGCATCTAGAGAAACTACGTTATATCCTAATCCTTTCAAGGCATTATGAATTGCTGTTCCGCTCCTGAGGGACACCTCCCTTTCAGCAGATGTGCCACCCATCAACACACCTATTCGCTTATCCGTTAACACTTTCCCTCCCTACTATCCTTATCTCCGGTTCAAGCACAACATTGGATCTCTCCTTGACCCTGGCGGCAACCTCCTCAATAAGCATGATGAAATCCGCAGCACTCGCCTTCCCTTTGTTGATGAAAAAATTTGCATGGACAGCGCTCACCTCGACATCACCTATCCTCATACTTTTGCACCCTGCTTCGTCAATAAGTTTCCCCGCAGACGATCCCGGGGGATTCTTAAATACGCATCCTGCAGAATGTTCCCAGACCGGCTGTTTCTCACGCTTTATCTTTAAGAAATCCTCGATCCTGGCTGAAATATCTTCCTTTTTGTCCTTCCTGAGTTTTATCTCCGCGCTCAGAAGCAATTCGTTTTGGGAGATGCCCGAACTTCTATACCCGAAAGCAATTCCTTCCGCCTTAAACCTATCGATCTTGCCCTCAGAGTCCATAATCTCTACCGAGACGAGTATATCTTTCATCTCGTACCCGAAAGCGCCCGCATTTCCGCAGATCGCTCCACCCACGGTCCCGGGGATGCCCACAAGACCTTCAAGCCCTGAATAACCGTTTTCCTTTGAGAAATTCACAAGCCTCTGCAGCAATGCCCCGGCCCTTACAAACAAGTACACATTCTCGTCATCTTCTTTTACAGTTTCAATCTTTCTGAGAGACCTGAAAGAAATAACAGTACCTTCTATGCCGCCATCTCTGACCAAAATATTTGTCCCTCCCCCCAGAGGGAAGAAAGGGACACGGCGTCTTTTTAAACGTGCGCGCATATTGCTGAGTGAGAGAATATCCTGAGGTACGGCAAAAATATCCGCAGGCCCTCCTATCCTGAGAGAAGTATGGTCCCTCATCGGTTCCATGAACTTTACTTCACCTTCGAAGATACCTTCAGAAAATATATCTTTCAGTTCCCGGCTGTTCACTTTCAACTCTTCCCTCTTAACTTATGCACTATCTCTTCCCCTATCTTCCAGACATTGCCGGCGCCAAGAGTGAGGACAATATCTCCTTTTTTCGCATTCGAGATAATAAGACTTGCAACAACTTCCTTATCTTTCTCATAAATGACATCGTTAAGCCCCGCTTCCCTAATTTTTTCGACCAGGTTTTCCGAAGTTACACCTTCAATCGGAAGTTCTCCGGCCGGATATATATCGAGCACAACGAGCAAGTCAGCGTCCCGAAATGAAACCGAAAACTCATCAAGCAGGTCTTTTGTCCTCGTGTATCTGTGAGGCTGGAAAAGAACTATTAACTTTGCCGTTTCCTGACGGCTGACTTGAAGGCTCTCTTTAACGGCCCTTAGCGTTGCCTTCACTTCTGAAGGATGGTGGCCATAATCATCGAATACCTTTACACCGTCCGCCTCGCCCTTGAATTCCAGTCTCCTCTGGATGCCGCTAAACCCTTTCAAGGCATCCCGCACGATGGTAATATCCATTTTGAGGATTAATGCCACGCCGATTGCAGCCAGGCAGTTGAGGACGTTGTGTATGCCCGGCGCGGGAAGTTCGAACACACCGATATTCCTTCCTTTGTATACTGCTTCAAAGCGGACAGACATAAAGCCTTTCCTGATATTCTCTGCATAAAGCTGTGCCTCTCCGGTTAGTCCGTATGTGATGTATCTCCTATGAACAGACGGCAGGAGTTCACGGATATATTCGTTCTCGATACAGACTATCGCTGCTCCGTAAAAGGGGACCTTATTGATGAAAGAGAGAAACGCCTCTTTCAATGCCTCTATTGTCCTGAAGAAATCCATGTGTTCTCTGTCAATATTCGTGACAACCGCAATCGTCGGAGAGAGTTTCAAGAAGGAACCGTCACTTTCATCGGCCTCAGCTACGAGGAAATCACCCTGTCCAAGTCTTGCGTTGCTACCCGTCGCCTTCAGTCTTCCACCTATGACAACCGTCGGGTCAAGTCCTCCATGGGCAAAAACAGTTGATATTAAGGACGTTGTCGTTGTCTTGCCGTGGGCTCCTGCAACGAGCACTCCGTATTTCAGTCTCGCAAGTTCCGCGAGCATCTCTGCACGGGGAATCACCGGTATAGACCTAGTCCCTGCCTCCATCACCTCCGGATTATCCGCCGAAACTGCAGACGATATGACCAGTACATGGGCATCGTCGACATTTTCGGGCTTATGGCCGATATAGACCTTTATGCCTAAATCTCTTAATTTCTTTGTTGTCTCCGATTCCTTCAAATCAGAACCGGTCACCTCATAGCCAAGGTTGTGCAGCACCTCGGCGATTCCGGACATCCCTATGCCGCCTATCCCCACAAAATGTATTATCCTGAACCTCTCGAACACTATCTATCTCGCTCCCTTGGGCTGATGGCGGCCGATTCTGCCGGATGCGGAAGACTGTTTTATCAGACTCATCGCTATGTCAACCACCTTTGCACATGCCTCCGGTCTTCCCACCGACCTGCTGTTCCTCTGCATGTCCGTCCTTATTGCCCGGTTCATATACATTTCTCTTACGGTATCCGCAAGAGCCTCCCCTTTCAGTTCATGGTCAAGTATCACCTTTGCCGCACCGATCTCCCGGAGTTTTCTTGCATTCAGTTCCTGATGATTTCCTGCCGCGAAGGGATAAGGAACTAATATTGCAGGCTTCCCTATAGCGGTCAATTCCGCAAGCGTCGTCGCCCCTGCCCTTGAGACGACCACATCGGCAACAGCATACGCCTCGCCCATCTGGTAGATGAAGGGTGCAATTGTCCCTTTGAATCCCGCCATTCTGTATGCCTCCCTGATCTTTTCATAATCCTTTAGACCCGTTTGATGGAGAAACTGTATCTTATCTTTGAGATCATGCAGGTAGTTAAGGGCTTCTACCAAGGCCGTATTTATGCTCCTGGCCCCGGAACTGCCGCCGAAGACAAATATGGTGAACAACTGCGGTTCGAGAGAAAAAAGCCTGTAGCCTGCTTCGGTGCTTCCCTTGAGAATATACGTTCTTATGGGATTTCCCGTAAGAAAGGTCTTTTCCTTCGGGAAGAAAGGAATACTTTCCTGATATGTTAAACATACCGTGTTTACGAATTTTCCGAGAATCTTATTCGTAAGACCGGGAACGGAATTCTGTTCAAGTATCATGGTCGGGATCGACATGAGGAATGCCAGAAACACGATCGCACCCGATGCATATCCGCCTGCACCTATTACCATATCAGGGTTGACTGTTTTAATAATTCTGTAAGAATCAATGACCGAAAAAAACATTTTTGCGATTGCCTTTATTTTTTTGGCGGTCGACACTCCAACCAGACCTTCGGCCCTTAAAAACTTTAGGGGATAACCCTCCCTGGGTACCACCCTGGCCTCGATTCCGAATTCCGTACCGACGAAGATTACCTCCGTCGATGCGTCCCTGTTTCTTAACTCCTCAGCCACGGCCAGCCCGGGGAAAAGATGTCCTCCCGTACCTCCTCCTGCGATAACCACTCTCATCAGAAGGTTTTTCTCCCGTTCTCGTAATGAGCGGCTTCTGACCCGCTAGTATGAACCTGAGGCCGAGTTGTATCTTCTGGAAACATTTCTTCTTGCCTTTCTTCTTACAAGCATTTCACGGTTGTTGAACACGGGTGAAGACTCTTCACCTCGTGATATATTCAGAAGTATTCCGATAGCCGCCATATTGACAAGGAGAGATGACCCGCCGTAACTGATGAACGGCAGAGGCAGACCCTTTGTCGGTACCAGCCCTGTGGCAACCGCAAAGTTAATGAGCGCCTGCAAAGAGATCATCAGTGAAAGACCTGTCGCAAGATAATAGACGAACCTGTCCCTTGTCCTGTTCGCGATAGATACGCCCTTAATGAATAAAATCAGAAAAAGCGCTATAATAATTATCACGCCTATGAGTCCGAACTCTTCCCCGATAATGGAGAAGATGAAATCCGTATGCGACTCGGGGAGATATGCCAATTTTTGTTTGGAACTTCCGAGACCCACGCCGGCAAAGCCTCCGCTTCCGAGTGCTATGAAAGATTGCACAAGCTGGAAGCCGCTGCCCTGTGCATCATCCCAGGGGTTAAGAAATGACGTAATCCTTCTCAGTCGATAGGGTTCCATGGCAAGCTTGATTATTACCGGAACTGCCAACAAGAAGAGTGACGCAATATACCGCAATTTTACACCCGACAGAAAGAGCATTGCGAAAGTTAGGAACGTCAGACTCATGGCCGCGCCGAAATCAGGTTGTTTGAGAAAAGCTGCCTGAAAAATCACCATGACACCTACCGGTTTTAAAAAAGACACAAAATTGTCCGGCCTGTATTCCGGCATCGACATATACCGCGCAAGAAATATGACCATGGAAAGCTTGACGAGTTCCGATGGCTGGAAAGTCGAAGGCCAGAGCCTGAGCCAGCGCCTTGCCCCCCCTGCCGATACGCCGATGTGCGGCACGAAAACAAGTACTAACAACAAAAAAGAAAAAATCAAAAGGGGAATCGAGATCTTCTTGATAAAGGGGGGATTCAGCTTATAGGCGACAATCATAAAGGTAAATCCCACGAGGATCGTGAATATATGTCTTTTGAAATAATAAAATTCCGTGACCCCTCTCTTTGCAAGTACAGGCGTAACGACGGAAGTTGAACTGTATATCATCAGTGCTCCGAAACCGACCAGAAGAACCGCAATGAGAAGCAACCACTTGTCGCACTTAAACATCAGTTCATCTCCATCACAATCTTTTTGAACTGCCTTCCCCTGTGCTCAAAATTCGCGAACATATCAAAACTCGCACATGCGGGCGAAAGGAGCACCGTATCTCCTTGTATGGCCCTGTTGCGAGAGCTATTCACAGCGTCTCTCAAATCCTTTGCCAGCGCGACATCGGTTACATCTCCGACAGCTTTCTTGATCTTTTCACTCGCCTCGCCGATCAATATCAGAGCCTTAACTCTTGCTTGAACCAAATCTCTCAACCGGGAGAAATCTCCCTCTTTGTCCCTGCCGCCTGCGATGAGGATGACGGGGCTTGAGAAGCTCTCCAGAGACTTTAAAACGGCATCGACATTCGTCCCCTTCGAATCGTTGTAATAAGAGACCCCATCCAACTCTCTGACGAATTCCAGTCTGTGCTCAAGTCCGGCGAATTCCTTCAATGAATCTATGACTGCCTCTACCGGGCAGCCTGCAAGGAGAGCCATGGCTGAAGCAGCCATGGCATTCTCCAGGTTATGGACGCCTTTTATCTTTATCTCTTCAACCTTTATAAGGGGCGATGGGCAAGGGGTAAGGGGTAAGCCCTGAATGTTGCAGTAAACAATTCCATTCTTGGAATAGATCCCTTCGACTTCCAGTTTTCGGCTGAAGTAGAATAGTTTCGGTTTTTCACTTTTTATTCTTAACTTTTCACTTTTAACTTTCATCGTCTCGGGATCATCCAGGTTCAATACGAGAAAATCATTCGCTGTCTGGTTTTCAAAGATCCTCGCCTTAGCGGCGCCATATTCTTCTATCGAATGATACCTGTCGAGATGGTCGGGTGTGATATTGACTATCGCAGCCACCTTCGGCCTGAAGTCCGTTATCGACTCCAGTTGAAAACTTGATACCTCGACAACGATGTAATCGTGACTCGTAACTCGTGACTCGTGACTCGTGATCATTTTTGATATCTCTTCCGTCACTGCATTTCCGATATTGCCCCCCAGGATCGTCCTGAATCCGCCTTTTTTCATCATGAAATCCAGCAGGGCCGTTGTCGTCGATTTCCCGTTTGTACCGGTAACAGCAAGGAATCCTATCTGACTTCCGGCTTCTGACTTCTGACTTCTGATTACCTGATATGCAAGCTCAAGCTCTCCCAGTATCGGTATGCCTTTTGACTTTGCAAGGAACAAAGGCTTGATATCAAGTGGAACGCCGGGACTAACAATCAACGTGTCGGCATGCAGAAAAATATCTTCGGGATGTGATCCCAGTGCAAGCCGGACCGAGGGGTCCAGTTTGGGTATGGACTCTTTGAGTTCCTCTTCCGTTTTTGTGTCGGTTACGGTAACTCTCCCACCGAGTTCGGCAAGCAGATTGGCCGCACCAATGCCGCTCCGCGCAAGGCCGATAACTGTCACGTTCTTATCCTTTATTTCCCGCAATTCCGTCCCGTTTCGCGATTCCGTAATTTTTGTTCTTGTTCCCTTTATACTTTGCATATACCTTTGCCTTGCTCTTCTTCTTTGCCAGGACCACCTTATTCTTCTGTTTCCCTGTTTTCTTCGCAATAAATTTCTCGCTCTGCCTGGATTTTGAGCTTTTCGCTTTCATCCTCGGTTTCTTTGCATGCGATGCCTTTTTTATTACCGATGTGTCCTCCATTTTGGCTAAGTAAATGACCGGGGCTTCCCCACTCCCCAGCACATCGAAGCCCTTTCCGATGAGTATCTCCGATTCTCTCCAGAGGTCGGTCCTGCTCGGGCTTCCGAGAAGGGCGACAATGACCGTATCTGTTCTCGCGTTCGGCAGCACAGACGAAACAATGCCTCGCATTATGCGTGTATCCTGTTTTACCCCCGACAAGGTCATCATCCGACCATAAGAGCTTATTCGTGTTTCTTAAGGAATATTTCCTTCCCCTTCTCCGTCGAGATTTCTGTAACACGGGTTCCTATGATCTCTTTCAGTTTTGGATATCTCAGCGCGTGATTCATTACCTTTGCCAGATCCGACGCGGTAATATGCTGCCCGGGGCCGGGAAGGCCGTTAGGATTGATGAATTTAGTGTCCGCGGCGCCGATCGCAGCCGCCTTTGCGTTCATGAGTTCCACGAACCTTGCCTCAGAGCCTGCAACCGCCTTCCGCAAGGGCGACAGCCGCATCATTTGCCGAGCCGATCAATGCAGCGTACAGGAGTTTCTCAACAGTCACCCTATCGCCCGCTTTAAAGCCCGCCTTATGGGGCGGGGTAAGCGAGGCATTCCTGCTTACCGTTACGACATCTCTCAGATCCTTATTTTCCATTGTCACGATTGCAGTCATCAGTTTTGTCGTGCTTGCCGGAAGGCACTTCAGATCAGGGTTTTTTGCGTAAAGGATCTTTCCTGTCGATGCATCCATCACAACTGCCGCCCTGGAATGAACGTCTTCCGCGTAAGAAAAACTGGGAAGCATGCAGTAGACAGTAACCAGACAGATAAAATACATGATCTTATGCCCTTGTAATACTTTCTGCTTACTGCTCACTGATTTCTGCATACTTGTCATTATGATCACCTCACTTTTAAAGTTGCCAGGCTCAAGAGAGCAAGCATTATTCCAACTATCCAGAATCTTACGATCACCTTTGGTTCAGGCCATCCTTTCAACTCAAAATGATGATGGATAGGCGCCATTTTGAATATCCTCTTTCCTGTTAATTTGAATGACGCCACCTGCATCATAACGGAGATTGTTTCGATAACAAAGATGCCTCCCACGATCGCAAGGACTATCTCGTGTTTTGTGATCACCGCAAGGGTACCGAGCGTCCCTCCGAGCCCGAGCGATCCTACATCACCCATAAAAACATCCGCCGGGTACGAGTTAAACCAAAGGAATCCAATGGCCGCGCCGAACATGGCGCCGCAGAAAACAGTCAGTTCACCGGTGCCCGGTAAGAAGAGGACCTGGAGGTATTGGGCCAATCCCTTGTGTCCCGATATATAAACAAGCACACCATTGGCAAGGACGGCGACGGCGACAAGTCCTATTGCGAGTCCATCTATTCCATCGGTCAGGTTGACCGCATTTGACGAGCCTACCATGACTATAACCGAGAAGGGGATATAGAGTAGTCCGAGATCGAAGAGCCATTTCTTAAAGAAAGGAATGCTTAAAACATCTGCATAAGGGTCCTTCGGATTCATATAGAGGAAGATCCCGATTAAAAACGCAAGGGCTATCTGTAGTCCGAACTTCTGGTACGCCCTGAGCCCCTTGTGGCTCTGCCTCACTATTTTTAAGTAATCATCGATAAAACCGATGGCTCCGAATCCCGCCAGTGCAACGATCATGACCCAGATATATATATTCTTAAGGTCTCCCCACATTAAAATAGAGAGAAGGATGCCCAGTATGATGAGGAGTCCTCCCATGGTTGGCGTTCCGGTTTTACCCACATGGGCTTTCGGACCATCAGCTCTTATCTGCTCGGTCACGCTCAATCTTTTCAGTTTCATAATCATCCAGGGGCCCCATAACAATGAAAACCCCATCGCCGTAAGTACGGCGAGGGAAGTTCTGAATGTGATATATCTGAAAACATTCAGCGGCGAAAACCAGTCGTGCAGGCCGTATAAAAGGCTATAGAGCATATGCCTCCAGAGCCTTTTCCATCCCCATGCCCCTTGAGCCCTTTATCAAAACCGTATCTCCTTCTTTCAGGATATCCTTTAAAAGCCTGCCGGCCTCCGCAGCAGCTTGCAGACTATAGACCTCGCCCGGGAATTCTGACACGGCAAAGGCCATGCGTGGGCCTACAGCGATGAAAATATCGATCTGAAGTCCGGACATCAGCCTGCCGAGTTGTCTGTGAGCCTCTTCCTCATATGCTCCGAGTTCCAGCATGTCCCCCAGGACAGCGATGGCCCGCCCTTTCCTGGTCCTGACAAGCTCCCTTACCGCCGCCTCCATCGATGCCGGATTAGCATTGTACATATCGCTTATTACCCGGACCCCGCACACTTCTCTGAACTGAAGCCTCATCGGAAGGCCGGTAAAAGAATCAATCACACTCTTCATGCTCACCATATCAATATTGAATAGATGTCCGACCGAGGCTGCCGCGAGCAGATTGTAAATATTAAACATCCCGGATATCTTCGGGTTGACCGCTATGGATATGTTCTCGGGAACATGGAGGGTAAAGCTGGAACCCTCTTCGTGGAGTTTTATATCCGTTGCATAGACATCAGCGGGGTTTTGTATCCCGTATCTTACAAGCGATCCCCTGAATCCCGATTGATAAATACCCTCCATCATAAAAGGGTCGTCCGCATTCACAACGGCAACTCCGACCGCACCGAGAAGTTCAAGTTTGGTCTTCCGCACTGTTTCGATATCTTTAAAACCTTCCAGATGGGCAGGGCTTATATTCGTTAGGACTCCGTAATCCGGCTCTGCTATGTTACAGAGTTCCTTTATCTCCCCGGGTCCGCTTGCACCCATCTCAAGAACGATAACCTCGTCCTCATCCGCTATGTCCGTCAAACTTAGGGGGAGTCCGATGTGGTTATTGAAATTGCCGGAGTTTTTTAATACCCTGTATCGGGTGTCCAGGATCGACGCGATAAGTTCCTTTGTTGTTGTCTTGCCATTGGAACCCGTCACGGCAACGACAGGGATATCCCGTTTCAAGCGCAAGAAACGTGCGATATCCTGCAGGGCTTTTAATGTGTCCTTGACCGATATTATCGTCTTATCCTTTATAGGCTCGAATTCAGGAAGACTGACGACCGCTCCGCTGCCTTTCTCCAGGGCTTCGCGAATAAAATCGTGGCCGTCAAATCTGTCACCCTTAAGAGCAATAAATAATTCACCTTCTTTTATCTTCCTTGAGTCTATGCACACCCCTCCGAAGGAGCCTGAATGGCCGCTGATCAGCTCACCGCCTGTTGCTCTCATGACATCTTCCATTTTCAAAATTTTCGCAGTCTCCTGATCAAGGCAGTTCGGATTATTCATTCCGAATTCTGCAGTTTAATTGTTATCGCCTCTTTAACAACGTCCCTGTCGCTAAACGGATGTTTCACGCCCCTTATCTCCTGGTAAGCCTCATGCCCCTTGCCGGCGATAAGGACAATATCGCCATCTCCCGCCATCTCAACGGCTTTCCTGATAGCCTCTCTTCTGTCGGGTTCTATGAGATAGTTTTTGGTCGTTATTCCGCTTACGATATCTTTGATAATATCCAAAGGATCTTCGGACCGCGGGTTGTCGGAAGTTATGATCACATAGTCACTAAGATTCGTGGCAATCTCACCCATTATCGGCCTTTTGCCTCGATCCCTGTCTCCCCCGCAGCCAAAGACGGTGATCACCAGAGGCGAACAACGTTCTGCGAAGTGACAGTCGTCAGCCCCCCCGTGCCCTCCTTTAGTAAGGGATGACTGGGCAGACGAAATGAGTTCCCTTGCGGTGTATATCAACCTTTCGAGTGCATCTTCCGTATGGGCGTAATCGATAATGCAGAGAAATTTCTGCCCTGCGTCAATTTTTTCAAACCTGCCAACAATACCGGCGGAATCTTTGATACCGTCGATGATTACCTGCCATGGGACACCAAGCGAGATCGATGTGCCGACCGCTGACATAATATTATAAACGTTCGGCATGCCTGTTAGCCGGGATGAGATGTGGTAACTCCCGCCAAGGAAAGAAATCGTAAATCTCAATCCCTGAAATGAGGCCTCAACACCGCGTGCAATGATATCTGCACCCGCCTCAAGACCATACGTCAAGATATTCAGGCCCGGGCGCAGCCTTCTCAATTCGGCATTCAGTCTTTTCCCGTACGGGTCATCGATATTTATTATAGCCGTCCCCTTCTTATCGAGAAGCTCTTGAAACAATCGCCCCTTTGCCCGGAAATAATCCTCCATCGTTTTATGAAAGTCCAGATGGTCTCTGGTAAGATTCGTAAAAACAGCAGCATGAAAGACAGCTCCGTCCACCCTATATTGCGCAAGGGCATGAGAAGAGACCTCTGTGATGACGTGAGAACACCCTGATAGAAGCATTTTCTTCAGGAGTCCCTGAAATTCAAGGGATTCCGGTGTCGTATGGTGCGCCGGATAAACTCTGTCCTTTATCATGTACTGGATGGTACCGATCAGTCCCACATCCTTTCCCCATGACTCGAGGATAGACTGCAGGACATACGTCGTCGTTGTCTTTCCGTTTGTGCCCGTAATTCCCGTAAGCGTTAGGTTTTCCGACGGTCTCCCGTAGAAATTATTCGAGATGCACGCGAGAGCTTTTCTGCCGTCTCTGACAAGTATGTATCCAGCGCCGATTTCATCTAATTCTCTCTCGACAACAGCAGCAACTGCGCCTCTTCCAATCGCGGCATTGATGAAGTTATGTCCATCATACGTCTCGCCCTTTATGGCAACAAACAGATGTCCTTCTTCAACATCCCGTGAATCGTAAGCTATGCCTGAGACGTCCGTATTCATAAATGTCCCTTCGTCCGGAGACCTTTCGGTATAATCGCATCCTTTCAGCATTTCTCTGAGCATCATTTAAATACCAGTAATGAACTCTGATGGGTGTTGTCTTCCCTCGGCACATTAAGATATGACAACGCTTGAGTGGCAACATCTCTGAAAACGGGCGCCGCGACCACTCCTCCGTAAATCTGGCCCTTCGGTTCATAGACAACAACTATTATCGCAATCCTGGGTTTATCAACAGGCACAAAGCCGACAAAGGAACTGACGTATTTTTCCTTGGAATATCTTTTTGTAACCGGATTTATGATCTGAGCGGTGCCTGTCTTACCTGCAACCTCATTCCCATCCACAGAGGCGCTCTTGCCGGTTCCGCCTTCCTCCGTTACGCTTTTCAATATATCTTTGAACGTCTCGGCGGTCTTTGCGGAAATCACCCGCTTCGTTTCTCTGTCTTGAAGGGAGGCAAGAACCTGTCCGTCCGGAGAAATGATCTGAGACACAACATGAGGTCTGACAAGGAATCCTCCGTTTGCGATCGCAGAATAAGCCCTGAGTATCTGCAGCGGCGTCACGGCAACTTCCTGTCCGATCGGTATCGCACCCAATGATGTCCCCGACCACCTTTCAGGAGCGTGCAGCCAACCGGAGACTTCTCCGGGCAGATCGATGCCTGTCTTCTCGCCGATTCCTAACAGCTTTGCGTACTTATATACCCTTTCCTTTCCCAGTTTCATTCCGATCATGATAGAACCAACATTGGAGGATTTCTGGATAACCTCTTTAAAGCTGAGAACACCATATTTATGGACATCCCTGATTGTCTTGCCGCCCACTTCGATGCCCCCTCTACTGACATCGAATAAGCTGTCGGGCCTCACTAATTTCTCTTCGAGTGATCCGGTACCGATGACGATCTTAAAGGTCGATCCCGGTTCATACAAATCGGTTATCGCCCTGTTTCTCTTTTCGGAGCTGCGCGCATGCCCTCCCCTGTTGGGGTCGTATGCCGGTCTGTTTGCAAGAGCCAGTATCTCGCCTGTGAAGGGATCCATCATAATAGCCGTTGCGGCAGCAGCCCTCCATTGAGCCATCGCTTTGTCGAGCTCCTTTTCGACCAATCTCTGAAGAACCTCATCTATCGTCAGCACAACATTATTCCCCTTTGCTTCCATATTTACTCCCGATGAAAGTGTCCTGCCGCTCGCATCCCTCTCAAGGAACACTTTACCTCCCGTTGTCTTCATATATTTGTCATACTTCAGCTCGACACCCTCAAGTGCCTGATTGTCGACACCGACAAAACCAATAATGTGAGAGGCGAGTTCACCTTTCGGGTAGAACCGTTTTGCCTCCGCCATAAATCCCAGACCCTCAATATTAAGTTCCCGTATCTTTTCCGCCATGGAGGGATCGAGTTTTCGTTCAATCCAGACAAATCTTCCTCCGTCGGGAATCTTCGATAGGATGGCGCCGGGCTCCTTCGATACGGCTGATGCGAGCCTCCTTATATCTTCATTATTAACATTAAGGCTCTCGGGATCGCAATAGAGAGACTCAAGCTCGAGGTTTAGAGCGAGATCCCTTCCTCTCCTGTCAAAAATTATTCCTCTTCTCACCTGGATGTCCTCGACCTTCACATGCTGCTGTTTTGCACGCTCTGAAAGACGTTTATGGTTGATTATCATCAGGTCTGCGAGCCGCAGAGATACCAAAATAAAACTGAAAATTATGGCGGTATTAAGAATGATCGCTCTTCTTTTGTTCAACTCCCCCCCACAGCCCTTTACTTTTAAGGTTCGGCCAATCGACTTCTTTCCAGCGAGGCCTTGTATGGTTGAGACCTTTTCTGTTTATTCACATGTATTACTTTAATTCTGTCAGGCAAGAAAAAACCTTCGTTGTCGTTATAAGATGTTTCCAGTTGGGCAAAAGATAACAGCTTTGTCTTCTCGGCAAGGAGCATCTTCCTTTCCTTAAGATAATTCATCTTCTTCTTTTCAAGATCGCCAAGACTATATTCTAATCCCACAAAGCTCGATCTGAGATAAACCAGACCGAACACACCGAAGATCAAGAAAAGGATCAATAACGGCTTATAAATAAACGATAATAGATTCATCCCGCCTTTCTTTATCATGTTCTCTCCGCCGCTCTCAGTTTTGCGCTCCTTGAAGAAGGATTTACCCTTGTTTCCTCTATTGAAGGTGTCCTGGGTTTCTTCGTAACGATCCTGAGCAAACCCTTTTTAGAACTATCCACCAAAGTATGCTTGACTATTCTGTCTTCCAGGGAATGGTATGTGATTACACACAATCGCCCGCCCTTCTTCAGCAATCTTAACGCTGCTTCAAGGCCTGCCCTGAGCTGTTCAAGTTCTCGATTGACCGCAATTCTCAATGCCTGGAAAGTCTTTGTCGCGGGATGAGTTCTTCCTCTGCCACCGTATACATCTTCAACGATCTTTGACAGTTCGGAACAAGTATCGATAGGTTGCTTGTCCCGCCATCTGGTTATTGCCCTTGCTATTTTTCTTGAAAGGCGCTCTTCGCCGAATTCCCACAGTATTCGATCGATCTCCCTTTCTGGGTATCTGTTCACGATATCCCATGCGGATACCTTTTGTGTTTCATCCATTCTCATATCAAGCCGTTTATCCGAAGCAAAACTGAATCCTCTCTCCAGGTCCCTTAATTGCAGCATCGACAAGCCAAGATCGAAAAGGATTCCGTCGACCTCAGAGATTTTTTCTGATGCAAGCAGGTTTTCCATATCCGAAAAACTCCCCCTCTTCAAAATGACCCGTTTGTCCCGGAGCCTGTTACCGGCTATTTTTAGAGCCTCATCGTCCTTATCGATACCGACAAGTCGGCCCTCGGAGCCGATGAACTTCAATATTTCTTCTGAATGCCCCCCGAGTCCGACCGTTGCATCTACATACACTCCATACTGCTTGAGGTCCAGCATTTCTATGACCTCTTCCAGCATAACCGGCAGATGGACGATTTCTCTTGTCAATCTCCTCGCATGCCTCTAAAAGCCTAAGGCTGCAAGTCCGTCTTCCATAGATCCCTTGTCTATCTTTGAAAGATCTACGAGTTTATCCCACTCATCTCTATCCCAGAGTTCAATCCTGTCTACCTGACCGACTATAACAACATTGCTGTTCACTTTCGCGTCTTCTCTAAGCGATGCAGGTATGAGAATTCTCCCCTGTTTGTCCAGATCTACCTCGACTGCAGAAGCGATAACCCTCCTCATAAAAAATTTCATGTGTTTATCAGAACTCGGCTTCGTCCGAACCTTATCTTGAAGCCTGCTCCATTCTTCCATCGGATAAATGCAAAGGCACTGGTCAACCGGAGCATTGGTGATGTAAAGTTTTGTGCTATAATTTGTCGAAATAATTTCACGGAAAGGAGCAGGGACAATGATTCTGCCTTTTGTGTCAACAGCGTAGTAGTATTTTCCAGAGAAAGACGGCATCAAATCCTCCCACTTTCTACCACTTTCTACCACCTCATAATAGTGTGAGGGAGAATGAATGTCAAGAAAAAAATAAAGTCTTCTATATTATGTATGGCTAAAAAGGGAAGACTACCATATATTGACTGCAATATAGAGAATTTGGTTTTTGATCGGAACTCCGCTTATCAAGGGAAGTTTGCATCCGCTGCACATTGTCGCTTGAAACTCTCTCCCCACAAAAAATATTTTTAAAACTTCTCATGCCGAAGGAAAAGACCGGCATTATTCGGCGGGAAAAATGTCAACGTCAATCCATCCCAAATCATTACCTGGCATGAGTTTTTCTATAACAAAGAGATTAATTTTTGGCTTGACAAAAGGTTTTCTTCCCTGATACTGTTATTCAGTTTTTTTATTTTGCTCATTAATTCTTTCTCATGAAAGGGGGGAAATATAGATGACAAAAGCGGAACTCATTGACAAAATTGCTTCCGGCACCGGCTTAAGTAAAGCGGATGCATCAAGGGCCCTGGATTCTACTCTTAACTCCGTCAAAATGGCGCTAAAAAAAGGGCAGAAGGTGACACTCGTAGGTTTCGGAACCTTCTCGATTAAAAAAAGGAAATCCAGAAAGGGCCGCAATCCTCGGACTGGTGACGTTATTACAATTCCTGCCGCAAAGATACCGAAATTTGCCGCCGGCAAATCCTTAAAAGACGCAGTAAAATAATCTAAGAAATTCCTACAACGTGAAGGGGCACGTCGGTGCCCCTTCTTTTTTGCACCCTTTATTGCTATCCTTAAGATAATAAAAAGGGTACCCATTCAGTCACAGGTGGTAGCCGCAACCTTAGGTTGCGTAATGAACGCAGGCTAAAGCCTGCGGCTGCCAAAGCTCACCCTCCACTGAATGGTTACCAAAAAAGGAGGGTTTTATGCTTGCAGAATTCAGTATTGTACCGATAGGCGTCGGTAGCAGTATCGGAGATCGGCTTGCGGAAGTATTGAAGATCGTTGACGCGAGTGGACTTCCTTATAAGGTTAATCCGATGGGTACCGTTGTCGAAGGCGAATGGGACGAGATCATGAAACTCATCAAAAAATGCCATAAGACCTTGATGAAGACCGGTGAGAGAGCGCTTACGACAATATCGATCGATGACCGGACGGGAAAACCGAACAGGATAGACGAGAAGGTGAAGTCAATAGAGAGAAGGATCGGAAAATCTCTAAAAAAATAAAAAAGCATGTGCCCGTTCGATTGACTAGTGTATTTTTGAAAGGACAAACCTTTCTTCATCTTCCCTGGATTTCAGGCGGCCCCTCAGTTTCTCTTCGAGGATTTCCCTGAGGATCTTGGAATAGACGGGGCCGGGCTGTATACCTATTTTCATCAGGTCCTCTCCTTTGAGTATTGGTCTGACATTTCTTAATTCCGTAAGATAATGGGATATCACCTTCTGCTTTTTCCTATCCTTGCTCAGGGCCATCGAGAATAAGACCACTTCGAGCTTAAGGTTGCCGAGAAGTTTGTGTGTCTCCACAGGGTCCTGGAGAGGAAATTTTCTCACCACATTTCTTGCCTGCACAATTCCGTTGATGATCATCTCTTTCACCCTCGGCGATGGTGATAATCTCTCCATAGTAACTTGTGTATCCTCATCCTTCAATCCCGACAATAAAGCCATCAGGTATAAAATTCCGCTGTCCGGTTTCTCCTCCAGAAAAAGCAGATTAAACCAGGTGAGCGTTTCATGCATTGACTTGAGCGTTGCTTCGAGATCCTCGGTAAATAAAAGATTCGGGTGTATAACCTTCAAGAGACCGAAATCGGAAAGCCTTTTCAATGTCCTGGCCGGGTCGGTCTCCTTAAAGGAGAGGAGGAGTTCTTCGTAAAGCCTCGGACCCGAAAGCCTGTCGAATAAGTTCATCTCTATCGTCGACTTGATAAGATTTTCCGTGTGCTTGCTGATCTTGAAACCAAACCGCTCCGAAAACCTGACCGCCCTGAACGCCCTAGTAGGGTCCTCGACAAAACTAAGGTTGTGAAGGACCCTGATCGATTTCTCTCTCAGATCTCTTTGTCCGCCGAAAAAATCTATAAGAACCCCGAAATCTCTCGGGTTTAATTTTACAGCGAGGGTATTAATAGTAAAGTCTCTTCTGTAGAGGTCTTTCTTGATCGATGATATCTCGACTTTTGGAAGTGCCGCAGGCGACTCATAATATTCTGTCCTGGCTGTCGCCACATCAAGCTTTATGAAATTGGTACGGATCTGGGCGGTCCCGAACTTCTGGTGAGCTCTCACCTTTGCATTCAACCTTTCTCCGAATGCACGGGCAAAGGCGATTCCATCTCCCTCGATAACGATATCGATGTCAAGATTTTCTTCAGTCCGCAGGAGATCCCTCACCGAACCCCCGACGAGATAGGCATTAAAACTCAGTTCTTCCGCTATCTCTCCTGAGAGCTTGAGGAGGTTGTAAACTTCCGGAGGGAACTTCTCTTTCAGCCATGAAGAGAGGTTTCTCCCTATCACAGGTTTTCCCTTTGTAACGGTTTCTTCTATCTTCCTCCGCCTGAGAAACTCCTCATAGAGGGTGCGCAGCAGGTCCGTTCTCGTTATGGCACCGACAATCCTTTCCTTCTCTATAACGGGCATAAACCTCTGGTTCCGTTCGATCATCAGCGTTTCTATCTCTCTGATCGGGGTACTCGACGATACGGTCAAGGCGTCTGTCGTTGCGAAATCTATCGACTTGCTTTTCCCGAAGCCGTGGAAGAGGGCTTTTTCGACGCCCTCGCGGGAGATGAGGCCGCTGTATTTTTCTCCCTTTAAAACAGGCAGGACGTTTACGCCGTAGCGGGTCATCATCGCCTCTGCCTCCTTAACGGGGACATCTCCCTGTATACTGATTACAGGACGCGTCATGACGTCGGAGGCAACCTTGCCCGGCTTCACACTCATCTTGAGCATCTCCCACAACCCTTCTTCGATCAACTCGAGAGACGCCTCTTTTATTGTTGCCGAGGCCGCTGTCGGATGTCCTCCTCCCCCGAATTCTTGCATAACCTTCGATACATCGAGTTCGGGTGCCTTGCTCCTCGCCACCATCAGTATCTTACCTTCCATACTCAGCAGGACGAAGACAGCGTCAATATCTTCCATGTCCATCAGCCTGTGGGCAAGGTGTGCAGCATCCCCGAAATAATGCGCCCACGACGCCTTTGCCACCTTTATCCTTATTCCTTCGATGACTACCTCTCGTGATGACTGGACAAGCTCATTGAGGATGTCGAACTCTTCCATGCTCAGTTCCATCTTGATGAAGCTCGATACGATATTGAGGTTTGCCCCCCTTTTCAGCAGGTATGAAACAGCGAGGAGATCCCGTTCTGTCGTTGACGGGAAAAGGAGACAGCCTGTTTCCTCATATATTCCCAGGGCAAGGATGGTCGCTTCGATAGGTGTCGGGGGCAATCTCCCATTTTTCAGTATCTCAGTGAGGATGGTAGCGGTCGCCCCCACCTTCTCGATCTTCTCTACCTCTCCCCTGATATCTCCTTCATTAAAAGGATGGTGATCATAGATATGTATTTTGATGTTCTTATCAGCAATCAATTCAGCGAAAGGGCCGATCCTCGACGGTATCTTTGTATCGACAATGATGAGCATTGTAACCTTCGAGAGATCGACGTCCTTAATGCGCTTGATCTGTATCGGGTGGAAGGCCTCAAGGAAATCTCTCAGTTTCTTCTCCTGAGATCCGGGAAAAACTATTTCTGCATCAGGATAGAGCTTCTTTGCTGCGACCATGGATGCAAGGGAATCAAAGTCGGCGTTTATATGGGAGGTTATAATATCCACGATCTATTTTAGCAGATATTGCGGGTGGTATTATTTATAAAGAAGAATATACGAGGCTCTGATCGCGCCCCTTTTCCTTAGCCTTAAAGAGGGCGTTATCGGCAATGTGTATAAGATCATCATAATTCTTGATCTTTGTATAGGAAGTACATGCTATCCCTGAACTAACGGTAATCTGGTGAGCCGGCTTGATCGGCTTAAAATTCTCACGTAATTATGGTACCAGTTACCTCTTCAGTGCTTTTGCCAATGTATTGTAATCCATGGTATTTAAAACGTCGCTCTTCTCGAGCCAGCCCCTTCTCGCGATAGACACCCCATACGTCATGTACTTGAACTGGCTGATCACATGGGTATCCGTGCTGATCACCATCTTTGTTCCCATCTCCTTTGCCATTTTTGCATGCATATCATTCAAGTCCAGTCTGAGAGGATATGCATTTATCTCTATTGCCGTCCCGGTTTCCTTTGCCACCTTAAGGACCTCTTGCATATCAAGATCATAAGGGTCTCTCTCTCCGAGTAGTCTGCCCGAAGGATGAGCGATTATCGAGACATAGGAGTTTCTCATGGCAGATACCATCCTCCTTGTGATCTGCTCCCTGGTCTGTCTAAAACCCGAGTGTATCGACGCTACGACGATATCTAACTGCTTGAGGATCTCATCCGAAAAATCCAGATGCCCGTCACTCCTGATATCCACTTCGACACCGGCGAGCAGCCTGAAACCCCTTAGTCTTTTATTTATAGCTTCTATCTCCCTTTTTTCCTCTATGATCCTTTCTTCGCTGAGCCCCCTTGCGATCCCGAGACCCTTTGAATGGTCTGTTATTGCCATATATGCATAACCAATTTTCCGCGCCTCTTCAATGAGCTCATGGAAGTCATGACTTCCGTCACTCCTTCTGGTATGGACATGGAGATCGCCTTTTATGTCATCGAGAGTAACAAGATCTGGCAGTCTCCCCTCGATAGCGGCCTCTATTTCTCCTGTATCCTCTCTTAGCTCGGGAGGTATAAAGGGAAGTCCGAGAATCCTGTATACGTCCTCCTCTTTTTCCCCGCCCATTTTCTTATCATCCTTTTCCCTGAATATCCCGTATTCGTTTATCTTCAGCCCCGCCTTTACGGCCATCTCCCTCAATCGTATGTTGTGGCCCTTGCTGCCCGTAAAATACGCCAGAGCAGCGCCAAAACTTTCTTCTTCAACAACGCGGAGATCAACCTGAAGCCCTTCATGGATAATAACGCTCGATTTTGTCGGGCCCTGCATGAGGACATCCTTGACATGGGGAAGGTGAACAAACGCGCTCATGACCGCCCTTGAATCCCCTGCGGTAGCGAGTATGTCTATATCCTTAATGGTGTCTTTCCATCGCCTTATGCTTCCTGCGATACTGATTTTGTTAACCGGTGCCCGCTTTTTGAGATGTTCAACCATGTCATCAGCAATGGGCAGTACCTTCCCCAATGGTTGCCTTTCCATTCCCCGCTTCAGCATCTCGACCCCTTTGAGGATATTCTCTTCCGTCTTTTCTTTTATTCCGGGAAGACCGATCAGCTTGTGCTCCCTCGCCAGCCGTTCAAGATCATCCAAATTCTTTACCTTCAGTTTATCGGAAAGGAGTTTTGCGGTCTTGGGACCGAGGCTCGGGACCGAAAGGAGTACGCCGAGGCCCTCGGGCACCTCCCTCTTCAGGTCTTCATAAGACCGGAGTTTCCCTGTCTTGACGTATTCCTCAACCTTCGCCGCTAAGTCTTGTCCGATCCCCGGGATTTGCAGGAGTTTTTCTTTGGGAGTTTCAGCAACGTTCTCTGCAAAACTTTCCAGATTCAGTGCAGCCCGTCTATATGCCCTGATCCTGAAGGGGTTCTCACCCTTTATCTCAAGGAGGTCGGCGATGTCGTTAAATATCTTCGCAATCTCCTGGTTCTTCATAGAACGAGTATAGCAAAAAGATCGGTAATCACAAACTTGACGGAAGTTAACATCTTGATAAACATGAGGCTTTCTTATAGGCTTTAGTGAAGAGAGTTGTGTTGAAAAGGAGAAGAGATCTTTACATGAAAAATTCGTTCGATGACCGGCATATACATATATGCAGAAAAATCTTTACCAATCACAGCGTTCGGTCGTAGGAGGATACAAGGTGGCTCAAAGAAAAAGGTTATTGAATTCGGATTGGTGGAATGAATAAGCTGATCATCCGTGATATGCAAGAAGATGATATCCCTCCCGTATTGGAAATTGAACGGATTTCGTTCAGTACCCCCTGCACCGAACATTTTTTCCTCAATGAGATTTACAAAAAAAATGCATTCTCGCAAGTTGCCGTATTTGAGGAAAACGTTATCGGATACGTCTGTGCAAATTATCTGCTTCATGAATCTCATATCCTCAACCTTGCAGTGCAGCTGGATTTCAGGAGACAGGGTGTAGCAACCATACTGATGAATGAAGCAATAAGGGAATTGAAAAAAAAGGGATGTGCTTTTATGTATCTTGAAGTAAGGGTTTCAAATACCGGTGCACAAAAATTCTATGAACTTTTCGGGTTTAAGGTCGAAAGCATCAGGAAAAAATACTACGGCAATCCGGATGAGAATGCGCTGCTGATGATCGGACGGCTCTGATACTTTCTGAAAAATCGAATATAATCCTTCAGACAATCTCAGATACACTATTGATTGCAGTGGCTTGTTCTCAAGATAATTAGGAAAAAACAGACGTAGAAACAGACGGACCCTAAAACAGAGATAGAAAATTGAGGTAAGAAAAGAAAGACCTTGTCGGCCGCACAAAAAGCGGGTATAAAGGAAAAGACACGACTCAAATCTTTTAACCGACAAGGTGAGAACATGATACGACAAACGGTGTTT
Organism: Thermodesulfovibrionales bacterium; assembly: GCA_963776195.1. Taxonomy (GTDB): domain Bacteria; phylum Nitrospirota; class Thermodesulfovibrionia; order Thermodesulfovibrionales; family SM23-35; genus CAVZMO01. The sequence goes on from CAVZMO010000017.1 coordinate 89,854, forward strand.
GGATTCAAGATTGAGAGGACTGAAGAAGGACTGACAGCTCATGGTGGCTTGGCGCTGCTGGCGGAATACAACCACGGGATAGGGTTGAGAGACCTGGCGGACCGGTATATACCTGGGCCTGGGAGCAACCGTGGCTTTAAGCCTTCGGCATTTGTAGACACTCTGGTTTTAATGTTACAAGGTGGCGGCAGGAGCCTTGAGGATATTCGGGAGTTGCAATACGAAAAAGGATTAATGAAGCTGATCGATATTGATAAGATTCCTGATCCTGACAGCGTGGGGGACTGGTTTCGAAGGATGGGTAATGTACAGACAGGGCAGATGGGATTGAAGGGATTGGGAAAAGTAAGAGATAAGCTGAATCAAAGGATACTGAATAGGGACAAGACAGAGGCATACACATTAGACGCAGATGCGACAGGGATAACAGCGGAGAAAGCTGATGCTTTTTATAGCTATACGGGTGACAAAGGCTACATGCCGATGCTGGGGTTTCTCTACGAGCTGAAACTGTGCATATACGATGAATTCAGAGAGGGCAATACCGCGCCTGCCTTCGGGCAGAAGAGTTTTTACAGAGAATGCAAAGCCCGGATGCCGAAAGGTAAGAGGATAGGATACTATCGGGCGGACAGCGCCTCATATCAGGCGGATTTGATAAACGAATTAGAGACAGATGGAGTGAAATGGGCGATCACTGCGGATTTAGACCGTTCGGTAAAGGCATTAATCACGGGAATTCCGGATGGACACTGGAGAGAGCCCGTAAAGGACTGCGGTTATGAGATAGCAGAAGCGGTGCATACGATGAATCAAACAAAAAAAGCATTTCGTCTTGTAATCAAGAGAGAGTTGCGCAGGCAGGAGAACTTATTTGAAACGGGTAAATATTTTCATCATGCAGTAGCAACGAACTGGGATGAACAGCAAAAGGATACCGGCGAGGTGCTTCAGTGGCATAATCAGAGGGGAGAAGCGGAGAACTTCAATAAGGAACTGAAGATCGGATTTGGGATGGAGCGCATGCCCTGTGGCCAAACGGAAGCCAATGCAGTATTTTTCCGGATAGGAGTAATAGCGTACAATCTCTTTGTAGGATTCAAGCGGCTGTCATGTCCTGAGTCATGGATAAAACATACAATAGCGACATTTCGCTGGAAGATGATTCAAGTGGCAGGCAGGATCGTAAAGCACTCCGGAAATATTTTCTTAAAGCTGACGGGAAAAATCAAATGAAAAATCAAATGGTGTCAGCCCTTGAAATCAAATGGTGTCAGCCCTTGAAACATGAATTAATCTTCTCGATAAGTCTCGCCAACTTTCTGTCATCGGCCATCGCTCTTTTCAATCTCTCCGATGCCTTACTCACTGCACTGAAGTGTATCCCGCCGAATCTCTTTCCTATCTCCTCATTGCTCAGCCCCGAGTATCTCTGTACAAAATAGATTGCCGCTTTTCTAGCCGTATTGTCCTTCCGGCCCTTCTCCCTGAGACGCTCCTCGTCCGTTCCGAATGCCTTGGCAACTTCCTTTATCACATCGCCCGGATTCGGCAGCGTCATGAATCTCTTACGCTCCACTATATCACTGCTCAACTCTTTCCCTTTGAGCGTCCTCTTTATCTTTTCCACAAAGTCTTCTCCGCCAAGGACGGCCTGCCCTTGAACCGCCTTTAACGGTGTTCCTTCTATTCCCTCCTTTAATCCCTCTTCCACATATGCCCTGTATTTCTCCCTTGCTCTCTTGACGTTGCTTCCAAACTTTGATAGTACCCACGCGTATTCCACCCATTTGACTTCTTTTCCTTCAGCAATATAGCCCGCATAACTGCTCCATTTGTATTCCTCCGGCCTCTTCACCATAGACACCCTCACCGGGTTCAGATGCACATATCGACTCAACTCTACAAGATAATTGTCTTTATCGACAAGTATTCCCTTATACCTGCCTTGAAAGAGATGCCCTGATCTTCCGTATTTTCGATTAAAATATCCTGTATACCCTCCGTTTATTCCATGCATGACCTTCAATAAATTCCCCTTCGGCGTCTCAAGGATAAGATGGTAATGGTTATCCATAAGTACATAACTGTGTATCAGAATTCCGTAACGGTCATGGTAATCTTCGAGAATCGCCAGAAATTTTAGCCTGTCCCCTTCATCAAGGTATATCTTCTTTCGCTCATTCCCCCTGCTCGTTATATGATAAAGAGCGCCGGGATATTCTATCCTCAGTGGCCTTCCCATGGAGAAAACATACCAGAACCAAATTCATTTGTCAACTGTCAAGGGCTGGCACCTTATCTTTATCTGAATATGATGAATTTTGTCGGAACGTTGCTCCCGGCAAGCTTAATATGTCCCAGCAGAAGCGGCTCCAAGCGATCTGGCAGACGGCCCCTGAGTCCATAGGATGTTGCGTCGGAGATGCAGCGCCGTTTGAGGCCCGGGTGATGGTTTCGGGGCTTCGTCAGGTCAGAGAGACTATCAAGGTGGTGGAAGAAAAGATAGAATACCTGTGCATACAGTTTCCGGAATATTCTTGTCTATTGAGCATCCCCGGATTCGGGCCTGATGTCTCCTCAAAGGTTCTGGGTGCGATAGGTTATCCTTTTCGCTTTGCAAGCGGCAAGCAGGTACTGAAGATGGCTGGGTTCGATCTTTGCGCACACCGCAGCGGCAAAACGTTAAACAGCGCAACGCCGGTCATCTCCAAGCAAGGGAAAGCCGATCTTCGCTACGCTTTATATCAGGCGGCCCTCATCGCCTCCCTCAGCAATAAAGCTTTCATGACGTATTACACCAACAAGCTCAGAGGTCGGCAGCGGGAAAAGGGAATCGGCACAAAGATGCGCGTGAAGCTGGCTGCGAAGCTTCTGGTTGTCGCATGGACCTTGATGAAGAAGAAGGAGCCATTCGACCCAAAATATCTAAATCAGGGGGATACCCAGATATAGGCCAGACCGAAAGAGCTTAATTGCGGGCTTTCTGCAAAGCCGTTTCCGAGCTGGAAGCCCTAAAAAACTGATTTCGACGCGGAGAGCCCGAGCAAACAACGTTGAGGCGAATGACCTCGTGAGGGACAATACAGGGCCTCTCACTGAACTTGGGAATCTGGATAAAGGATGATGGGCGGTCCCGCTCAATGCGGGACACGCCGGATAAACGTAACGATCAGAGATCAGGTTCGATTGGAGTGAGAGAGAACGTCGAAGAAAGATATCTTCGTCCGCATGGACGCATAGGAGGAGACTTTTTTCCATAAAGGCTGAAAAATAATCTTATTGATAATTAAGAGAATCCTCAAAATGATTTTATATCTTGACAGGAGGCATTATAGGATGTCCCCATAGGTCTCCCTTTATTATCGAACATACAATAAGAAACTAACCCCTAACAGGCCTAAGCCTCCTAAAATAATGCCCAAAATGCCGCAGATACTCCTACGGCCAACAACGCCTAGTGAAACTGAGACGATGAAAATTAGTAAGAAGAACCACAGCGAGTTCCACCATTTTGCTTCTTTTGCAGAAAAACAAACCACAAACCACATTAAGCCGGCAATGGCGAATATCGCGCTAGCACTGCCGTATACCTTCTGTCCTTGCGAGGAAAGTACATTATCCACAATGAGTACCTTTGATTTGTTGCTCGGTTCTACCAGCTTCCGCTCGCGCCATGACTGCACGCACAGTTTTTCCACCCTTTCAACAGCTCTTCATCACACGCCTTTGCACAGCTACCACCTATGTTTCCCGGAGACCATCTCCTTAACCAATCAATACCGCAGTCCTCATAACACTTATCATGCCTTTTACATGCAGCATCATAACAGTCTGTTGCCGGACCGGAACCGCCAGGCCCGCACCAGTTGCCATACCAGTTTAGTCCTTTAGGGTCTTTTCTGTTCACGGGGTTGTTGGCAGTGTATGCATATAAGTTCACATCTCCGCTTTTAAACCCAATCGGATCTTCGCTTATGAACCTTCCCACCTTTTCATCATAATACCTTGCCCTATAGTAGTACAGTCCACTCTCAGGATCGTATTCCCTGCTCGTATAAGTATAAGGCTGGATAAAGTTTGGGTCTAACATCGAAACAATATTCCCAAAAGAGTCGTATTCATATCTTTGCACAACATTGCCGGTAGAGTCGGTGATTGCAATAACAGATCCCAACGCATCAGTGTGATAAAAATAGGTCTGGCCGTTTCTTGTTAAAGAAATCGGATCATCGATTCCTTTCCCATACCCATAACGGGTCACAAGCTGATTGTTTCCGTCATACTCTGACAGGATATCCATTTCATCATAGAGATATTTTGTAACTGTTCCGTTTACATTCTTCTCTATCCTTCTTCCAAAGGGGTCATATTTGTATGAAGCTGTCACCGTTGAACAGTCGGGCTGAAAACCGCTGATGCCGGTCAACCTGTTTTCAGAATCCCACGTGTATGTGGTTGTGCCGCAAGAATCTACTCGACTTGTTGTATTTCCATTGGCATCATAACTAAAAGTGTCCCCATTATAGTTAAGCAATCGATTGGAATTATTATAAAAGTAAGAATTGCCTAACCCATCGGTCAGTCTGTTTCCGACAGAATCGTAAGTGAACTGCTCCGTCGGCGGTGCAGGATGGGTCGCTTGCAGAAGCCTATAAATTGTATCGTAGGCATAATTATGTGTGCCTGCGTCATTTGTCATGCTCGTCCTGTTGCCGGCGTTGTCATAAACGTAGCTGTTTGTTGACACGATTCCGTTTATGATGCTCAGGAGCCTACTCGCATTGTCATAAGTGTAGCTTGTTGTTATTCCGTTTGGAAGGGTGAGTCCTGTCCTTCTCCGGAGATTATCATATGTATAAGACGTTGTTTGATTCAGCGGGTCTCTTATTGCAGTTAAGAGATTTAATTGATTATAGGCATACTGGGTTACCCCTCCGGCAGGGTCTGTCATAGACAACCTGCTTGAGTCTGCATCATAAGTGTAACCAATAGTTCTGCCGAGGCTGTCCGTTACCGTTGTTTTTCTCTTTAGAGGATCGTAGGTAAAGGTGTAAGAAATGTTTGGATTTGCCGCTGATGTCATATTGCCGATACTATCATAAGCAAAGGTGGTCTGCGTGCTTCCAGGATGGTTGATAGTTATCAGTCGGTTATACTCATTATAGGCATATGTTGTTGTCTGTCCTTTGGCATCCGTCTTGGTGAGCAAGTTGCTCTGCGAGTCATAAGTATAGCTCCCCTGGTCTCCAACAGCGTTTGTCTCTCTTATGAGCCTGTTGATGTTGTCATAAGTGTACTGTGTCGTATTGTTTCTTGCATCGGTGACTGCGGTCAGGTTTCCGGCAAGGTCATAGGCATATATCGTCACTTGGTTGAGGCTATCTTTACCCTGTGTGAGCCTTCCTCTCTGGTCATAGGTATAGGTGGTCTGATTTCCATTTGCATCTGTTGCCGAAAGGAGTTTGCCCCTGATGTCATAGGTATAGGTGGTTGTGTGTCCAAGAGGGTCGGTTGCGCTTGCAAGATTGCCGTATTCGTCGTAAGTGTATGTCGTAATATTATTCTGTGGATCAGTCATTGAGACCATGAGTCCCAGGCCATTATAGGTAAAGGTTGTGATATTTCCTGCCGCATCTGTTGTTGAAAGGAGATTCCCTTTCGCATCATATGTATTGGCCGTCACGTTTCCGCCTGGATCGATTATGATGAGAGGTTGTCCGAAGGAGTTGTAAGTATAGGTCGTCGTCCTCTGAATCGGTGTTCCATATGCCTCCGTCTTTGTGAGCATGTTGCCGTTAGAGTCATAGGTAAAGGTAGTTACATTGCCACTGGCATCCGTTGTTGAGGTGATATTCAGATAGTCATCGTAAGTGTAGGAGACATTCCCCTGCCCGCATTCTTTGCATCCTGGCCCTGAAATGCTCGTCGCACGGCTCTTGCCCCCAGACTTGTCGATATTGTATGTCGTAACCCGTCCAAGAGAATCCGTCACCGTTGAGTGTGCATCATCAACAAAGGCGATCGAAAGAAGTTCATTGGTACCGTCAGCGGATGAGGTTATAGCCCGTCCTTTTGAATCATAGGTATGTTTTTCTATATAACTGCCGTTTTCGTTCTTTATTCCTGAAAGCCTCCAGCCTGTTCCAGGCGACCCTAACTTTATATACATATTCGTAGTTTTTCATACTACCGTCAGGGTAAGTCACCTTACCGAGGAAGCCCGTACCAGACACATAAGTATAGGAAAATACCTTTCCATCGGGTAATGTTATCGAGGTTATCTTGTTAGAGGTATTGTTCGTAATGTTTATTTCTCTGCCTGCTGGATCTGTTATCTTTGTGAGGGCGTTGTTTGTTCCACGGGCCAAGGTTATCCTATTTCCATTTCTGTCTACCATTGCAGTTAGATAACCGGCCGCATTAAACTCTTCTTTTGTCCCGTCGAAGAATTCTCTTACAAAGGTATTATTGGGGTTTTTGATAAGCTTACTTCTTTCTCCTTTGGGAAGCGCAACATCGTAAATTTTATCTCTGTCGTTATCTATGTAATAGACTATTGAACCATCGGGGTTAATAGCCTTATACGTGTTACCTCCAAAACCGATGATTCTTGTATCAAAGGTATGGCTCCACATCTGACCTAACCCCGTCATTATAATCCCTTTGCTGAAGTAATATCTCTTAAAATTGGCCGGCATTACCCCTGATAGAGGAAAATCTGTTTCACCAAGAAAGACGTTGCCATTGGCTACGCTCACAGGCTTGCCTGCCTTTACGTTACAACCATCGTCCTCAGGGTCTTTGTAGACAAGTTTTTCGACGGTTCTGCAATGTCCACCGCAGCAAGCCGATGCTTTGATTATCGTCGTTCCTGAAATCCTTGAAAAATCAAAAGGAACGTTAATTGCTCCAGATAGAGGCAACCCCTGATTACCGCCCTGAATAAATACATTTGTGCTGCCAACATAAACTGAGACCGACCTCGTTTTACAAGGATCAGTATGATTACCGCTGTTGTAACAACTGTCCGCTGCATAAGGGAAATTATATGATACGCTTATGTTCTCTGTGCCCGTAACTCGATCACTGGGCGCATCAATTGATATTTCTCGCCCAACGGGAAGATTGGCAGTGGCATACACCATTGGAAAAGAAGAGCTCACACATGTAGTTTGACCTTGTGCATTTGTTTGCCATCGCCCGCCGGCGCAGTGCGCTGAAAAAGTGTAATCTCCCGGGTAATTACAAGCTAAATTGACCTGGCAATTATTAATGTCAACTTCGGTTGTTCCTGAGTAGATAGTACAGAGAGAGTGCCGCTAAAACCGCCGGGGGTCATATACAAATAAACAATTGCGAATACCGGGTGTTGATACCCCGAAGGAATGCATTGAACTGAACAAGAACCTGAAAGTCTCACAACCCCGTCTCCACCAAGAGTTGCATTCAATGAGTCTGCATGAGATAAGTTAATATTTGAAAAAATGATTGCAAAAAAAATAGCACTGAGGAAAACAAAACATTTGAAAGATTTCATAACGCCCGCCTTAATAACCTTATTAATTAAACGAAAAAGGCCGTAGCACAGCGGCTACGGCCCTTTATTTGACACCTCTTTTTGCAGATAAGCCTTAGCTCGATGTGTCCATGCAAACCAAATACCAAAGCTTATCCCCCTTTGGCCTTCACTTAACTAAATGCTAATTAATTAACTAAATGCTAAAACAATAGCAAAGGTCAAGAGAGCTTGTCAACTAAAAAAAGTGTCCCTGTTTTTTCTTTATAATTGTAATAATTGTAAATTTCCGGTGTCAGGTCTTGACTTAAGAAATAAGCTCCTGCACTCGTTTCCTTAACTTCCGATCCTTTTCCATTCTCTCCGTCAAGCGGGCTGATGCCTTTGTGACTGCACTGTAATGTATCTCTCCAAAGAGTTTTCCGATCTCTTCGTTCTTTAATCCCGAATACATCACAAATATTTTAATGGATAATCAAAAATAAAAAACTTTAAAATATTATTGTGCAGCAGGTCAGTGCAGGGATTCTTATGTACCGTTGCCGGGGCGGGATGATCGAGGTTTTTTTGGTCCACCCGGGCGGTCCTTTTTGGACTCATAAAGATTTTGGGGCTTGGTCAATCCCGAAGGGGTTGATTGATCCGGGTGAGAATCCGCTTGAAGCGGCACAGCGCGAATTTAAGGAAGAGACAGGCTGCAGGATTTCGGATCATTTTGTGCGCCTTTCACCGGTAAAGATGAAAAGCGGCAAACTGATACACGCCTGGGCGGCTGAGGGAGATTGTGATCCTTCTTCGATCAAGAGCAATACGTTCACGATGGAATGGCCTCCCGGATCGGGCAGGCAGCAAGAATTCCCTGAAGTCGATAAAGCCGCATGGTTTGAGGTCGAAGAGGCAAAACAGAAGATCAATCAGGGTCAGGTGGGCCTACTCGATGAACTCCAACATTTCTTATCGGAAAAAGGGGGTAAACGAAATTTGAAAGTATGGAGCACACATGGCGAACCCTGAAATGATGATTGCTGTATTCTCAGCAGAATTTGTGAAACTCGAATCTTTCCATTTTCATACATAATCAAAAGACCTGGGCGTTGAGTAATCAAGGAGTCCCAGTCAAATGCTCCCCCACATCAACACCCGAGGCAACCTTTTTCTTCTGTCATCGATCAGGACGGTGTTTTGGAGGAAATGTTTCATATCCAATAGAAGTTTCCTCGTCGCCGTATTGATACCTCTTCTGTTTTCGACAGAGCTTTTTCATTAATCTGACCGTATGCTCTAAGATACGGCGCACTCTTCCAATTGCAGTTTTTCCAAACATATCATTGTTTTAAGCATATACCATACCCGAAAAAACTTCTTTATAACACACTGATAAATAAGAGAAAATTTTAAATTCAATTCAGGCAGGATGAAAAAAATAACAAATTATGTCAATTATTTGATCTTTTCCCCACAATATTCTTAATAATCGAAAAAAAATAGTTTGCGACGTTATTCCTGCAACAAACAAGGAAAAAGTTGATATAATTGTATATTAAAAAGCAACTCGTCAAACATAAGGAGGTTTTTTATGCCTGCATATGAGTATATCTGTAAAGACTGCAGCAACGATTTCATTGTTTTTCTCTCAATAAAGGAATTTGAAGCGAAACCAAAAATCAAATGCCCCCATTGTGAAAGCGATAATGTTCAGAAAAAAATTACTGGGTTTTTTACAAAAACGAGCAAAAAATCATAGCTTCATGCTGTATTAACTTCCTGTGTAATCCTCAGAAGATAAAATTTACAAGAATATCTTGCATTTTCAATGAATAATAAACGGCTTATGAGTGCATACGATGAAAGATAATCCGCAATTTGAGCGGTTGTGTAAAAAGGAGTATTATTGTTACAGGTAATCGATTAACGGCTGCAAATCCGCAATAAAATAACGTTCTCTCAATATCGCAAGAGGACGTACCCGGAGCGACATGGCTAAACTGACGCAAAGGTTCGATTTTTATCTCCGCCCGAAGCCACCCTATGACTTCGAACTTACTGTTCACAAACCCGCGGGCTGGTCACTCTTCACCCCCTTTGAGATCTTCGAAAAAGGTATTTTATGGACGGCCCTTCATATTGACGGCATGTTAACAGGCCTTAAGCTCCGTTCTCAAGGTACAATAGAAAGGCCGCTGGTGCAGGCACAGATATTTCTTAAGGACACACCGACTCCCGAACAGAAGGAGGCCATTAAAAGAGCACTGGCTTACCGGTTGAATATCAATGGGGACCTCGGGGCATTCTATTTTATGGCAAGGAAGGACCCGATCCTCAGACACACGGTAGATGACCTTTACGGGATGCATGACACCAACCCTGAGAGCCTCTTTGCAGAGGCTACCCTTGCGATCCTGCTCCAGATGGCCCCGCTGAAAAGGAGCGAAGAGATGATGGAATGCATGATAAGGAATTTCGGCGGGGTCTCTGAGTTTAACAATAAAAAAATTTATGTCTGGCCGACACCCGACGACATAGCAGGGTTGGGGGCAAAGGAACTCGGAAAGTGCAAGCTTGGATACAGGACAAAGTATATTCAGCAACTGGCAAAGGTTTCAAAAGCAGGGTCCCCATCGCTGGAAGATCTCAGGCAACTCGATCCGGTGGAGGCAAAGCGAAAATTGCTCAAACTACCCGGCATCGGCGACTACTCGGCAGACATCATCAACCCCCACGGAGGGTTTCCCATTGATGCCTGGTCTGCAGATATTTTCGGAAAGCTCTTTTATGGTAATGAGCCTAAGCAAGGCAGGGGAGCAATCGGTAAGATCAAGGCAGAGGGAATAGACAGGTGGGGGAGATTCGCCTGGATGGCGTTTCTGTATGTTGCCCACGATCTGAAGGGGCTTTCAGAAAAGCTCGGGATTAGCCTCAGGCTTGAATGAGACGCCTCTGAACTATCAGCAAAAATTGCCGGCCGAATATTATAATAATTAACCCGAAAAAGGCATTTGATGACAATCATATGTGCAGAAAAAGCTTCACCATCGCCACCTCTGTAAGACTTCTTTCACGCATAAAACCTTTGCGTTTTCACACGGAACTGAAAATTTTTATGAAAATCCGGATTGTGATTTGTAAAGGTTTTTCTGCACCCATGCCTGACTGTAATACATTTCGCATTAACCAAAGTCCTCTATTACTGCTGCGGCCAGGAGGGGGAACATGATTTCGTGATGCCCTGTCAGAGCATAACAGGCGCCTTTGTTCATGGTCGGTCTTTTCAGGACGTTCGCTGTCGGCCTGTAATGCTGAATAAAGTCCATATTGACTGTCGTGATATTCTCGACTTTGTTGCCGAGGTTCCTTGCTATTGTTAATGCTTTCAAGAAAACTTCCGGCATGAGAACGGCAGAACCGAGATTGACATAAACGCCGCCTTCAAGATCGGAAACCACCGAGGTAAACAGCCTGAAGTCCCTGAAGCTGCCTTCGCCGATAGCCGCTCCATCGGCATAAGGATGCATATGGATAATATCGGTACCGATTGCCACATGAACGGTCGCCGGGACATCAAGCTCAAAGGCAGATGCAAAGATGCTCGCTCCTTTGAATTCAAATTTACTGCTATAAATCATCTCTCCTACAGCTTTTCCTATACCATATCCTTGCTTAACCCCTTCATTTATGGCCCTGTTCAGATACTTACCCGTCTCATGCGCCATGCCAAAGGTTCCACTGCACAATTCTTTTCCAACGTCTTCGGAAGTATGCCCAATAAAGGAAACCTCAAAATCATGAATGATACACGCTCCATTTGTTGCTATGGCGGTTATTATTCCCTTGCGCATAAGGTCTACGATCAGAGGTGACAGCCCTACTTTAATCGTGTGGGCTCCCATACCGAGGATAACAGGTTTGTCGCCCTGTCTTGCTTTCACTATAGCCCGAACGACTGCCTTGAGATCACTCGCGGCGAGTACCTTTGGAAGCTTATCTAAGAACTCCTGAAAAGTCTGCCCTTTCTCAGATGGGGTTGCAAGCGCAGAGAGAGACACCTTGCTCCTTCTTTTCGTTATGGGGTAAGTCTTAACCTTCTGCAATGACAACGGCCTGTACTTTTTCATGGATTACATATTACCACAAAAGCCTGATGGAAGCATCCGAAATCAGGGCTTGTCCGTTGAAAAAAGGCATCGATACTGGTAATCTATTAAAAAATACAGGGGTCAAAGTGCCGCTCACAGACATCTTGTCAAGACATAAAGATCTTTCAAAAACGAACTATTCCCATGAGATCCTGGTCAAAGGTACGGATATCGTTGCCTGTAGAGGGAGGGTATTAAAGTTCTTCGAAAACTATCAGTTGGTGCGATACTCGCAGATATCTATAAAGGGGAATGGATCCATCTCTGCATCAGATCCGGAGTTCAGCGTCAGACTGCTGAACGCGATCCATAAGAACCGTCAGATATTAAGCGATATGATAAAAGAACTGAAGAGGGAAGATGTTATCACACTCGAAGATCTTGAGGAGCTGCCACAGGGTTACAAATCAAAACTACTCCACATTATCACTCATTTCTTGGACGGTTTCTTCGGGATCGACACATACTTTTTCAATCTGGAAGAAGAATCCCACTGGGTTTCGGATGAACTGCAGAAAAGCATGGAGGCCGCGCCTTCTGCATACTGGCTTTTGACCATAGAAGCCGGTTTTTAGTCGGGTTATCAGGCCGAAACTCCGAAGTTTCGGAAAAAGAACCAAAGAAATGTTGATTTTATAGCATCTCTTATGGTATTTTTAATCTTTCATCCTAATTAGGAGGTTTGAATTGCCAGCTAAAGCAAGACCAAAGAAAAATTTATCAGCCATAAAAAGGGCGAGACAGGGTGTGAAGCGGAACCTTCGGAACAAGAGTGTTCTGAGCGGTGTCAGAACCGTTGTAAAGAAGGTTGAGACAGCTGTGAATTCAGGGAATAGGGAAATTGCGGTCAAAGTATTGCTCCAGGCAATAAAAGAGCTGAATCAGGCTGCGTCAAAAGGTGTTATCCCCAGAAATGCCGCTTCGAGAAATATATCAAGGCTCACGAAGAAGGTGAACGCCCTTCCGCCTCAGGCGGATCTCACTGCAGCCGCAGCAGCTTAACCAGAAGATATTCCATAGGAAAAGTTCTTCCAGAGCTTTTTATATCGATATCGGCTTTGTTCAGAAGCTCGAATACCCTTAAGAGATATTCGTTTTCTGCTCTGCTGTTGCGCGAATGCAGTTTGCGTGCGTATAGCCAGTTAAGGGCTCCGATCAGGCTGTAATCCTCTGCTGTTTCCCGCATGGTTTTATATATGGCGAATACCTGTTCGGCGTCTTTTTCTCTGAGCGCATCGACAAGGTCGAATATACTGTAAAGTCTCCCACCTGTTACAATATCCAAAATGTCGTCAACATCTATCGCCTGCTTACCGAGGAGAGAAATCTTCTCGATCTCTGACGAGAGGAGACTGAGGTCGGGGCCGATAAGCCCTATTAAATAATCAGAAGCCTCATCGGATATTTCCAAACCCTTCACCTTGGCTCTCTGCTTTATCCAGTGCGGGATTTCAGATTCCCTTATATCGAGAGACAGGGGTTTCAAAGCCTGGAACTTTTCTCTCGCCTCTTTACTCAGAGCTCCGTTATGGAGTAACACAAAAACAGAGCCCGGCGCAGGCTTCGAAATATAACTATTTAATCTCTCCTGATCTTTTTTCAAAAGCTTCTGCGGATTAGCAATACATAAAGTGAATCTCCTCCCGCCGAAAAAGGACACCGTATTAGCCACATCCAGTATTTGTGCAAACGTCATAGGTTCATCACCCGGCATTGAAAGATCAAAAACATGGAGATTAAAGTCTCTTTCGGTCGGTGGAACCAGCCTTCTTATTGCCTCGATCGCTTCCCTACAGAGGAAAGTATCTTGCGCATAAAATAGATAAACCGGTGCGGGCAGGCCTTTATCTATCTCTTTCAAGAATGTCTGGAAACTCATCGGTAAATGAGGCCGGCAACGATCTCCATAGCCACATCTCTCATCGCCTGTTCAGAGGCAAGTTCTTTAGATGCAATGAGATCATTCAAGGGCCGGGCCCCGAAAAAGAGATGATAAACGGAGATTCTATGTTTCTGAATTCTTTTATTCCCCGAAGGGTCGGTCAGGGTAAAATCCGCCTTAACAGCCACTTCATAGTCCACAGCGACATCTGACTTTTCGGACAATATTCGTAAATCAAACTGGTGAATCGTCCCGCTGATTTTATACGCGCATCAGGATTAACATAAACTCCCTGCTTCAAAAACTCCTCTGTTAATGCCGTGTAAAGCCTGTCCTGGAGTTTCGGTTCAAGGGTTTTGTTTTCGATCTTTCCCATCTTGATCGCCGTGAAAGGAAGTGACGCTTTGTTGTGCATCGTATAGCCACAACCAAACTGGCAGAGAGCAGAGAGCAGAGAGCAGAAGACAAGTATTAAAGGAATCCGCACGGGTGCTTTGCGCTTTGCCCTCTTGTATTGTTCATTGCTTCCATCACAATCCAATGACTATATTAACTAATTTGCCCTTTACCACAATGACCTTTTTAATCGATTTGCCGCCGATCATTTCTTTAATTCTCTGATCTTCAAGGGCTATCTTTTTTATTTCATTATCGGGCATGCCTGCGGATATCATGATCCTCGATCTCAGTTTGCCGTTAACCTGAACAACAAGCTCTATCTGCTCTTCTTTTGCAGCGTCTTCATCCCACTCAGGCCAATTCTGCTCGAATATGCTCGGTCTGTTCCCTATCGCCTCCCACATTTCTTCTGCGATATGAGGTGAAAAGGGCGAAAGAAGCAGAAGCACCCTGTCGATCGCGAATCTGAAAACAGTTCGGTCTTCATCGGGTTCCGGTTCGAATGAAGTGATCTCATTAATAAGCTCCATCATTCCGGCTATCGCGGTATTGAAATGATACTCCCGCTCCATATCGGTTGTACCTTTTTGATGGTCTGATGTGTTTTACGGAAAAGGCGCAAAGCGTCAGGCGTAAGGAGCAGGTGTCATGTTTTTTTCCGCCCCATTCTTTACCCTTAGCCTCACGATTTTTATAGACCATTCCCCACAGCCTGTTCAGAAACCTGTGCGCCCCGTCGACCCCTTTGTCCGACCAATCAAGGTCTTTCTCCGGCGGGGCTGCAAAGAGGGAAAACAGCCTTGACGTGTCGGCGCCGTACCTCTCTATCAGATAATTGGGGTCGACAACATTGCCCTTTGACTTGGACATCTTCGCCCCGTCTTTGATAACCATACCCTGCGTGAGAAGGTTCTGAAAGGGTTCGCTGATATCGAGAAGTCCGAGATCACGGATGACCCTCGTAAAAAACCTTGAATAAAGGAGATGAAGCACAGCGTGCTCAATACCGCCGATATACTGGTCAACGGGCATCCAGTATCTGGCATCCGACTCATCGTTGTTGATATCAGATTTCAGATCAATGTCACCCTTTTTAGAACAATACCGCATGAAATACCACGATGAGTCTACAAACGTATCCATAGTGTCGGTCTCACGCCTGGCCTTGCCGCCGCATTTTGGACAATCTGTATATAAAAATGCCGGGGAATCAAGGAGGGGCGAACTCCCTTTTCCGGTAATCTTCACGTCTTCGGGAAGTATTACAGGAAGGTCCTCTTCCGGGACAGGCACAATGCCGCATTTGTCGCAATAGATAACGGGGATGGGCGTCCCCCAGTATCTCTGCCGTGAAATGCCCCAGTCCCTTAATTTGAAATTAATTACTGCCTTACCGAGTCCTTTGTCCTCTATGAAATTTATTATCTTCTTTTTGGCAATATCACTTCTAAGACCGCTGAACTCTCCTGAATTAACGAGTATCCCTTCATCTTCATACGCCTCGATAAGTATTCCGGGTTCAATAATCCCTCCCTTAGCAAATGTGGGGCGGGGGGATTTCCGGCACTATGACAACTTTTATCGGCAGATCATATTTTTTTGCAAACTCAAAATCCCTCTGGTCGTGCGCCGGCACAGACATAATCGCACCGGTTCCGTATTCCATGAGCACGAAATTCGCGACATAGACAGGGATCTTATCTCCGTTTAACGGATTGACCGCATAAGGGCCCGTAAAAAGGCCTATCTTTTCTGTTTCCTTGCCGTATTTGGCCTTTACAGCATCGAGTTTTTCAGCATCCTTCACAAGCTTCTCCGACAGAGGATGCGCCGGCGCAATGCACATAAAGGTCACACCGAATAAAGTGTCAGGCCGTGTCGTAAAAATCCTCAACTTCTCGCTCATTCCTTCGAGAGGAAAATCCACCTCAACGCCTTCACCTTTGCCGATCCAGTTTTTCTGCATGAGGACCACTCTTTCAGGCCATCCCTTTAATTCCTCGCACTCCCGGAGCAATTCTTCGGCATAACGTGTAATCCTGAAAAACCACTGTTCGAGCTTCTTCTGGACAACCACGCTGTCGCAGCGCCAGCACTTTTCTTCAATAACCTGTTCATTGGCAAGAACCGTAGCGCAGGAAGGACACCAGTTTACGTAGGAATGTTTTCTATAGGCGAGTCCTTTATCCAGCATCTTGAGGAAAAACCACTGGTTCCATTTATAGTATTCAGGACTGCACGTGGTCACTTCTCTTTCCCAGTCATAGCTGAGCCCCATCCGGTTAAGCTGCTTTTTCATATTTCTCGATATTCTTATATGTCCATTCCGCGGGATGAACACCGTGCTTTATTGCAGCATTCTCGGCAGGCAGGCCGAAAGCATCCCATCCCATCGGGTGAAGCACATTGTATCCGCGCATCCGTTTATACCTTGCGATCACATCGCCGATTGCATAGTTCCTCACATGCCCCATGTGATTTCGCCGGAGGGATAAGGGAACATCTCAAGGCAATAAAACTTTTTCCGCGATGGATTCAACTCTGT
The DNA here is from genome assembly GCA_963776195.1 of Thermodesulfovibrionales bacterium. Classification (GTDB taxonomy): domain Bacteria; phylum Nitrospirota; class Thermodesulfovibrionia; order Thermodesulfovibrionales; family SM23-35; genus CAVZMO01. Next base: position 106,332 of record CAVZMO010000017.1, read on the forward strand.
TCTATGGAGATCCCTCTCGGACCAGTATTCTTGCCACTTCAACTCAACTTTTTGAGGATCATATTTTTCTTCCAAGTCTACCTCCCGAAATCAACGAAAATACCATAAAAAAGACATACCAGCTATACTCGTACGAAGGGTATTATAGCAAAATATTAGAAAACGTCGCGTTTATTTAACCACGATGATAACGTGAAATAGCGCAGATGTTTCGAATAAATGGAATTTTTCGTGAACTATCCGGCCGAAAGGTTTACCTGGTAAGTGCTCCAATTCTTACAATTCAGGCACCGTCCCGACCATTCAGAAGCTGTATACCTGCATTTAATACAATTGTATGACAGACTGAAGGCACACTTATTGGAATCCAAGGCCCTCTTGAACTCATGTACGGCCCTGTCGATCTGCTTCCTCTTCATATAAAGATTGCCCATAAGCTGGTGCATCTCCGGATAGGTAGCGCCTCCGGTATCAATAGAGGTCATTATTTCGAATGCATCGTCTATCATTTCGAGCCTGTAATAAAGTCTTCCGAGAAAAAACTTAATCATCGGGTCCTGGGGATTTCTTAATATTTTATTCTTGTAAATCCTAATAAGTCTAAGCGGTTCATTCACACTGATCAGCAAATCTTCGAGCCTCAAAAGGACAATCGTGGACGATGTCTGTTCATAGCTTTTTTCGAGGAGATTAATCGTCTCCTCGGCCTCTCCTTCTCTCAGCAGCACTTCTGCAAGACCCAGGGTGGCCGGGAAAAAATCTTTTTCTAGCCTCAATACGGTCCTGAAAGCCTTCTTCGCCTTTTCAAGCTCCCCGTTTTCAAGGCTATATCTTCCGTACTCATATTTATATCCCACAAGGTTTTGCCGTTCCCGGTGTTTATTCTTTTCGGCATGTTCGTTTTTCAGTATCATTTTCTGAACGAATACGAGATCATCCATTTTTCCTGTTTCTCCAAGGATATCCCTCTTTTTGTACAGGGCTGACAGGTTCTTATCGTCCAAATCCAGTATCTCTTCGATATACCTTAGGGCGTCAGGCCACCTGCCAGATTTTTCCATAGGCCTTTCAAGAGAGAATAAGACTTCGATATTTTTTGGATTGAGATCCCTTGCCCTTTCGTAGTGCTCCCGT
>CAVZMO010000018.1:0-69387 GCA_963776195.1 Thermodesulfovibrionales bacterium
CCCACTGTGAAGGTATCAGGTTGGTAGTAACAATGGTGGTGCCGATTTCCGTGCGTTTCGAGATAATCTGGAATATATCCCGAAAGCTTTCGGGACTCCTTTGTAAGCATTGCATAGCCCAGTTCATCAAGGCAAAGAACGGGCACTTTGGAGTAATATTCCACGAAGCTGTAAAGGGTCTTTGCCTTGGCCATCTTGCCGGCAAGATCAAAGAGGCTCAGGAACATCGTCTGATGTCCTTTCGTAAGGGCTTCATGACAAAGGGAGGTTGCGATGTGTGTCTTGCCTACACCGGCAGGCCCCATAATGATCACATTGCAGGGTTTTTTAAGCCAGTCGGTGTTCATGAACTCCATAAGCTTGTCCCTGGGGACTTTGGGATTGAACTTCCAGTCAAAGTCGCTCATGAGCTTGATCCTCTTGATCCCGGACATCCTCATGAGGTATTCGATTCTTTTCTGCGTTCTCTTTTTGTGTTCCTCCGTAAGGAACCTATGCAGGAACTCTTTGTCTTTTTCATGAAGAGTGCTCATATCGGTAAGTAACCGGAAGTGTTTCCACAGGTCAGATAAGTTCATCATAGTCGCTGAGATCCCTCCCTTCGTAATCGATGCTGAGGAGCCCGGCATCTTGGGGGTGTACCGGGTTGTCCTGATACCCGGAGGGCTGAAGGAGGCTCTGCACATATGCCGCTTTGTAGATTTTACCGGTTAGGGCCTCTTTAACAGCCGAGATGAGAGTTTCTTTTGCATTGCCCTTGAGCAGCTTGAACAGTCCGTAAGCAACAGCAAGAGGGTCCTGGCCTTCCTGCTGAGTGCATACGATGAACTGCTCTATGTTTTTATCCATCGCCTTCATGAGCTGATAGATGCGTTGTTGCTTGAAGTTCGGCGTTATCTCCAGAAGTCTCTTCCGGTGAGAAGGGTTCTCTATCTTTATCTTTTTCTCAAACGTCCTTGGATGGACGGCTATCTTCCTGCCCTTTACGGTTATCTCGATATGTCCGGGATAGGCGAAGATATCGCAGGGCGTGCCGCTGTAGGAAGAAGGCACCGAATAACGATTGGTGTCAAAATACACAAAGCCGGTGGTGCTGATAGAGGCCTGCTGTACCCTGTAGGGTTTATAGGGTATCTGCGGAAGACTCTTCTGCCGTTCCTTTTTTAACAATACCAGGGGCCTCTCCTCTGTTGTCCGGTGAACCCTGTTGTTGCGTTCGATGCGCCAAAGACTCACCTTCTTGTTTAACTCCTCGATGTCCTTGAAGGTGTTGACACTCATAAAACTACCTATGTCTCTGATGACCCGCTCAACCCTGCCTTTCTCATTTGCCTTTCCAGGATTACAGGCATAGATAGAAAACCCGTAGTGCCTCGCAAAATCAAGGAACTGGGCGTTGTAAGTGATATCGGGCTTTCTGCTTATTACCACGCTTTTAAGATTGTCGTATCTATTTGTTCCGGCCACTCCCCCTGTCTCCCTGAATGCCTCTATGTGACCATCGAGAAAGAACTCCATGCTGCTTCGGGGATAAAACCTCACATACAGATACCGTGAGAAGGCCAGAATGTAGACAAACCCATAGACTACTCCGAAGGGCAACGTCCTCTGCATCCAGTCCACCTGTGCTTCCTGTCCCGGCAGAAATACAAGTTCATGGTATGCCTTTTTTCTCCTCTTCTTTCGGAACGGCTGAGTATATTCTTTTACCGCCGTGTATCCACCGGTAAAGCCATAGCTCTTTAATCTCTCATGGACCTGTATCGCCTGCAAAAAGGGATACTCCCGGTACCACTCATGGATCAGCCCTTCATAGGGCTTGATGATACTATCAGGCACTTTCCTCGCAAGATTATCGATGCTGATAAGCCGTGCCGCCTTTTTTCTCGATATCCCCAACTTCTGTGCCACCTGCCTTATGCTTAACTTCTCAACAGCATAAAGGTGCCTTGCCTGACTCTGAAGCGCCTCATCCATAATGAACCTCCATGATTATTGTCTTAGGTTCAGTTTAAGAAAGAAGCTCTTGCGCGTCCATATTGTCTTTTATCATAGCCCGTAAGCCACAAAGGTAGATCCGGCAACCCTCCGCAGCCGTATCTCGTCTTTTATCATGCCGGTCTTGTATTCCGGTATCAGTAAAGTAAGCTGCTGGTAAGGCTTTAAGGAGGGTATCTTGTCTTTTATCACCTCCGGCCTCACCATCGAAGATAAAAGACGCTTCTTCTGCCGCCACGGCTTTACATAGTCAGTGTAATGACTTTTGAAATACTCAGGGTTATTCTCCCGCCAATTCTCCTGGGCCTTCTTCTTCCGCTCCCTCTTGCACGCTTCTCTTCCACACACTTTCTGCCTTTCTCCTATACGCCGGTCTGCAATGAAATACCTTCCGCAGTTGATACATCTCTTCTGCAATGACTACCTCCACACCTTTACTTCTTGAAGTGTCATTGTAACCAAGGATTGTTATTGAGAGGTTAAAAAGAAGGGATTTGAACTAAATTGCTCATGTACCGATATCCACCGAAACCACTGCCGCCGTTATTGGCTCGCTCGCTATGGCTCTTCTCAAGCGGCGCTAACATATCCGTCAAAAAGTGAACATGAGGAGCGTTTCTTTTCTGAAACCCAAGCCGCCACGTCCAAGCAATGTCCTGATATTCTCTTTGAAGTGACTCCTTTAAGAGTCTTATATCACGCTTAACCTTATTGCCGTCCATAGGGAAATCTGCAGGATATCCGACTTCCAGTTCGTGCGACCAAATCTTTTGAGTATTACGCAGGAGAAAACGATATCGGCGCTTTGACTTTTCGCTATAAGCTATTATCTTACCCCTCTTCTGTAGTGACTTTTTGTTCTCTCCCCATTTGATATTTTTGTCAGGTTTAGTTATTAACCGAAAAGCAAATCTCGCATCGTTTGCATAAATTTTAGAGGTCAGTTCTACAGGCGAATTATAAAAGAGTTTTGTATTAACTCCGCCTACAGATTTGATAATCCCGATAGGTTTAGCTACTTTTTCTAGTGTAGTGTCCTTTAAATAGCTGGTGTTATAGTGAGCCTTTATGATAGACTATATACATGTCGCGGCGTGCTATGAAGGTAACTTTAAGCGAAACAGATAACCAGGAGTTGAAGCGGTGGGTTAGTGCCCATCACACGCCACAACAGGTCGCACAACGCTGTCGGATAGTATTAGCTGCGGCAAAGGGTGGACAAGACAAGGATATCGCCATGAGCATGCAGATCAACTATAAAACTGTAGCATCGTGGCGGCAACGTTTCTGTAGTGAAGGACCTGACTGCTTATGGGAAGTAGCGGCAGGCCGTGGTCGTAAGCCACACTTTACGGGAGACAAGATTGAGGAAGTTATAAATGCCACATTACAAACCAAGCCTACGGGTGCCACGCACTGGAGTTGCCGTACAATGGCTGAGGAGCAAGGCGTAAGCAAGTCAACGATTAACCGTATTTGGCAAAGTCACGGTCTTCAGCCGCACCGAATCAAACAGTTCAAGTTATCGCGCGATCCAAAGTTTTTAGAAAAACTTACCGATGTAGTGGGGCTGTATCTCAATCCTCCAGAGAAAGCTATTGTGCTTTGCGTGGACGAGAAAAGTCAGATTCAGGCATTAGATCGTACGCAGCCGGGGTTACCTTTGAAGAAAGGCCGTTGTGGAACCATGACCCATGATTACAAGCGTAACGGCACCACTACGCTTTTTGCAGCCCTCGAATTGGCCCAAGGTAAAGTGATCGGTCAGTGTTACGCTCGGCATCGTCATCAGGAGTTTCTCAAATTCTTGAAACGACTGGATGCTGAGTTTCCTATCGAAATAAAACTGCATGTGGTGATGGACAACTATGGAACACATAAGCATCCCAAAGTCCAAAGCTGGCTTCATCGGCATCCGCGTTTTGTACCTCACTTCATTCCGACCAGTTCAAGCTGGCTAAATCTGGTAGAACGCTGGTTTGGAGAACTAACGGGGAAAAGCATACGTCGTGGTGTCTTCATCAGTGTCACTGCCCTCATTGCTGCGATCGAAGAATATCTGGCAGCATGGAATACAAACCCGAAGCCTTTTATCTGGACAGCAACGGTAGAATCAATCATTGAAAAACTCTCTCGTTGCAAACAAACCTTGGAAAAGATTCAGCCGGGCTGCACCCTGCCACGCTCTCGTAAGACGAAAAGGAATAACACCAGTCGTTTATGAGACACTACACTAGTATCATCTTTAACTGTCCAAATAATGTCCATAATAGGCAAGGGAACCCGTAAATTCATCGTAATTGATATAAAGAAGGGGGATGAGTGCAGCTTAAGTAAATAATTGATCTTGAAAGAAAAAGCGGAGACTTCTAAGAAAAAACAGTTAGGCTCAAAATCCGGTGAGGGCAACTTCGTGTGGGTTCAACTCCCACCACCGGCACCATATAAATCAACAACTTACAAGGTTTCATGCTTTTCCTCAATGGGGGTGTTGGGGTCGATTGTAATGGTTTTCTAATGGTTTGCTCTGCTTTCTATTCTTTTTTTGGTATCCTGGTGAAGGGTCCAGACACACTCTGACGCTCTTTTCAGATCCTCCTCATTCACGATGTTATACCGGTCAAATACTGATCGTGTCTTATGCCCTGAGATCTTCATTGCCACCTTCTCAGGCACTCCGGCGACCATCATTCTCTATTATCTGATAACAAACATTCGATAATAAGGAAGACAGAAGTGGAAGCATATTTATTCTTTTGATAATCAAATCCCTGTATGCCGGCATCGAAATCCGTTCAAGTGCTACGGCATAGGAATTCAAAAGTTTTATAATCATACAATGAGAATAATCTTTGTCACAGATTTACATGGTTCTGAGTGGAAATATAACCGGTTGTTTGAGGTCGCAGCAGACTCAAGGGCACATATCGTTATCAATGGCGGCGATATGCTGCCCAAGAACGGAGAGCTGTCACAGCAAAAGGATTTTATTACATCATTTCTGGATGGATACTTTAAAAAGTTTAACGATGCAAGAATCTACCATCTCTGCTATCTGGGAAATGACGATCTTATGATCTTCGACCAGTTATTCGAAGAGGTCTGTCGCAAATACCACTTTGTCGTGCCCTTGGCCCAGCGAAAGTATGACATCAATGGTTATGAGTTTATAGGAGTGAACTGGGTTGTCGACTATCCTTTTCGTCTTAAGGACAGATGCCGGATGGATACGAACGACTATGTATTCCAAAAGCAGCTCGGTACGGGCCTATTATCAACTCAACAGGGATTTAAAGAGGTAAAGGCCTGGCCTGCCTATGCCAGATCACTTCCTACTCTCAACGATGAGTTGACCAAGCTGGTTCGTCCTAAAAATATGAGAAATGCGATATATGTAATTCACATGCCTCCCGGCAGACTGGGACTGGATAAATGTTATGGCAGTATGGAAGCAGGCTCGAAGGCGGTCTACGACTTCATTAAAAAAAATCAGCCGCTTCTGGCGCTTCATGGGCATATACATGAATCCCCTCAAATGACGGGGAAGTGGACCGCGAAACTTGGCAAGACAACCTGCATACAGCCTGGTCAGCTTGATGACTTTACGTATGTGACGATTGATCTTGATAGCATGCACTTCGAAAGATACAATGAACGATACCGATAAGGAGAAGATATTTTCATAGGACCGGAAATGGACTACAGAGTGAATAAAGCTTACCGATATTTATTTCCATTTCAGCATATTGAGCGCATCCCATTCTATATGTTTTAAAATTCTTACGAACCTCGTGGGAATAGTTCTGCCTAAAGGGCTTCTTGTTATATTCTGAGCGCCGTTTGTCATCTCTTCTGCCTACCTATGGCTTACGTAATATAACATTCATAATAATGGGTCAAGAGAATTAATTGTGGAAACTTTCAATTGCAAAGTGCTTCCGGACTTCAGTTAAGGGATGCCTTTTCTCTTTTTCTTTCTCGTATTTCTATCAAGCCTAACACTGGACCGTCAGAATAGGTATTATTCGGATACGTATTCTTCATGTAATGGTAATAATCCCATAACAGTTTCTCAGATTCGTCATTCTCATAGAAACCGAGCAGAACACACAACACTGAAACTGCATAAGTCCTTCTGTTATTGCCCGATTTAATGATTTCAATAATATTCTTCGAATAATTTGTTTCAGTCCTGTGTAATATCCTGGCTGAAAGCTCCACGAACGAATCATTTTGAGGCTTTTTAAGTTCCTTAAGAATCATTGGTACAGCCCTGTCCTTATTCTTTACAAGCTTTTTCATAAGTGGTTCGTGGTTTATCGGGTCCGGATTTCTCCTCATTATCTCTATGAGGGACTTTACATCATCAGCTTTTACAATATTGTCCATTTCTTCTTTGCCTCTATTGAGAAACCCCCGGACTGTTTTATGTGCCAACTCCTCAATATGGGGGGTGAGCATGAGTGAATAAAGCAGCCGGGTTCCCGAAAACTCATGCACTTCGTTTGAATCAAAAAAAGCTTTATCAATAAACGGCTGTCCATAATCAATGACTGCTTCTAAAGGAATAGTGTCATCATCCCTTTTTGTCATACTCATATTAATATCTTCGACAAAGGAATCCTTCTCACTTCTATTCAGACAGCAGTTTTTGTACTTCCTCCCGCTCCCGCAAGGGCAAGGATCATTTCTGCCTATTTTCATGGTTTAGTTTAACCTCAATATGGACAGAATACTGTTCAGATATATTATTCCCTTTCAATCTTCAGCCGTTCCCACATCCATGATATGTCATAATCATGATATGTCATAATATGGTCTGCCTTCTTTTTTGTTATGCTCCTCTGAGTTTTCAAAGGACTTCAACATCTCGATAACCTGCCTCCTGCCTTCCTCTGTCTTTACAGCTTGCATAGGGGTTTTCATCCTGCTATTAAAATTGTTCTGCTAATGTAGGATAAAGTTCCATATAATATCAATAGAGAAACTGCACTTAACGGTCGACGTGATTATGTTAGCATTGCCATCCCTCTTATTGACAATCAGACCACCATATGGTAATACTAAATTACGAGTTAAACTTGATTATCAGTAAAACAATTTTAAAAGGGAGGTTGCGGTATGCCGATGGCGAAGGTCCTTGCAAAGGGGCAGATTGTTATCCCGAAAGAAATCAGGGAAAAGGCAAATATCCACACCGGAGATAAGGTTGAAGTGCAGATGACACCGAAAGGCATCGTGGTTATGCCTATCAGGAAAACATATACCGAAAAAGCAAGGGGTATTGTTAAAGGCAAGCTATCCATGAAAGAGCTGGAAGATCTCTATGCAGAAAAATCTTAAAGACTTCCAGGGCAGTAATCCGGTTTTCATAGATGCAACAATTTTCCTGCACCACGCCTTTGATACAAACCCTGTATCAGTAGAGTTTCTCAGCCGCATTGAGCTCTCAAATATAAAGGCATACACGTCTGCCCTGGTTCTGGAAGAAGTCTCATACAAGATAATGATGCAGTCCGCCTCTAATTATCTCGAAAGAGTGACTGTCCAGCACGTCAAGAAACTTCTCGAAAATCCCAGGAACAGGGGGAAGGTTTTATCTCCTCTCATCGAATATATGGATTACATAGATAAACTGCAGGAAGCAGGCCTGACTGTTATTGACCTGAAAGGCAGCGATATAAAGCAAGCCGCCCTCCATGCAAAAAATAGCGGGCTTATAACTGCAGATGCCGCACATCTTGCCATTATGCTCAGGAAATCCATCCATCATATAGCCACGGATGACTCTGATTTTGCAACTGTGGCAAACATTAGTGCTTGGTCTCCTTCCTTAAGATGAACAGCTTCAATGTAGGGCGTCCGTTTGTTGCAATATATTCTGAAATCTGATATTCTGAAATCAGAATAGTTAAATGCTGGAGGTGTAGCATGGAAGAAACGAAAGTGGCAATTGCAGAAATAAAGGCCCGCGGGCAGCTGACGATCCCGAAGAAAATACGGGAGATGAGCCACATCGAAGAAGGCAACGTCGTCTCTATTTTGCCGATCGGTGATTCGCTGATAATTACCCCGAAGAGACTGGAGCTTGACGAGGCGCGGAGACAATTCAGGAAGCTGGTCAAGGCATCCGGCCTCACGATTGAAGAACTTATCGAGGGGCTTAAAGAGGAAAGAACAGAGCTGTTTAAAGAGACCTATGGTGCCAAGAAGAAAGTGTAAGGTGTTTCTCGATTCCAATGTGCTTCTGTCCGGCCTTTTCTCAGACAAGGGAGCTCCGCGAATTATCCTTGATCTGTTGACGCTTAATTTGCCGATACTTGCAGGAGCAACCGGACGCTATAATCTCATGGAGGTTGAGCGAAACCTGAAGAAAAGAATGCCGTCCGCCATGCCTCTATATCATGAGTATTTACCCAAGCTTGGTCTTGAAGTCGTCGCGCTGCCTTCTCAGGAAACAATAAGAAGCATGGCGGGGATCATTGCAGAAAAAGATATCCCCGTCCTTGCCTCGGCGATTGCATGCAGGGCAGAGTATCTTATTACTGGCGACAAGAAGGACTTTGACAGATTGAAAAAGGATAAAAGATACGACCTCAGAATAGTGAGCCCGTCGGAGTTTATTGAAACTGTGTTCCCGGACATAATAAAAAACTTGTAGATGCGGTTTCATAGCGCATTGAGAGTTGTTTTCTTTTGCGTTGAGGGGTCTCGAAAATCTACAAGAAAATATAGTATGCCGAAGGAACGCTTTGACAAAAAGATTATAGAATATCCCCACTCCTGATATGATTTTATAATGAGATCATTGAAGCCCAGCAGCAAGAGGCGAAAGCTCTGAGAGCGGCATAAAGGATTGTGGGTATGGAGAAAATGGGATGTGTCCCGGGATTCTTGATGAAGAACCTTCCCAGTGCAACCCAAACACAGTCAGCGCCAATTTGTGAGACAAATACAGCAACAGGAAGCAATGACTCATGACATCGCTGATTGCTGGCTATTGGCTATTGTGGCTTCGAGGTAGGTTCAATCGTCATTTTCTTAAGGAGAGCCAAAGTAAGATCGCACCACAATGTGATAATTGATTCCAGGGCTTTTTTTTGATCAAACGATTCGCCCTTTTGCAAGGCTATTAGTTCTTCAAGGCGAAGGGTATTCAAAAGAACTGCAGCTGATATTGGAGTGACCAATTCGGGTGTGTCAATCTTAATGTTCATAGGGATCTCCTTTTTCAAAGGTTTTGATAGAGTGCTCGACGCTGTGAAGATTCTACCATATTTCACAAAGAATACAACTCATAGTAGTCACAAGAGACAAGTGCATAGCCGGTTAGAGACCTATACAAGCGTCACATAAAGAAATTTCAGAAATAATCATGGACGTTTTCGCTCCCCGCTCTCTTCACACTTTCTTCTCCTCTGCCTCCTTTTCAGGATGATTTTCCTCTGCATCTTCAGGAGAATATGTTCTGAAGGAGTATTCCCTTATCATGCGTTTAATTCTCTTTTTTATCACGGGCGAGTTCACGGTTGGCAAGGAGGCCGGTGATTATTATGATAAAAAAAATGATTGCGAGGTATTCCATAGTTGAGAATCCATTCACATTTTATCAGAAAAAAGGGGTTGAGTTTCTTTGTGGCGAAAGGTTGTAAAATATACCTATGGATAAAAAGGCGCCGCAAAAGAATCCCTGCACTGACTGTACCTTTTGCCAGTACTGCTGCGATTCGCGCTGCAACATGTGCCGCTCTCCGCACCATAAGAAAGGGGCAAAGGACAAAAAGCCAAAAATTCATAAGCCGCTCTTTCTCAAGTATTGATTTGGTTCAATAATGCCATGGTCCGGAACTTGAGCCGGAACGCCCTGACCCCTTATCGCAATCTGGTTCCGCACTTTCTGCATATACGTCTGTTAATATTACTGCCAAGATATCTTTTGCACGTGGGGCATCTCCAGTTAAAGGCGCTAAAACCGATAAACGAGGCGAAGACCACAATCTCCGCCGCAAGGACAGTATCCTTGGATAATTCGCCGAAGAGATCTTGGCGTTTGTCAAGCAGAGCAAGAAATAAAAGGAGTAACAGCGCCACTGCGACAGCAAGGAACTGGCGGCTCTGGCGCAATGCGAATTCCCGCGTGATCTGTTTGTCCTTATCGTCCTTTTTTGGGACCATGGCGATCTTCCTCTTGTCCGAAAATAACAATATCCAGGATTGTTAATATTATACCCGTCACTGTTGCAGCTTTTCAAAACTGTTTCACCGAACCTCCCCGGGATTGCGGCGGGATTACGAAAGATCGTAAAATAAATAGTCTGAGAAATACTGATAATTGGAGAGAAGATGTGTGAATTCTGCACGAAACACGGCGAAGGAAAGATATGGTATAAGAACGCCGCGAATTATGCCAATGATCTGTTATCTGATTTAAGGCGCCGCAACTATATCGAAAACTTTTTATCTTCCGCCTTCGGGGAAGGATTTCAGACACTCGGAAGACTTGAGACCATCTTTAGGAAAAAAGGCCGTCTCCCGAGGGCCGTAAAAACCGCCATGATCACCAGGGCAAAGGAAGAGCATTTCGGCCAGGTTCTGCCGATAGAAGAAATCAGCGAACTGGTAAGAAAGGCCAGTACCGTTGTCCGCATGCCCTGTGCATGTCGCTGGAATGTCGAGAAAAAAGACGTGCGCTGCTGTTATGCAATCAGTTATGGCCCCGATGCCTGGTATGAAGGCATAGACATGAGTTACTTCGGCAAAACATCAGATGAAGGCTTGGAATCCCTGGACCCGGACAAAGCCGTAACCCAGATGGAAGAGATGGAAGAACACGGGGCGATCCACACCATCTGGACCATGATGACCCCTTTTATCGGCGCCATCTGCAACTGTTCTTTGGATGAATGTCTTGCCATGAGGACCCTGTCACGGGTTCATGTCGAGACCATGGAAAGGGCTGAATATGCGGCAAGAGTTGATGAAGAACTGTGCAGCGGGTGCGGACTCTGTGACGCAGCCTGCCTTTTTAACGCAATCGGCAGCGTCACCGAGAGCGGAAGGTCGCTTGCACGTGTTGATCCTCACAGATGCTTCGGCTGCGGATTATGCCGCAGGGCATGCAGCACCGGGGCAATTTCATTGGTTTTACGATAATGAAAGATATTTCCTTATAGCTCACTGAGGCCACACAGGACTCTAGAGGAAAAGTCTCTCTTTAACCCTGAGTTTTGCATCAATGAAGTCCTTATGCTCTACATAGATGAGATCGGCAATCTTCCGCACCATATGTTCCTCGTATATCTCATTGAAACTACCCTGTGAAGTCCCTATGTGTCTCTCAAAAAATTGTTTGATCGCGATTTTCATATGAAAAATATGATATGCAAAATGCCGATAAAGCGCAACAACCGGGAGCCCGGAAGGTCAAAAGACCAGGGGTACGGAAGGGCTGGTAAGAATAAGTCTTCCTTCAATACAAAAAAATGCCATGCTGCACTTCCCCTAAACCCCGCATTTTGCGATAATGGAAGGGAGAGTAATCTTAAATCCAAACGGAAAGGAGAAGGGGATTCGGAATGGATATAGCTCTTGATGAACCTGTCGCCGCAGAAGGGAGGATCATCAGACTGGAAGAAGAGACCACAAGGCTCAGAACCGAGCTTGAGGAACTGAAGCTGGCTTTCGCGCAATTCAGGTCACAATTCTGATCCCTCTTCACAAATTATTTTGATGTTGAGATGGACATACTGCAGGAGATAATATAATATGTAATTTTTCGTGTGGTTATCTCCCAGTCCTTGCGACGTAAAGAGATTGACAGAAAACTCAAGAGGTGGCTAAAGGACCATGCAGGAAATCGTTCACGAGGAACCCGTGCAATTCAGCTGCAACGAATTGAAGGAAAAAATCGCACACTGGCTCGGACCCGACCGGGTGCCGAAGCAGCTCAACGATCATAACGGATACCTCGGACTTCTACAGGGTTGATTACGACGACATTGTAATCTTAGGGGACAAACCTTATCTGGTCCGCAACAATGAAAGAGAAGGTCGTTTCGGCATCGAAGAACAGGAGAAGTTCTGGGTCAAACGCGCGCGGGACCTTTCTGACGGCAGTGTCAAAATTATCAAACTCGTTTTCCACGAGCGCTTTCAGGCCAGAGTCGGAGGTATCGTTTTCGAATGTTTCAGGAGCCCCAAAAAAGAGGCGAGGATCCTTGATCTCACAAAAGGGCATTCCCGTTTTATGCAGGGGTTTTCCCTGAAAGACTCTTCGAACAACATTATTAGGATCATCGACTACATTAAGGGAAAGACCTTGGCCGATGCAACCCTCACATACGGTGTAAATCATGAAGATTATTTTTATAATTATTTCCCTTCGATACTCGACGAATACATGGAACTGGTGGAGGCGATACGGTTTCTCCATCAACAGGGGGAAAAACACGGCGATATCAGGCGGGACCATATCATCAAAGAAGAAGGAACGGGAAACAGCCGCTGGATCGATTTCGATTTTAATTACATGCACAAGGAAAATATGTTCGGCTATGACCTTTTCGGCTTGGGGAATATTCTTGCATACCTTACGGGACGCGGTGACGTGACGAGCCCAGCAGCTCCGTCAGGTCGGTTCTTCCGCAGTTGACCGGTTAACATCACATGATATGAATATTATTTTCAACAACAGGGTGGTAAACCTGAAAAAAGTGTATCCCTATGTGCCCGATGAGCTCAATCTTATCCTGCTCCATTTTTCTATGGCCGCCGACATATTCTATGACAATACAGACCAGCTTCTTCATGACCTGCGGGAGGCAAGGGACAAGCTTAATAATGCATAACCATAATAAACGAAGGGTGGATATATGAATTCAATGATAGCAAATAACCGAAATATCCTTATCGCAGTCGACGAATCCGAGAACGCAGCTCGGGCGGTATCGTATGTCAGGGACCTCCTTACCGGTCTTTCAGGGTTTCATATCACTCTCATTACCATCATACCTGAACCATCGGAAGATTATTTCCTTTCCGAAAGCGAGCGGACTGAATGGATTAGCAGATAAGAATACTTCAGCCAGGGGCATTCTCGAAGGGTACCGGAGAATGTTTATCGAAGCAGGATTCAGGGATGAAGACGTAAAGGCCTATGCGGTGATGAAAGAGTGCACGTCGATAGCGGAGTGTATTCTCCATGAGAAGGAGAAACTCGCCTGCGGCACCGTAGTCATCGGCCGCCGCGGGATTTCAAAGAAAGAGGAATTCCTTTTCGGAAGCACCTCAAACAAAATCCTCCATACCGCCAGGGACTGCGCGGTCTGGGTCATCGAATAAGACGACCCCCGGCGGCACGTGATGCCTCGACTTCGTGTATCAATCGCAGCATCTCCTCCTGCGTTACTGCGCGGAACGCCCTGACTCTGAGTCGTTTTACCGCCATTCCCCTCGTATACCATACGAAGAGCTTCCGGAAAAGCATGACACCGGTCTTCTCCCCGTGGAAAGGGACAAGTAAAGCAAGATGCTTCTTCATGGTTTCCACTATTTCACAAATATCGGGTCCAAAAGGTACTGTTTCGCCCTTCAGATGCGCAGCCGTTTCGCGGAATATCCAGGGATTGCCGAGCGCACCTCTTGCTATGGCTACGCCGTCGCACCCTGTCTCACCGAACAGTTTCCGGATGAGGTCCGGCGTCAGCGCATCCCCGCTTGCGATCACAGGAATTCCCAAGGACTCTTTTACTCTCCTTATTATGTCATAATCGACTTTCCCCCTGTATCCTTGCATCCTCGTCCTTCCGTGTATAGTTAGTGCCCGCACGCCTGCATCCTGCGCCCGGAGGGCCATCTCCACCGCGTTGACCGATTTTTCATCCCATCCGGAGCGAACCTTGACCGTTACAGGGACGCGGACACTTTCGACAATTACCCTCAGGAGTTGCTGGAGCTTCACCGGTTCCCTAAGCAACCCGGCCCCTTCCCCCCTCGACACAACCTTGTTCACCGGACACGCAGCGTTGAAATCTATGATATCAAAAGCATATTCCGATATGACATCAAGAGCCCTTTTGATTATCTCGGAATCGCCCCCGAGGATTTGGACACCTAACGGCCTGTCATCTGCGGTTGAAGAAAGCATTTTCAATGTGGTTTTGTTTTTTTGGACCAGGGAGTGGGCGCTTATCATCTCGGTGAATGCGAGTCCGCACCCGAACAACCTGTTGAGCAGGCGGAAGGGAAGGTCGCTTATCCCTGCCATGGGTGCAAGAACAAGGGGAGAAGCGACCGTTAGATTTCCAATTGAAAGCATAGCCCTTTATTATACATCGACCGCAGCCGATAAAGACCCCGTTAACGATGCGACCATTTGCGGATCGAGGATCTTCGGGCATAGAGAAAAGAGGAATCAAAATCAAAAACGTTCAAATCGTTCTCTCTTTGAGTAGAATATAGACACTATGTCATGGGCTTTTTCCTTTGACTTGTATCCCGGTGAGGAAATTATTGAAGATTCATCGAAGAACCAATCTTCGATAATAAAACCCGTCTACTCTGTTTTGATAACGAACCGAAGAGTTGTTCTTCGTTTTGACGGTTTAGGCAGTCTTCTGAAGAAAACCTTTTTTTATAATCAGATCCAGGATGCAAAGTCGGTCAAAAGGTTCAATATAAGCTATCTGTTTATGAAAGCAAGCGGGAGAGAATATTTTTTTAACATTTCCGACCCCGAATTTTGGTCAAAAAAGATAATAAACACAAGAGACAAATATATGGAACCCTCAGCGAAATAAATTTCGCCTCCTAAAATGCGTAATTTGCAATGGTCGGGATTGACTATTTCCCGATGCAAAAGTCGCTGAATATCTTGTTTAATATATCCTCTGTCGTGACAATTCCGACAATCTCACCAAGCCGGTCCATGGAATCTCTGAGTTCAAGGGCAAGGATCTCGACCGGCTGGTTCTCGGTTAAGACATATCCTGCCTTCTCAAGCGATGTCAAGGCATTACCGATCGAAGTCTTATGACGGATATTCGTGACAACAACTCCTTCTCTTTCTTCCTTCCAGTCCCTCAGGCATGAATTGAAAATCGCGTCCTTTAGTTCCTCAAGCCCGTCTCCTCTGCTGGCGGATATTCTCAGTACGTGTGACGCGTTACGTGCAAGTTGAGACGAAAGAATGCTTTCATCAAATCCGGAACGGAGATCACATTTGTTCATAACAGCAATCGCGTTCTTGTCCCTTATTTTTTCGATCACTTCAAAGTCCTCTCGCCCGAGCGGTTCACTCTGATCAAACATAGCGATTACAAGGTCCGCGTTTTCCATGCTCCGCAGACTCCTTTTCACACCCTCTTTCTCGGCGATATCCTTTACATCCCTAATTCCAGCCGTATCCATAATCCTCAATGGAAGTCCGTTTATGTTCAGGGATTCTTCAATCACATCCCTCGTAGTCCCAGGCATTTCCGTTACTATTGCCCTTTCTCTTCCGAGGAGAGCGTTCAGCAATGACGATTTCCCCACGTTGGGCCTTCCGACAATTGCCGTTGAAAGTCCTTCCCTGAAGAATCTTCCCTCATCATATGTTTTCAGAAGCATCCGAAGTTGTTTCCCGATCTCTTTCATTGATTCGAGCAATTCCAGTTTCGCCGCCGTCTCAATCTCGTCTTCGGGGAAATCTATACAGGCTTCAACATTGGCACAGATATCTACCAGCCTGTCTCTCAGCGCGGTAATCTTTTCAGAGAGACCTCCCTGAAGCTGTTCGATGGCGATCCTTCTGCTCTCGTCGGTCCTGGACCTTATGAGATCAATTACCGCCTCTGCCTGGCTTAAGTCTATTCTTCCGCTCATAAATGCCCTCTTCGTAAACTCTCCCGGGTCTGCAAGACGCGCCCCTTGTTTGAGTACTATCTCAAGGACCTTCCTAAGAGTGATCATCCCTCCGTGGCAATTTATCTCAACAACATCCTCCTTTGTATAGGAATGCGGAGATCTCATGACAGAAACCAGCACTTCGTCTATCTTTTTCCCTGTCACGGGATCGTTTATGTAGCCGTGGCTTACCCTGTATGATTTCAGGTCCCTGAGGAATCTATTTCTTGGCGACAAGAAGATCCTCTCCGCTATCTGCAGTGAATCTCTTCCGCTCAAACGAACGATCCCTATCCCACCTTCCCCTAAAGGGGTAGAGATCGCAGCTATGGTGTCGTCGGTGAACATTAATTTAGTATAACCCAGATATCGAAATGAGGTCATTGCGAGGGACGAAGTGACGTGGCAATCTCAAAGAAAGAATGTATGCTTAAGCTGCTTCTTTTGCCAGTTTTTGATTCACATAGAACTGCTGGGTGATACTGAAGACGTTGTTCATAAGCCAGTAGAGGACAAGACCGGATGCGAAGTTAAGGAACATGAATGTGAATATAACCGGCATAAACATCATCATCCTGTTCTGTGCCGGATCGAGCGATGTCGGCGTCATCTTCTGTTGTATGACCATGGTGATACCCATAAGTATAGGTAACGGACCGACCGCAAACCCGCCGATTAAAGGAAACCATAAAGGAATATGTCCAAACAGGGTATCAGGCCCCGAGAGGTCTTTTATCCAGGACATAAAGGGTGCACTCCGAAGTTCGATTGCAATCAGTAAAATCTTATAGAGGGCAAAAAACACGGGAACCTGAAGGAGCATCGGCAAGCAGCCACCCAGCGGATTAACCTTATGGGTTTTGTAAAGTTCCATCATCTCCTTCTGCATCCTTTGAGGGTCTTTCTTGTATTTTTCTCTTACCTCTGCCATCCTAGGTTGAATCGCCTGCATCTTCTTCATGGACTTCTGGCTCTTGTTGACCAAGGGTATAAAGGGTATCCTTACGATTATTGTGAGGAGTATTATTGCCCATCCATAATTGCCCGTTAATTTGTAAAAGAGTTTCAAGACCCAGAACAAAGGTAAAGCTATTATCGAAAAGAACCCGAAATCTATAACATGTTCGAGACCTACGTGAAGTGTTTTCAGTTCATCATATTCTTTCGGCCCGGCATAGAGGATAAAGCTGTTCGTCCCGGCTTTTGCCCTGAATGCGGTAACCGCGGAGTCCTTCAGTTTCCATACCCTTGCCTCTTCCACAGGTGTGAGCGGAACGAGGGAAGCAAAGAAATATTTATCCTCTTGCGCAATCCATTTCAGCCCTTGATTGAAACTCTTAACTTCATTCAGTTTCCTCGGGTCAAATTCGAGCCTGTCTGCCTCTTTGAGAATTACCGGACCTACATGTGTTGCAGTGTCTTTGCTGTCGTAGATTCCGAAATCCGTTCCGAGGGTAATCCAGTAATCGGGAAGTCCCGATACCTCGTCCTTAATA
Source organism: Thermodesulfovibrionales bacterium (assembly GCA_963776195.1). Classification (GTDB taxonomy): domain Bacteria; phylum Nitrospirota; class Thermodesulfovibrionia; order Thermodesulfovibrionales; family SM23-35; genus CAVZMO01. The sequence goes on from CAVZMO010000018.1 coordinate 17,379, forward strand.
TCGACCCTGTAACTGTCATTATAGAATGTATATGAGCGTTTGACGGAAAAGCCTGAACCTGAATACTCGAAGAGAAGGGAACCCGACTTGTTATTTTTATCGAGTGTTATATCGCGTCCGGTAAAACGAAAGTCGGCGTTAGAGAGGTCAAAGTCATCTTTCGACCCTATCGCCAAAGGAGGTTCTACGCCGGGACTCTTCAAAAGCACAACATCCTTGCCGTCCTTATCTTTGTATTTCTTCAGCTCGTAGTGTTTTAATGTCGCGCCCCTTGCTGAAAAGACTGCTGAGAACAATTCGGTATCGACCCTAATCTCTTTTTCTTCAGCTGATACGCCCTTCTTTTGAGAAACTGGATTCAAAGGCGCTACGGTAGCGGGAGACGGTTGGACAGAAGAAACGGCTTTTTCCTCAACCTTTGGCTGCTGCTGGACCTTCTGGGGTTCGGTTTTTATAAAAAAGTATTGATAACCGAGGAGGATTGCAAATGCGATGGCTACGGCAATAAGGGCTCTTTTTTCCATATCCTATTTTACAGGGTCATATCCGCCCGGATGAAAGGGATGACACCTTAATATTCTCCTGAATGAAAGATAGACTCCTTTCAACGGGCCATGTTTATTTATCGCGTCAATGGCATATTCCGAGCATGTCGGAGTAAACCTGCAGCTTTGAGGAAGCAGAGGGGACAGAAAATACTTATAGAGTTTTATAAGCAATATCGGAATCTTTCTCATGAATTAACCTTGATAAAAACCTCTTTATATCCCGGACAAAATCGTCCAGCTCGGCTTCCACAGAGGATTTCCTTGCAATTATGACAAAATCATAACCCGGGGAAAGACCCTCCAGCCCCTTTCTCATAGCTTCTCTCAAGAGACGTTTCAGCCTGTTCCTCATAACAGCTTTCCCGACTTTCTTACTAACGGAAAGGCCGAAACGGCTTACGTTGAGTTCATTCGGTCTTGCGTACATGACGAGGTATCTCGAAGCGGAGTTAATTCCTTCCTGAAAAACCGCTTCAAAATCCCGTTTTCTCGTCAAAGAGCGTAAAGGTCCCTGGCGCATTAGACGGTAAGTCTATGACGCCCTTTTGCCCTTCTCCTCTTGAGAACCTTGCGGCCGCCCGAAGAATTCATCTTTTCAAGAAAGCCATGAGTCTTTTTCCGTTTCTTATTGTGCGGATGATATGTGGTATATGTTCCCATAATTTCGAACCTAAATTATAGTTTGTTATAAAAACCAATGTCAAGTACATATCCGTTGCCCTGCATTTTTCTTGACAACCATTTCCCATTATGATTCAATTGAATCCATTGAAAACAATAGTAATTCGTTAATGTACTGAAAGCGGAAGGATACCGGTTCATGAGGGAATATGGTCTCACAGCGGAGGCGCCGTGGACATGATAGCATATATCGTTCTTGGCGTAATCATCGGAGGTATCGGCGCATGGTTCATCGCTTCTTTTCGGCTGCAGAAAAGAGGCGCGGAACATATTGCCGAGATACAATCTTCCCATGCAAACCAGATCACCGAGCTTGAAAAAAGGGCCGGCGGTTCTGAGGCAAGGATCGAAGAACTAAGGCAGCAGGTGCAGATGAGAGATTCTGAAATAGGCCGGATGCGCAACGAACTTACTGCGGAAAATCAGGCAAAGGTCGAGGCCCTGACAAAACTTGAAGCTGCTCAAAAGAGTTTTGAGGAACAGAAAGCGCTCATCGAAGCCATGAAAACGGAAATGACCGATACGTTTAACGCCCTTTCATCAGCAGCACTAAAGAGCAGTAGCGAGGATTTTCTCAGACTTGCTTCTGAACATCTCGGGAAAGTGGTTGCAGACACAAAGGGGAGACTGGGGGAACATCAGGCTGCACTGGACGGCATGATAAAACCGTTGTATGAGACGCTGAAGAGATATGATGAACAGATAAGGTCGATCGAGGAGAGCAGGCACAAGGCGTATGGAAGCCTGGAAGAACAACTGAGGACATTGGCCTCAACACAAGAGAACCTCCAGAGGGAGACGAGCAACCTTGTTTCGGCATTGCGGAAGCCGCAGGTACGCGGCAGGTGGGGTGAGATGCAGCTGAGGAGGGTCGCAGAACTTTCCGGGATGTCCATACACTGTGATTTTACCGAACAGCAATCGATGGATACGGAGAAGGGCAGGATAAGACCCGACATGGTTGTGCATTTACCGATGGAAAGAGAGATTGTTGTCGATTCGAAGGTGTCTCTTGAGGCGTATCTCGATGCAGTCTCTGCCTCAACGGAGGATGAAAGAAAGGCAAAAATGGAAAAACACGCACAGCAGGTCAGGGCGCACATGAATAAACTCGCATCCAAGGAATACTGGAGTCAGTTTAAACAGTCGCCCGAGTTTGTTGTGCTCTTTATCCCGGGAGAATCGTTCTTGAGTGCGGCCCTGGACAGCGATAGTACCCTTATAGAAGACGGTATAGAGCGACGGGTCATTATCGCAACTCCTACCACGTTTATCGCTTTGCTGAGGGCCATCGCTTATGGCTGGAGACAGGAACAGGTTACAAAGAACGCCCAGGAGATAAGCGAATTGGGACGGCAATTGTATGAAAGGATGCATATCCTCGTTCAGCATTTCGCTAATGTCGGTTCTAATCTTGAGAAGGCTATAGGCTCATACAACAAGGCTGTCGGTTCCATGGAAACGAGGATATTGCCTTCGGTAAGAAAATTTAAAGAACTCGGGGTCACCGGTGCCGATGAGATACCGGTTATTGATCAGATTGATCAAAAAGCGAGAAGTTTAGATATAATTGAGTGAGATAAATCAGCGTATGGCTGATCATATATTTGAAAGGGGGAGATTATGTCAGAGAAATTGAGTCATGAGGAGTTTGTAAAGAAGGCTATTGTAAGTCTCAGAAAAGAGGGTTTTAAAGGGATTCATACCGTATATTCCGGTTTCAATACTGCATTCAAGAAGTATTTCGACGGAGAGAATCCCGTTCAGGTGACGAACAAGCTTGCGGAGGAGGGAAAGATAGTTATCAGACCGGTAAAGGGCGGCGTCATGCTGTATCTTCCGGAAGATGCGCCTGCTTCAAGGGATGCTGCGAATGATGCACTAAAAAAGATGGGGCTTGAGTGAGATCGATGAGATAAAAAGCCGGCTCTTAATATAGGAGTGGCAATGATGAAAGATCTTCTTGAAGATACCGTTCTGATCACGGGGCAAGATCAAAGGTAGTTGGGTCTATGGCAGCGGCTCTATCCCGATGGAACGTAACCATTCAACGATTTCCTGCTTCATCACCTTGGCATTATGTCCATGCCACCTCTTCCTTTCCTTAGGGTAGCCGAGAAGGATATCCTTGAATTTCCTAAAAGCGCCCTTTCCGTTCAAGGCTGTGGAAAGTTCTTCTCTGTGGGCAGGATCATCAACTGTCTCGATGAATTCAACCATGGACCGATAGGCCGCCGCTGATCCCCTTTCCGGTATGCGGGGATACCGTTCCTTTGTATCGAAAAGAATTTCAAGCGCCAGTTCTACTTCGTCCTCCATCCAGTCAGGTATCTCCGGCTCCTCATCAAATTCTATATACTCTATGTCATCCCCTATCTCTTCGGCGTCGTCTGCGTATAATCTCTCTTTGACCTCCGCCAGTATCTCTTCCGAGAATGTCATAACCTCGCCCGTCTCCAAATCGAGAAAATAATCGAACGTATCCCTTACCACATCTTCCATCGCCTTCTGTATTTCGTCGAAGTTCACCTTCATTTTTTTCACGTGGAATCATGTCATTAAACCGGGTACAACCGTTTGCAGAGACTATAAATAAAGCCTTTCCCAGCTTTTCGCAGACACCTTCTCCAGCCACATACTTTACAGTATTTTCTTGACCACTCAGGAAAGATATCCGGAAGTCTCTTCTGCATATCAAACCACAGACTTTATCGTTGCTTCTTGTCCCGATCAATAAAAGGGCCGCCATATCCATCTCCCTTATCCCGGCCTCGGCGTCCTCACGTGTAAAAGCATATTTCTCCTTTAAGATTCGGGCACATCCTGCAGACGTCATCCACACCGGAAGAAACCTCTATCTCCTCTCCGGCCTCCGCCCTCCTTAAAATCTCCCTCAGGTTTTCTATATATTCAGGGTTATAACCCTCGCCCTTAAAGAAATGAAGGCAGACAAGGTGATGACCGCGAAGTTTTATAACCGGCTTTAGAAGGGAATTCATGAGATTATTTTAGCAGTTTTCAGACCTTAAGCACATTAAGTCGTCATTCCCGCTCTTCGAGTCGCGTCGGCAGGCCCGGGATTGAGACAGCGTCACTATCCTTGGCTACTTAACGGGTCCTTTATTCCCGCCTCTTCAAAACCTTTCGCCCTGAAAATACAGCTATCGCATCTTCCGCAGGGGATAAATTCTTCTTTATAGCTTTTTAGTTTTACCTTTTCCCTTTTAAGTTCTTATAGGCTGCGGATCATAGCAACTCCAGGTCAATGAATAATCGAGGCCGAGTTCAAGCCCGGTTTTTATGATCTCCGATTTCCTCATAGAGATCAATGGCGCCCGGATCTTAAACCGTATCCTTCCTTCTACAGATGCCTTTGTAGCAAGATTGGCCATGTCTGCGAATGCCTGGAGGTACTCGGGCCTGCAGTCGGGATAACCGCTGTAGTCTATGGCATTTGCGCCAATGAAAATATTTTCCGCGCCGAGCACCTCGGCCCATGCGAGGGCAAAGGAAAGAAAAATTGTGTTACGGGCCGGGACATAGGTTACAGGGATAGGTGAAGATGGAATGCCCCCTTTTTGCCCCTGCTCATTAAGCGCAGGATGGGGGAATGCGATTTCATCCTTTTTGGGTACTACTATCTCGGATGTCAGGGCAGAACCGCCGATTTCTCTCAGATCAAATTTCATTCTGAGATGTTTTTGGACTCCAAGAGATAATGCGACCTCGCCTGCTGAAGCCAGTTCTCGCTTATGTCGCTGATTATAGTCAAAACTGAGGGCATATAATTCATACCCTTCCGCTTTTGCGATTGCGAGAACTGTCGAAGAATCAATGCCGCCGCTCAAAAGAACAACAGCCTTCTTTCCTTAACCACAAACAAGCCCGATCGATTTCACTATTGGTTCGGCGCTTTAGTAAATATCGTCCGCAGTTCCATCTTTACCGTCCGGACCGGCACTGAGAAGGATGAATGTGTAATTGTTGTACCGGTAAACATAGGGCCTTCCCCAGGGGTCTACCCTTTTTGTTATGGCATCGAGCGTCTCAGGATATGCGCCGTACTCAAACCGATAAGCATCAATCTTAAATCTCAGGTCATCAACGGCCTCGGAAGCACGAAACCTCTTAACGACGTCACCGGAATCGAAAAATACGGAAGACAGGGAGAGAAGCACCGCAAGCGCAACAGCCGCCGCCGAGAGAACCTGATAATGGAAAGTAGATTTTTTCTTTTTTTCGGGAAGTATTTCAGTAATGACAGGCAAAGCCTCTTTTTGCTGTATAACACCTTTTTGTAAAAGAGAAACAAGTGTCTTCGATACGGAAAAATCGTCCTGACCGCTGATATCTATGATAGTACTTACATCATTTTCACCATCAATAAGCGAGAGTATGTCTTTCTCTTCTTCAGTCAACTCAGTAGTGCCCTCGGCCTTGTTCGTGAATACGGTATCGATCGTTACCCTGCCTTCTATGACCGACCACTCATCTACTATCCTCAAGCCTTCCATAAGCAGGTGCTGAGTGTCGATGGCTATCGGGATGTCTTTATCGGCAGGAACCGCCTGCGGAGTGAATTCGTACGTCCCTTCTTTCCAGCTGAATATCTGGATCACCGTCTCCTTGATCTGCCCTACCAATACCTCCTCTATCGCCTCCTTTTTTACAAACCCCTGTCTTACAAGAATATTTCCGAGTTTCATATTCGACCTTCGCTGTTCATCGAGTATGGGCGGCAGGTCTTCTTCCCTCAGGAGGCCTTTTTTTACCAGTACCTTACCAAGCCGGTTTGCTTCTATACGCCTCTTGGATTCCGCTCCTGAAATATTCCCTTCGATAAAGAGAAGTTTGACCTTGTCCAGCTTCCCCTCCAGGTTCAGCACCCCTGTTTTCCGCTGGAAAAAAATCAGCTGCAGGATGTCGGCAAGACCAAAATCTCTGAGCGATCCTTCTAGAGCCAACCCTTTGCAAGCCTCCGTCTCGTTATGACATTAGATATAAAGTAAACCACGACCATGAGATACAGTGAGATTAAGTTAAGCCATATATGAGAGAAGTTGGACATCTCCATGACAAAAAAAGAATTCATCACCGGGATAAGAAAAAATAAAAAAGGCCAGAGGAATAACAATCCGTACAGGATATTCCCTGCATATATTTGACATGAGCCCGGAATGACAAATGACATCGCCCTGAGAAAATCTCTCCTTCTCTTCTGATGCTCATAAACAGCCAGCAGTTTTGCGATCCTCTCCTTTGCATCGAGCTCATCAAGCTTTATGAGCGACCTGTAACACAGCGAGCACATACGGCCCCAACGAATTTGTTTCTCACAATGCATGCAAAGGATTTTCCCGCATTTGCTGCATCGGTACGCCCTGTTTTTAAACCTTTTATTCAGGATGAGGAACAGCATCGCCAAAAAAAAGCCTGGAACGGGCATGAATCCGGGAGGCAATACCGATAAACCCATGGTAACGGTTCCGGTTGCTTTACCTCGCGCATAGTCCCAGAGGACGGAAAAGGGGAGCATTTCGTCGGCGACGAACCTGTTCGGATTCCGCCCGGATATCGACCTGAACCGCTGGACAGCTTCGTTATCCAGTTTTTGAGCAGAGAGGAAGTACTCTTCGCCCTTTTCGAAATCGAATCTTTCTCTGTATACCCGGCTGAGATTATAGAGCGCCGCGGGAAGTTGTTTGAGTTCGATCGATTTCTTATAAAGATCTTTTGCCTTCTCCAGATCATTGATGGCAACATAGCAATTCGCCAGATTGTTGTAGGCCCGGGGGTCGGACTTCATAGCGATGAGCTTCCCATAAATATCTATTGCTTCTCTGTACCTCCCCTCACGCTTCAGGGCAAGAGCATAGGAGAAGAGTTCCACAGGGTTATTGCTGCCTTTCAAGAGGGAAAGTGCATATCTGCCGTCCTTTGATTCATTGACCTGAACAACAGCCTTTAATTCAGCGGAAGCGGGGGCATTGAAAATTATGGAAACCGTATGAAATACCCACGGTGAAATAAGCAGGAAGAGGACATAGAGATAGATGATGAACTTATCCAGGAATCTTTTCTGATAAAGGCTTATGAGAATGAGTAAGGCTCCGAGAAGGTAAAGCGGCCCGAATACCGCAAGCACAAGCACCAAAAGGAGAAATATATTGGACTTTTCTTCTTTAATATCATGAGAGAACAGAGGAATATCCTCGGGGAGTCTTATCATGATAATAATGAGAACCGAGATGATAAAAGAGAGGATTGTGCTCATGAACAATGAAGCGATCATCATAGAGGACCACCAGAAATTCCGCTTATATGCGGCGATCCCCTGGAGCATGTAATCTACGGCCTCGAATATTCCTTCGGCGGTGAACTTAAAGCTGTTTTTTGACAGTTCAAAGTAGGCGGCGGGAAGATCGGGCGAATACCTAACTGCTTCTTGAAGAAGATTTTCTGCGTTCGTTTTATTTGTCTTCGCTTCCTTGATGAGCAGGTATGAGTACGGTTCCGAATTAATGATACCTCTGTTAAGCTGCTCTTCATACAAACCCGTTCCCGAGGACCAGGCAGGAGTGAGCAAGAGAAACAACAAGAACGGGAACACAGATCTTTTCATCCTCCCTGTCCTATCTTTTTTTCGGTGCCTTTCATAAGTCTCTGAATATTGTCCTTATGCCGCATTAAGATAAAGAGTGAAATAAGAATGGTTATAAATAATTTCGTCTTATCATAATCAAAAAGAATAACATTTATCGGCAACAATCCGAACGACACGATCGCCGCCATCGAAGAATATTTTGTGAAGAAGACGATCATCACCCATATGACAAATGTGAAAAACGCCACCTTCGGCGTATATATAACGAGCACCCCGAGGCTCGTGGCAACACCCTTACCTCCCTTAAATCCAAGGAATAACGAAAAAATATGTCCCAGGATCGCCGAAATCCCGATAAGACCTTCGTAGAGAGGCCCGACCCCGAAATGCCTTCCTGCCGCAACTGCCAGGGTGCCTTTCAATATATCTCCGAGAACGGTTAAGACAGCAGGCCATTTTCCGACCGACCTCAACACATTGGTTGCGCCTATGTTCCCGCTTCCGACGCTCCTGAGATCGACCCCCTTGGTTTTTGCTACTATTATACCAAAGGGGATCGAGCCGACAACAAATGAGAGAACAAGCAATACAATATTCTTAGTCATATATGTGCTTCAAATCTTTCTTCCGAATGAGATGGTGTACTGGATTCCGGAGATAATAGACAACAGGAGAGAAGCCCACATAAGCACGATCCCGATATCGTACAGGTCGATAAAGAAAAACCTGCTCTTCAGTATGAGACAGAGGATAGCGATTATCTGAAGAGTGGTCTTTATCTTTCCGCCGATCTCGGCCTGAATCACGATATCCTTTGAAAGGGCGACCACCCTCAAACCTGTCACAAGGAATTCTCTCACGATGATGACAATCGCAATCCATGCCGCCAGTCTCTCCATATCAACGAGCACGATCAGCGCAGATATTACGAGAAATTTGTCGGCAATCGGATCGAGTATAATACCAAACTTTGTAATCTGACCCGAACGCCTTGCGAGATAACCGTCGAGAAAATCCGTTAGAGAGGCGATGGTGAAGATAAAGGCGCCGAAAACAGGATGCAGATAAACCGTGAAGACAAAAACCGGAATGAGGACAATTCTGCTCAGCGTGAGCACCGTCGGCAGGTTAAGTCTCAGAGTACCCATCAACCATACCCTCCCATAGCCCCTTCGCTCTGAGGAGAAAGTTGCATACCTCTCTCACCGCCCCTTTTCCTCCGCCCTTCTTTGTGATCATTCGGACGGAAGACTTTACCTCATCCTCGGCATCGGAAACAGCCACCGGAAATCCGCACATTTTAAGAACGGAAATATCAACAACGTCATCACCGACATAGGCTATCTCATGGTCCTGGAGGGAATATTTATCGGCAAGCTCCCTGTAGGCTATTGTCTTGTCATGGCATTTCTGGAATATCTCGTTGATACCGAGTTCCTTCGCCCTTCTCTCGACGACCTTTGAATGCCTCCCTGTAATGAGAGCTACATTGATGCCGGCCCTCATAAGCATTCTTATCCCGTGCCCGTCCCGGACATGAAATGATTTGAACTCGTTGTCGCCGCCGTCGAGTATGATCCCGCCATCCGTGAGTACCCCGTCAACATCGAGCACAAGGAGTTTGATTTTCTCTGCGATTATGAGAAGTTCTTCCTCAGAGATATATCCCATCTTTCAAGGTATTGCGATAAATATTTAACTTATAAGAAAAAATCCATTTGATAGACAACAGTATATCAAAGAAAAGAAGAAAAAGTCATTGGGAACCACAAGAAAAATAAGAGAGAATTTCGGCTAAAGGAGTTTATCGTCCGGTTCTCTATTACAGCGAACAAGTTTAAAACGCAACCAACGCACTCGTCATGAAACCGGGAAAAGACTATGCGGCGGAGACGACTACTCCATACGCGGACCCTGCCTTACCATCACTCTCAGGTTGTTCCACCATTTTGTTTCCATCGCAGAGCATTTCAAATATATCTTCAAACATGTTTTCGTACTTGACATCTATCCTTTTATAGATTTCCCCCTCGATATAATTATATTTTGAGGCAAATTTCAAAACGTCTTGCGTTTTCGAGGCTGCCTGCGCTGCATCTGATAATTTATCGAGGAAAATCGTCCTGTGTTCTTTCATGCGCCAGGCCTCTTCGAGATTGATACAAACAAGTTGGGAATGTCTGCAGGCCAGAGCGGCAAGATAAATCTTCTCTTTCGGAAATCCTTTCGATGCCCTGGTTATTTCTTCCGAAATTTTCGAAGCCGTTTCAAATACAAAACTATAAACCTCGGAATGCATTTCACCGTTGATGCTGTTTTTCCCGTATCTCATCTCTCCACCCCTCACCCCTTGTATGATTATTTATACCCGTGACGCGTTTGTAACTACCCCTAAACTGTTCAATGCTTTTTTTATGATATTGGCAGAAACAGGCTTTTCAAAATAGAAGGCCGCCCCTAAATTGTAGGCATTCTTCATGACGTCCTGATTTCCGTATGCCGTTATTAAGATTATCTGGGTTTCAGGATGGCGTTCCTTCACATAACGAATAATCTCCAACCCCTCTTCTCCAGCGAATCCGGAAAGCCTCAGGTCCGCAATTACTGCATCATAAGCTCGTTCATCCAGGAGTTCCTTGGCATATTCAATATTTTCTGCCGTATCCACAGAGATCTCAGAGTTTTGCAGAAGTTTCTTGAAAGCCATCAGAATGGCCGGTTCATCATCAACCAGAAGCAAATGATTGTGCATTCATTCTCCTTAACATATACCGCAGAGCAAACTCCCTGCTTCGCCCCGTAACTGCAAAAGGAATGCCACAGACAAGAAATCTGAACAATGCAAGAAAAACAGCTGGTTTCAACGTGGGATCTAATCGGGGAATTCTCATTTCTGCAAATGAGTCTCAAGAATGAGAATCTTTGGGAAAATGTGCCGGGAGGTCTGGACCGGGACAATCACAGAAAAGTCTACTAATCGCTCTTGGATTTCTTCAGTTTTCTGTACAGCGTGGCTCTTGAAATATTCAATGCCTCTGCAGCCTTCTTTGTATCCCCGCCGAAGCGCTTCAAAACCGTTCGGACATGATCATATTCGATATCTGCAAGATCTTTCAGGCTTCTTTTTTGATTGAGTAAAATATGAGAAGAGTCCAGACTGGAAAAATGATCAGGCGCCAACGGCTGCCCGCGTGCAAGCAGGATGGCTCTTTCCAGTACATTTCTCAGTTCACGAATATTCCCCGGCCATGAATATTCCCGGAGCACTTTCATTATTTGCGGGGATATTCCCAAGCTGGAAAACCCCAGATTCCTGAAAATGCTGAGGACCAGGCCGGGTATGTCTTCAGGCCGTTCACGGAGGGGAGGGATGACAATCAAAAGCACGTTGATACGGAAATAAAGGTCCTTGCGGAAACTACCCTTATGTGTTTCTTCCAGAAGGTCCCGGTTTGTAGAGCAAATAAGTCTGAATTCACTCCTGCGGACCTTGACCTCACCGAGTCTCCGGTACTGTCTATCTTCAATGACCTTAAGAAACTGCGCTTGAACACCGGAGTCCATATCACTTATCTCATCGAGAAAGAGCGTCCCCCCGTCCGCAACTTCTATGAGCCCTTGCCTGTCCTGTACAGCATTTGTGAACGAGCCTTTTGCATGACCGAAAAGTTCACTGGCAAGCAAGTCACCTTTGAGATTCGAACAATTCACATCTACAAACGGCGCAGAACTGCGGGAACTGTTATCATGGAGCCATCGTGCAAGAACACCCTTGCCGGTGCCTGTCTCGCCCAAAAGGAGAACAGAGGAATCGGTTTTTGCTGCAAGAGATGCGAGGTTAATCACTTTTTTTATGGCATCGCTTTTGCCGAAATAGATGCTGTCTTTTCTTTCAAGCCGCTCGTTTGCAAGACATCTTCGCCTGAGGGTCCCGAGCTCAAGGCTTTTTCTCAGAAAAACTTCCAGATCTTCCATGTTGACCGGCTTGGTCAAAAAATTATCTGCTCCCCTGCGCATGGCTTCAACAGCCACGGGGACATCCCCATGGCCTGTAATGACAATAATAGGGACATCTTGATAATTTTCTCTTAACTCTATTATCCAGTCCAGGCCATTCCCATCCGGAAGATTGAGATCGAGCAGGACCGCATCAAAACGCTGCGATGAGACAGCGTGCCTTGCTTCGGACAGACAGGCAGCTTCCTGAACAGAATACCCCGCTTTTGACAAATATTTCATGAATCCGAACCTGGACCCTTCTTCATCTTCAATTAAGAGGATCTTTGGGTTCATGATTGCCCTTCACAAACAATCGGCATAACAATTTCAACAATGCATCCTGGTGGGATTTCGTTATTTCTGATTATCACGTCCCCGCCGAGTGCCTGAATAATGTTCTTGACGATACTTAACCCCAAACCATTCCCTCTCTTCCTCGTCGTAAAAAACGGCTCAAATACCCTCTGGAGGTTTTCAGGGGGGACACCTGTGCCCTGATCAATGACACAGATCCGGGCGGTTGTCTTCTTCGGCGTCGAGATCACAAAACGGATTTCGCTCCCCTCAGGGCTGTGCTGGGCTGCATTCTCCAATAGGTTCAGAAATACCTGTTGAAGCTTCGAACTGTCTGCCATTACACTCATATAATCCTGCCCCGCAGGTAAGATTAATCGCACTTTGTGGCTCTGCGATATGGGTGTCTGTTTCCATAAATCCACCGCTGCTGTACATATCGCCGGTAAGAACTCCCTATGCAGGCTGGACGGCCCAATCGGTTTCCCCAGATCCAACAGATCCCCCATCAATTGCGACAGACGGTCCACCTGCGTCCGGATATGATCCAGAAAAGGCTTATACTCAGGGTTGTCTCCAATATCCTGGAAAAGGGCCTCAGTTATTGCCAATATGGCATTCAGCGGGTTACGCACCTCATGGGCCACACCGGCAGCCATTTGACCCAACAGCTTCATTTTGTCAAATTGTCGCAGCTGTACCTCCATGATGTCCCGTTCAAACTCATACGCCACATACCTAGCAAAAATTTCGATTAGCCGGATTTCATCCTCCGTGAATGTCCGGTCGGCATAGTCCATTGCACAGATAAATCCGGCTATTTTCCCGCCGATGGTCTTTATCGGAACACCGACATGGGTTTTGAAATTATGCGATGAGATGATTTCGTGATCAGGAAAAAGTTGCTGAAGCGGGCCCCTCATCTGACAGGGCTCCTTCTTTTCAATTACGATCGCACAGGGGGAATATTCCAGTGGAGTTAATTCGTGATGGCTAAACGTTCCATCCGTTATCCTCGATATCATCCTCACCCGGTCTTCTTCAATATGCTGGACCGAGACATAAGAGACCTTCAGAAGTTTTGACAGGTTGTACACCACCTGATCGCACACCGCTTCATATGAACCGCGCATGGTTGTCGCAATATTGTACACCGACTGCAGGGCTTCAAGGCTTTGTACCAGTCTCTCCTCGGCCCGCTTGCGTTTGGTTATGTCTTTTTGTAAAACAACGATATTAACGACGTCACCTTGCTCATTGCAGACAGCTGAAGCAGTACAATCAACATTAATAACCGAACCGTCCTTGCGCACAATATCTGTTTCCAGCCGGATAAACTTGACAAACTTCTGCTTAAAAAGGGCAGGGAATTCTTCGCGCCAGATCTCCTGTGAAGCCGGAGTAAAGAATGCGGCGATATCTGAACCGAGCAGTTCGTCATCCGTATATCCCAATGTATTAACCACTGCAATATTAAGTTGAATAATTGTTCCATTCTTGTCCAATACATAGATGGAGTCCGTTACAGAATTAAAAAAAGAGCGAAGCCTCCCTTCGCTCTCAAACAGCGCATCTTCAGCCCGTTTCCTCTCCGTAATATCTTCAATAACCCCGTCAATCCATTTAATACCGCCGTTTTCGTCATACTGCACCTTCGCTGTCACTGAACCCCATATACATGTGCCGTCTTTTTTCCGGAGTTCAAGTTTCTCATCTTTAACAAAGCCCTGTTTTTGTATTTTTTCGACAAATCGTTTTCTCTCTTCAGGATCCTGATAAAGCTCATATGTCGGAATCTTCATGAACTCCTCATTCGAATCATAACCGAACATTTTGACCATAGTGGGATTAGCCTGGAGGAAATACCCGTGAGGCCCGCCGGTGTTTCTATATATTCCGATATTTATATTCTCGATAAGCGTCCGGTATTTCTCTTCGCTCTTGCGCAGGGCTTCCTCTGCCCGCTTTCGCTCGGTGACATCCCTCACCACCGTTATAATGGCTTTAGGATTTCCCTCCGCATCCTTGATCAATCCGCCTTTCAGCTCGCAGGGGAAGAGGGCGCCGTCCATTTTTTTTAAAGAATATTCAACTATTTTCTGTGTGCCGGTTTCCAGCAATTGCCGTATGTCCGATAGGGTTTTCCCCAGGTCTCCGAAAGAAACAAAATCCAGTCCGTTTCTGCCGCTTATTTCATCCGCACTTTCAAAGCCGAATAATTTTAAAGCCGATTGGTTGACCATAAGTATATTTGTATTCAAATCCATCAGTACGATAGCATCGGGAGAGGTTTCTATCAAAGTACGATAGCGTTCCTCACTTTCCCGCAGCGCCTTCTCCGCCTGTTTGTGTTTTGTAATATCCAGAATAGATATTATGCTCTTTTTCGTAGCCGGAATGAGGGCAGCGGTTATGGAGACATCTTTCACGTTACCCTGCCTGTCGATTACCCTTGTTTCATAGGTTTTTGGGACGGCATCAGGATTAATTCTTCTCAGACAATGATATTCCCTCAATCTGTCCAGATCTTCCCCCGCGATAAAATCGTCCCATTTTTTTATGCCCACTATCTCTTCCTCTGAATATCCGAAGAGTTTCTCGGACTCCATATTAACCATCGATATGGCCATGTCTTCTTCAACGATAATTGTTGCGGTCCCGGTGGTTTCAAAGATCGTTCTGTATAAGTCCTCGGATTTCTTCAGGGCCTTTTCAGTCCGGGTACGGTGAATGGCATCGGCAAAAATCGAGGCGAGTTGATCAACCAGGGCAAGATCTTTTTTTGTATAATTTCTATCGGAATTGGCCAGCGAAATCAGCCCGACGAGTTGACCTTGAACCAGGGAGGGGACTGAAAGAAACCGGTGAATCGGCAGATGACCGGGCGGAGTTCCCGATGACCGCGGGTCGCTTGACGGTTTATTGGAAAGCAGGGGTTTCCTGTTATTTAACACCCAACCCCACAGCCCTTTAAAATCCTTAAAAACAAAGGACTTGTCTTTGATCCGGCAAATCCCCCAGACATCTCCGATAAAGGTGGGAACAATGAGATAGCCGGTACTTGTATCTATATACCCGACAAAACCGAACTCGCTGTTCGTGAGACTTTTCGCGTGTCTGAGTACCAATGATGAAATATCTTTGATCGAGGCGCCGGATAAAAGACTTCTCGATAATTCAGCTATCGCTGAGTTGACCTTCATTTCCCATGATGCCTTTTTCCCCGGTTGCACGCACTTCGCTCTTTCACTCCTTATGGCTCTCATAAAGGTTTCTTACTATCAGGCAGATAATTCATATTAGATTTTATCAAAAAAAGTCGAAAACCATCTCAATAAATAGAATTTTAAGTGATATAATTAGCTTAACCCATATAAGGAGTGATTATGACTAAATTTATTGATCCTGAAAAATATGCGATTCCCCTGGAAAAGCTTCGCTGGATCTGTCCCGAGGATATGTTCCAGTTTGCGTGCACCACAGATGTTGAGCCGCTGAAGGAATTTATCGGACAGCAAAGAGCCATTGATTCCATCAATTTCGGCCTTGCGGTCGGGAGAGCAGGCTATAACCTTTTTCTGACCGGCCTTTCGGGAACGGGAAAGGCGGCGACTATTAAGAGCCGCTTACAGAGATTCATCAAAGAAAGAGAAGCCAAAGGCATAAAATATGAGATTCATGATTGGTGTTATGTTTACAACTTTTCTGTTCCCGACCAGCCCCGTATCCTTAACCTGCCCCAGGGACTCGGAAGGTCTTTCAGCAATCATATAGATGAGCTGTTGAAAACACTCAGAGAAGAAATACCGAAGACACTCGGCAGTGAAGAGTATAACAAAAGAAAACAGGAAATTATGGAAGGGCATCAGAGAAGGTACCAGGATTCGCTGGACGCCCTGGATAAGGAAGCCGCTGAAAAAAGCCTGATGGTCCAACTCTCGCCGATGGGCGCCGCTGTCGTTCCTTTGCGTGATGGGAAACCTTTATCGAGGGAGGAATTTCTGACTCTGCCCGAGTCCGAAAGAGAAGAGATCGAGGGAAAACGTATCGAGATGATGCGGAAAGTCGAAGACACCTATTCACGCCTTCGAGAGCTGGAAAAAGAAGTAGGCGAAAAGGTGAAAGAGATCGACCTCAAAGCCGGGGAATTCGCCATAGCACGCCCTTTTGAAGAGCTGTTCAAGAGGTATGCCGAGTATCCGGAAGTCATCAGTTTTCTGAAAGAAGTGAGGGAATATACCCTTGCTAAGCTGGAATTGTTCATGCAGGCGCCGACGCCCCAGCAGGTTCCCGCCCCTCCTTCGCTTACGCAAACGGACCAGTTCATGGCTTATAAGGTCAATGTCTTTGTCGATAACAGTTCGGTCAGCGGTCCTCCTATCATTATCGAGCCGAATCCCAATTGGTTCAACATGTTCGGGAAAATCGAAAGAAAGGCGATGATGGGGACGTATACAAGTGACCATACCATGATCAAAGCGGGAGCGGTCCAATCAGCCAACGGTGGCTATCTGATACTGAACATCCGTGACGTCTTGCTTAATCCGGGTGTGTGGGAGGGGCTGAAGAGGGTTATTAAGACCAGAGAGGTCAGAGTTGAAGACCCCTGGGAGCAGTTCGGTTTCATTGCTCCCCAGGGAATGAGAATCCAGCCCATGCCTATAGAGTTCAAAATTATTGTGATGGGTGAAGATACTGTCTATGAACTTTTGACTATGTATGACGAAGAATTCTGGGAGATGTTCAAAGTTAAAGCGGACTTCGATTATCAGATGCAGCGTTCCGACGAGAACATGAAGTCTTATGCCTGTTATATTCGCAGCTGCTGTGATGAAGAAAAGCTCTTGCCCTTTGATCGCACGGGAGTTGCCAAAGTCATAGAATATGCGGCCAGAGCGGCCGGCGATCAGGAAAAACTCTCTGCCAGATTCGGTCCGTTGAAAGACTTGCTCATCGAAGCCGACTACTGGGCGAGGGAATCGAATAGCCAGATGATAACAGGAGAACATATCGAGAAAGCCATGAAAGAAAAGATTCATCGCCTTGACCTCGTAGCCGAGCGCATCCGGGAGATGATCAGGGAAGGGACCATAATGGTCGATGTCGAGGGAGAGGTTATAGGACAGCTTAATGGATTGGCAGTATATGATCTCGGGATTTTCAGCTTCGGACGGCCTAACCGCATCACCGCCAAAACGTTCCTTGGGAGGCGGGGTGTAATCAATATTGAAAGAGAATCCCAGTTGAGCGGACGCATCCATGACAAGGGTGTCCTTATCCTGTCAGGGTATTTGGGATCGAAATATGCCCAGGACAAACCTTTATCCCTTTCAGCGAGTATCTGCTTTGAACAGTCCTATTCAGGGGTGGAAGGGGACAGCGCTTCTTCAACAGAGCTCTATGCGGTATTATCAAGCCTTGCCGATCTTCCGATAAAACAAAATATAGCCGTCACCGGCTCCGTGAACCAGAAAGGAGAGGTCCAGCCGATCGGCGGGGCCAATCAAAAGATTGAGGGTTTTTTCGATGTCTGCAAAGCCAAGGGATTGACGGGTGAGCAGGCGGTTATGATCCCCTATCAAAACATCAGGAATCTGATGTTGCGGGAGGATCTTATAAAAGCGGTACGGGATGGCCTATTCCATATTTATGCGGTGAAGACGATTGATCAGGGCATTGAGGTTCTGACCGGCGTGCCTGCAGGAGAAAGACAAGCGGATGGCACTTATCCCGAAGGGACGGTGAATCACCGGGTGAACAGGCAGCTCCGGGAATATGCCCAAAAACTGAAAGGATATTATTCTTCCGAGCCGGAGAATGTTTAAGTGAATGGGCCCGCCATTTGACATATCCGGGATTAAAGCGAAATAATGGAGTTATGGAAAGGCGATATAACTCTTTTGGCCCGTATATCAAGAAACGATTCGGCATAACCGTTTATAAAGTGAATGTTGACGCGGGTTTCACCTGCCCTAACAGGGACGGAACCGTCGGGACTTCCGGCTGTATTTACTGCAACAACGACAGCTTCAGGCCGAATTCCTGCAGGCCGACTCTATCGGTAAGTGAACAGATAAAGAACGGTATTGAATACATTAAAGGGAGATATAAGGCGAATAAGTTTCTCGTCTACTTTCAGCCCTATACAAACACCTATGCCCCTGTCCATGAATTGGAGTATCTCTACAAAAATGCTTTATCCGAACCTTCTGTCATAGGGCTCGCTATCGGCACAAGGCCGGATACTGTGGATGAAGAAAAGATTGCGCTCCTCGAATCCCTGGCCGAGAAGCATTTTATTCTTGTCGAGTATGGCATGCAGTCGATGTATGACAGATCCCTTGAGTTCATAAACCGCGGGCATAATTATGCCACATTTAAGAAGGCCCTCGATTTGACCAGGAACAGGGGGATATTGATAGGAGCGCATATTATTGTAGGTTTCCCGACAGAGACAAGAGAGGAAACGCTCTCGATGGCGGATGAGCTTTCGCATCTGCCGATCGATTTTCTCAAGATACACCAGCTCCAGGTGATCAAAGATACACCATTGGAACTTATGTATAAGGAGAACCCCTTTCATGTTTTTGAGTACGATGAATACCTTGAATTTGTTGCCGATTTTATTGAAAGCCTTTCTCCCCGTATCGTTCTCCAGAGGTTATTTGCCACAGCCCCTGATAGCATTCTGATCGCGCCGCAATGGGGTAAAAGCAGACAGGAGATTTTGCGGGATATCGAGAAAAGGCTGGAGGTCAGAGATACCTTTCAGGGTAAAAGGATGAAGGTTCATGCAGGAATAAAATGAACGGACAGACATACCTCAAAAGCTTTACAAAACTTTGACATCTGCACATTATTTCTAAATTTTCCTTGGGGTTAACAGATTTTGATGTGAAAAAGATAATCGCCGTCATAGGCGGAAGGAAAACCGAAAAATCTCTTCTCAAAGAAGCTGAAGAGATCGGCGGGTTAATCGCTCAAAGGGGAGCAACCCTCGTCTGCGGCGGCCTCGGCGGGGTCATGGAAGCCGCTTCCAAAGGGGCGAAATCGGAAGACGGGACAACCGTCGGAATCCTTCCCGAAAATGATCCGAAAAAAGCGAATGGATACATAGATATTCCCGTAGCTACCGGATTGGGTATCGGAAGAAATGTGATTATAGCCCGCTGCGCGGACGCCCTTATAGCGGTCGGGGGCGAATACGGCACGCTCTCGGAAATCGCCTTTGCCCTACAGATGGGAAAACCCGTCGTGGGAATTAAGACATGGGACATAAAGGGCGTTATTGCCGCTGAAAACGCAGCCGATGCAGTGAACAGAGTCTTTGAGCTTCTGGAATCTTAATCCCCCGGTTTTTTCTGTTTGGTTTTCGGACTTTGTTTTCTATTTCAGCAACCTCAGTTTTGCATGCCTTGCTATGTGAAGGAAGTCTCTATCAGTAGTGAAAAGAACACAATCGTGGGTAATGGCGGCTGATGCAATCAGGGCATCAACCGTACTGGCCTGGATCCCCTTTCTCATCAAACTGTTTTTCAGGACAGCCGCCTTGATATAGTCGTCCCTCGACAGCTCGATGAGGGGAAAGGGTTCGAAGTATTTCCTGAGCGCCTGGAAATCGGCCGGTCGTTTGATCCCCTGAAGCACCTCCTGCAGAATGATGCCGATAAGATAAATGTCCTCCCCATACTCAATGAGTTTTCGCAGCGCATCCGCCTCCCTGTTCGCGGAACCGTCCTTCCTTCTGAGTGCAAGCGACCAGACCGAGGTATCAACGAGGATCTTCATCGTAAGCGTCTCGATGCCTTGTACTCGTATGAAGGCTCCATCTCGACACTTCCGAACATCTTCAGGATATCTTTTCGCTTTCTCCGCTCGATGAATTCTTTTAGTGCCTCGTTGACCGCGCTTTTCTTTGTCTTAAGCCCTCCCACCTTCACGGCTTCTGCCAAAAGTTTTTCGTCTATCGCAAGATTTGTTGCCACAGCATATCCTCCTACACAGTCATTTACACATATTTTTACACATTTTCGAACTTAGCGCAAGCCTATGTCAGCAGGCGGTTTTCGCAGCCGAAGAAGTTTTTATCAGGACTGGAATAGAATAATGGCCAAGACCGGCTATCGGTTGGTGGCTGATCACGGTGTTAATAAACAGGGATTTCCCATGCGAAGCCCAATTCTTGGCGGGCACTCTTTCAACTATTCCTCGCGCTCGGAAAAAGGCTGCCACCGCCACTTCCCGCCCGTAACAAACAAAAATAAAAGCTGCTATACTTATGCATATTAGTAATTGGTAGTCGACAAATAATTGATAATTGAATTTTTCTTGTTTTAGGAAATACCCATTATGAAAAACGAAGACAAGACAAAAGGACAGCTAATAAGTGAGCTAATCGAGTTACGCCGGCGAATTGTTGAACTGGAAGAGTCTCTTAAGTTTACCAATAAACAATTCAGAGATTTCAGGAAGATCGCTAAAGAGACTGACAAAGAACTGGAAAGAGTCAGTATGGAACTGGCGATAAGCTTATTCGAGGTCTTCGAGGCTTTAAAGAAGATATCTTCCGGAGATCCCGATGTGAGGATACCTGAAGAATCTGAAGTTGAGTTAATTTCAAAATTAAAATACATGGTTAATCTAACGGCAAAAAATATCGGAGAAATAGTTGAGCAGTCTCATGAATTTGCTATGGTTCTTGCCGAACACTTTGATGTCTCCCTCTGTGTCAATATTAGTGAGACACTCCCCCAGTGCTAAATTAGAGTAGATTGGCGGGGAGAGGAAGAAAAAGATGAGAGCAGTAAAAGAAGCAGGAGTAGTTGACGTAAAGGGAGGAGAAATGACAATAGGATCCTCCTCGGGTGGGATCTCTCCGACATCGGGTAGACCCAGTACCTTATCGGCTGTTTCGCCGAACCCGGAAGTATTGGAGAAGCCTGAGCGGCGTCGTTTCACAGCCGAATACAAGCTGCGCATTCTTACATTGGCCGATGCCTGTCAGAAGTCGGGAGGCCTTGGAGCGCTTCTTAGACGTGAAGGACTGTATTCATCAAACCTTAACACGTGGCGTCTACAAAGGGAGAAAGGGACGCTTGCAGGCTTAACGCCGAAGAAACGGGGTCGGAAGGAAGCAGTACGGAATCCGTTACAGGTCGACAACGAGAAGTTGCGCAGGGAAAACGAGCGATTGACAAATCGTCTTAAGCGGGCAGAGATAATCATCAATGCTCAAAAAAAAATATCGGAGATACTGGGAATACCGATGGCTGGAGAGGAGGGAGAAAAAGACTGATGGAAGAGGCTTGCTCTATTTCCGTAGCAGTAGGGTTCAAGCCTGCCTGTGAGGCGTTTGACATCCCCCGGTCCGCCTTCTACCGTGCGCTGGCATGGCAAGATGAGCCGGCGGAGATGCCGCATAAGCGGCCCAGCCCGCCACGCACCCTTTGCCATGAGGAACGCCAGACGGTGCTCAATGTGCTTCATTCAGATCGTTTCGCGGACAAGGCCCCCCACGAGGTCTATGCAACACTTCTGGACGAGGGGATATATTATTGCTCCATACGCACTATGTATCGTATCCTGGAAGACCACGGAGAGGTAAAGGAACGTAGGAATCAACTTATGCACCCGACGTACCAGAAGCCCGAACTCATAGCTACGGGACCAAATCAGGTGTGGTCATGGGACATAACGAAAATGCTCGGACCTGTGAAGTGGTCGTACTTCTACCTTTACGTGATCCTCGACATTTTCAGTCGCTACGTAGTGGGCTGGATGGTTGCAGGCCATGAGTCCGCGGCCCTTGCGTCGAGATTAATTCAGGAGACCTGCGCTGTACAGAATATCGTACGGGGGCAACTCACCATTCATGCAGACCGGGGATCATCCATGAAGTCCAAGCCGGTAGCATTCCTCCTTGCCGATCTGGGGGTAACCAAAACTCACAGCAGGCCGCATACGAGTGATGATAATCCTTACTCAGAGGCTCAGTTCAAGACCCTCAAGTACAGGCCGGATTTCCCAGATCGCTTCGGATGTATAGAGGACTCGCGGTCATTCTGTCGTCCATTCTTTAACTGGTATAACAAGGAACACCGGCATACATCAATTGGTCTGCTTACACCCGAGGCTGTCCATTATGGGCTTGCAGGGGATATACGGCAAGCCCGCGCTGAGGTGCTAAGAAACGCATACGAGACACATCCGGAGAGGTTCGTTAAAATGATCCCGACACCTCCTGAATTACCGGAGGCAGCTTGGATCAATAAGCTAAAAATGGATGCTGATAGTCAGAAGGTGATACACTAAATTCCGACGGGGAGTGTCTCAAAGTCATTGACATATTCCGTTCGCAAACGCATTTGCGATCAACGTTTTCTTTGCTTGTTGTGGCGTTTTATCAAAGCAGGCGCCATTGACCGCGGACTATTTCGGGCATCAAGCGAAGGTGTTCCACAAGGTGGGGTCATCTCACCTTTGCTGTCAAACATCATGCTTCATGAGTTTGATCGGTGGTTGGAAGCCAAATACCTGAACAAGAAAGCACGAAAAGACCGCTGGGCATGGAACTTCGGCATCCTGAGGAAGCGGAAAATTGCTGAAACAGAACAACGGCAGTGGAAGCCGGCTGTTGCCTACTGCCGTTACGCCGATGATTTTGTTGTGCTCGTAAAGGGCAACAAAGCACATGCAGAAGCACTGCGACAGGAATGCAGGTCGTTTCTGGAAGACAGGCTCAAACTAACGCTGAATATGGAGAAAACCCGTATTACCCACGTCAACGACGGGTTTGTCTTTCTGGGACACCGCATTATTAGGAAACGAGGACCACGTGGCACCATGCGACCGGTGACTACGATACCAAAGGAGAAATCCAAAGGCTTCATCCACAGGCTGGTGAAAGAACTGAGTGGCAATTACAGTGTAAATAAAATTGATCTGGTAGAGAGCATCAACAGGAAAGTTGTAGGTTGGGCTCACTTCTACCAATTTGCCGACTATACCGCAACCACGTACAACACTCTGGATAGAATCATCTTCTGGAAACTGGGATACTGGTTGGCCAGAAAGTACAAGACCCCACTGAAACATTTGTTTCGTCAATGGTGCAGATCAGTGCCTGGCAAGGCCAAGACGTGGATTCTTTATGGCCGAAATGGTATGGGTAGGCAATGCGGTGTATCGCTTGAGAGATTAGTGTCTAGCCGCAAGTGTCAATTTCTATGGTGTAATCCATGGTGTAATCCATCGAAGAATCCTTACATGTTCAACGCCGATGAAAAGCGGAATGTGTATGAATCTTTTTACGCTGACGTGACCTTTGCTCTGAGCAACGCTTAAATGGAGAGCTGTATGCGCTGAAAGGTGCATGTACAGTTCGGAGAGGAGAGGCGGGGAAATAGTTCAACTACGCCCCGTCTCTTACTCTACTACCAATGGCCAAGGGGTTCTGCTACCTCGTGGCGATCATGGACTGGGCAAGCCGCCGGGTGCTGGCGTGGCGGCTATCAAACACGTTGGACGTTTCCTTCTGCACCGAGGCGCTTGAAGAAGCGATCAGGAAGAAACATCTATTTGCGACCAGCGGTCTTTTTCAATTTTCGGGTTTCCTTTTGATTTCAATTCAGTTGGCCTTGTGGTTGCAAAAAGATTCCTGCTAAGACGGTTCTGGATAATTCTCTTCGTTAAGAAGGTTACAAGGCTTCTAAAATCTTCAGGATATTTTTTCCAAGCGCTTTCGCAACATTTAACTGATAGAATATTATATGACGTATTTAAAAAAAGGAAATGGGGGAAGAAAAAGAGATAATGCACTTGAAGAGCGTTAAACTTGATCCGACGAAATATCCGGTAAAGGATCGGTATCCTTTTAATCTGCCCATCTTCCAGCAGGCCGAAAAGATAGAATTTCACTCTCCTGTGACCTTCTTTCTCGGAGAAAACGGAACAGGGAAATCGACCCTTCTGAGGGGTATCTGCCACAGGTGCGATATTCACGTCTGGAGATACAATGAAAGAAGGCGGATTGAAAGCAATCCCTATGAAGAGAAACTGTACGAAGCCGTCGATATCGAATGGGCAAACGGAGCCGTGCCCGGGTCCATATTTTCTTCGCAGACATTTCAGGATTTTGCTCAGATAGTCGATGAGTGGGCGGCTGTTGGCCCTGAGGTACTCGATTATTTCGGCGGCAAATCGCTCTTGACGCAATCTCACGGTCAATCCATCCTGTCTTATTTCGGTGCCCGTTACAAAATCAAAGGGCTTTATCTGATGGATGAACCGGAGATGGCTTTATCACCGAAAAGTCAGCTAAAACTGCTGGAACTGATCAAAGCTATGAGTCAGGCCGGCCATGCCCAGTTTATTATTGCAACACATTCCCCAATCATTTCTTCATGTCCCGATGCAGAAATTTACAGTTTCGATGATACGCCGATCAGGCAGATAGCATATGAAGAAACAGAGCATTACCGGATATACAGGGATTTCATGATACATAGGGATAAGTATTTGCATGATAGATGTGCCAAGAAGGGCGTACACCCCAATCGATGAGGTGCCCTGACAAGTCCTTGATGCGCGTTTCTTGGCAGGTGCAGCCCTCAAAAATAGGCACGGTGTCGGGACATTCGACGGAAATCACTTCATCCAATCTGCCAAATTTTTTCCGAGGGGCATATTCTCCTGATCGAGGAACTTGTTTTGAAAGATCGCGTCGTCCCCAAAGATAACATATCTCCCCTTGCCGAGAGTGCCTGCGATTACAACGCCGAATGACTGCCGGGCATCGGTTTCATTGAATTTCCCGTCTCTGTTCAGGTCGATCCATGCCTTCGGGCCTGTCCGGGCGATTATCCGTGCGGTAGTGCTGTCGGTCATGAGTGCCCATGCTCCGTGAACCCCGATTTTCTTCAGCCCCTTTGTGATTTCATGTTTTTCCATGTTCGTTATAAAAAATTCTTTTGGTGCATTATTAATCGTGTTCTCCTGTTCCTGAATCACGCCGTTTGATGCATAGACCTTCAGTCTGTTCATTAATCCTGTTAGCGGTTGCGGGATATGCAGCATAACACAGAGTTTTCCCCCTCGCTCTAAAAATCGGATAATTGCATTTATTTCTTCATGCGAAAAAGGCTGGAATGCTCCGGAGATAAGCAGGACATCTGCGGTATTCAGCGTTGCATCATTCATCTGTCCCGCGTTCACTTTTACATCATACCCTTCTTTCTTGAGTAATCCTGAGAGTCTGGAAAGCTGCAGGTCGCCCTCCTTTTCGATGACAAATTTCTGGCCATGCCCCTGGTCAAAAATTACCGTCCGCTTTTTCGCCTCTGCCTGAACAACAGACAAAGACAATAAAAATAAGCCCATACAGAGAAACAATATGAAACGTTTGCGCTTCATGCCTTCTCCTTTCCTTTTTATGTAATAAATTGGGTTTTGTTCTCAACCGCTTACTCCGGGGACCGTCGAGTGCGCTCCGGTATTCGCACAAGCATCAGTCAATCATTTCAACAGTCGTCGACGGCAAAGAAACTTTTTTTTCTATCACATTTCCCTTTTCATCGAACCTGCAAGCCTGCATGAACGGGTCATGATAAAAGGTGAACCAGGCATTCTGTTCTGTTCCCTGCTGTTCCCATTCCTTTTTCATCCTGATGGTATCAAGGGGGAAGTTATCATATGCCATGACCCAAAGTGGATTATAATGGGCATGTGTCGGGAGCAGATCTCCAAGATGCAAAGCCGCTTCACCATCTGATTCTATGCTGACGACCTGATGGCCCCGCGTATGCCCGCCGGTCCGGATAACCTTTATGCCTCTGACGATTTCCTCTTCGCCGTTTACAAGTCTTACATTGCCGCTTTCTTTCAATATATTAATGTTGTTCGGCCAATAGGTATGAATGGACCTCATGTTCGGATCCAGGACATCGTGCCATTCCTGCTCCTGAATGACATGTTGTGCATTAGGAAACGCAAGGGTCAACAGACCGTCCATGTCTTGCATCACTACCCCGCCTGCATGGTCAAAGTCATAGTGGGTCAAGATCACGAAATTGATATCCTGTCTCTTTATAGAGAGCTTATCCAAGTCTTCGATGACCTTCCACTCCTCTTTGGTCCTGAAAATATTCTTCTGCTTTTCGGTTAGTTTGTTCCCGAGTCCTGTTTCGACGAGTATCAAAGAATCGGATGTCTTTATGAGAATGGGCCGGGCAACCAAAAAAACATAATTGTCACTATCAGGCGTATATTTCTTTTGCCATAACACCTTGGGCACGACGCCGAACATTGCCCCACCGTCGAGTTCAAACGTCCCGCCGTTCAGCCAGAACAACTCAAAGTTACCTATGCGAAATCCTCTCATATCTTTAAGTCTTTCTTATTCCCTGCATATCCTATCTTGCTGAAGGCTTCTTCGATCTCACCGAGGATTGACGGGTCATCGATTGTCGAGGGCATTACATATTGATCGCCATCGGCAATCTTCCGCATGGTGCCTCTGAGTATTTTGCCTGATCGAGTTTTAGGAAGTCTCGACACAACCACAGCTTCCTTAAAGCAGGCAATCGGACCGATCTCGTTTCTCATCATCTGGACAAGCTCTTTCCTGACATCTTCTTCCTCCCTGACTACTCCCGACTTGAGGACCACAAGCCCTAGCGGAAGCTGTCCCTTCAGGGAATCATGAACGCCTATGACCGCACATTCAGCAATGTCCTTGTGTTGCGCCACGACCTCCTCCATCGCTCCGGTTGAAAGTCTGTGCCCGGCCACATTGATAACATCGTCAACCCTTCCCATAATATAGACGTATCCGTCTTCATCCATATAGCCGCCATCGCTTGTAAAGTAATATCCCGGGAATACCTTCATATACGCTTCTACAAATCTTTCATCGGCATTCCAGAGCGTCGGTAATGTCCCGGGAGGCAGAGGGAGTTTCACAACCACAAGCCCCTCCTCTTTAGGTCCCAGCCTTTTACCGAGACTGTCGATTATCCGGACATCATATCCCGGCACCGGCTTGGTGCACGCCCCGGGCTTTACGGGAAAATGCTCCATGCCCATACTGTTGGCGGTGATCGGCCATCCTGTTTCGGTCTGCCACCAGTGGTCGATTACCGGTTTCTGCAAAAGATTGTGGGCCCAATGATACGTATCGGGGTCCAACCGCTCCCCGGCGAGGAAAAGATATCTGAATCCCGACAGATCATATTGTTTGATGTATTCCCCCCGCGGGTCTTCTTTCTTTATGGCACGGAATGCCGTTGGAGCTGTGAACAGGGTCTTTACCTTGTGCTGGGAGATGACTCTCCAGAAGGCTCCCGGGTCAGGAGTGCCTACAGATTTCCCCTCGTAAAGGACAGTAGTACAGCCCGTCAGGAGGGGGCCCGTAGACAATATATGAGTGACCGACAACCCATCCGACATCGGAAGCGGCCCAGTATACCTCCCCAGGTTTTGTATCATAAATATGTTCGAGGCTCCACCGCAGGGCAACGGCATGTCCTCCATTATCACGCACCACCCCTTTTGGTTTGCCGGTGGTGCCCGAAGTGTAAAGGATATAGAGGGGATCGGTTGCCTTTACCGGAACACAGGCAGCGGGTTCCGCCTTGGCCATGAGCTCATCCCAATCCAGGTCCCGGTCAGGAACGAGCTCAGCCTTCACCATAGGTCTTTGAAATATTACGCATTTCTCCGGCTTATGAAGAGCAAGTTCAATGGCCCTATTCAGCAATGATTTATATTCGATCAGCCTTTTCACTTCAACCGCTCCTGAAGCGGAGACAACCACCTTAGGTTTGGCGTCATTGATCCTGAGAGCGAGTTCATGAGGGGCAAATCCACCGAAGACTACCGAATGGATTGCTCCGAGCCGGGCACAGGCAAGCATCGCAACAACAGCCTGTGGAATCATCGGCATATAGATGATGACCGTGTCCCCTTTCGTTACCCCGAGGCTTTCCAATGCTCCTGCAAAACGGGATACCTGATCGAGCAGTTCACGGTAAGTGAATTTTTGGATCGTTTTGGTCACGGGACTGTCATAAATCAGAGCTGTCTGGTCCGCCCTTCCGCCTTCAACATGCCTGTCAAGGGCGTTATAACAGGTATTCAGCTCTCCCCCGATAAACCAGCGATAGAAAGGAGAATTTGATGGATCGAGTACCTTGTCCCACTTCTTGTACCACGTTATAGCTTCCGCCGCCCCTCCCCAGAAACTTTCGGGATCCTGAATGCTCTGATGGAAAACCTCTTCGTACTTCCCCATAGGATGCCTCCTTAGAATTCTTTACAGAATTTTCTATATTATCATAGACAGGGTATCTACTTTTACAGGAAGATTAAGGGGAAATTTTTTGACGCGGGAACAGATAGAAACGCTCTTAAAGGAACAGGAAGATAATTATATTTTTTTGGGGAGGCCCTGGTCAATATGGGAGCTATCTCCGAACAACAGCTCATGGAAGAGCTGAAGGAATTCAACAAGCTGAAACTTCAAATCAACAGCTCTTAGAGAAGATACCGTCTTTACTATTTGGTCCCCCGGTGTACGGCGACTATCCCCCCCGCCAACTTTTGATAAGAAACTTCTTTCCAGCCGACGGAGGAAATAAGATTGACCAGTTCAGGAGGAGAAGGAAAGTCCTTTATCGTCTTCCCCAAATATTGATAGGCACAGGGGTCCGAGCCGAAAATGTTTGAAACCAAAGGCACGAATTTCATAAGATAGAGGGAATAAATCTTTGCAAAAAATGGGTTTTTCGGTTGACTAAACTCAAGACACACGAAACAACCGCCCGGTGTTGTCACCCGGTAAAATTCCTTTAATGCCTTCAACCTGTCGTTAATGTTTCTTAAGCCGAAGGTAATGGTTACCGCATCAAACATTTCATCTTTAAAGGGAAGCCTCTCTGCGTTTCCTTCTTTAAAAGTTATTTTGTCATCCAGATTCGACTGTTTGACCTTTTTTCTGCCGATCCCGATCAGCCCCCGGGAGAAATCTAATCCCTCAATATGAGCCGAACCTTTCCAATATTTACAGAGTTCAATTGCCATATCTCCGGTACCTGTGCAGACATCGAGGATTCTGCGGCAGTCAATTTTTCCGGTCTCCCTCGCTACCCTTTTACGCCATCCGATATCGAGCCCGAGGCTCAGGAGATGATTCAGGAGATCGTAGCGGGCAGCAATGCTCGAAAACATCTGCTCGACCTTTTTTGCGTCGCGTTGTTTATGATCAATATGATTCATAATTATGAGATTTCAAGAGCGTCTTTTTCCTCAGCTTTAAACATCGACAGACTCTTTTTCGTTTCGGGTTTGTCTTTTTCAGGCTCTCTATGATGATCCTGCCGACATTCAGGGCTTCCTGATAAAAAATCTTCTTTAATTCAGTATGACTCCAGTCCGGTCCGACACCTTCGGCCCTGTTGACTATCAGATAAATCCCCGCATAACAGGCCCCTATCTCCCTTGCAAGATATACTTCCGGGCAAATGCTCTGTCCGATGACATCGCCTCCGAGAGTCCTGATCATCCTTACCTCGGCGCGGCTCTCGAAATGCCTTCCATCGGTCACCGCGTAAACTCCACGGGACACATCCCTGTCCGGAAATATTTTGCTGCTTGTTCCCGTCAGAATATTTGCCAGATCAGGGCAGATCGGATCGCGCATGACTAATAAATATTTATCGGAAAGATAAACATCTTTTCTCATGGACAGGTCGATATAATCATCGGGAACTATAAAATGACAGAGGCTGAGGTCTTCTTTGATCGACCCGACACCGCCTTCGGCAAAAATTGTGTCAACGCCTGCCCGTTCCAATACCCAGAAGACCTGTTTCGACGCATCGGCTCTCTTTGTACCGGCCCGCCAGCCGTGCATCCCGACCACGAGCACTTTATTACCACTGATCTCCAAGATTTTGAATTCGGGGCTATCGCCAAAGGGGGTTGAAAATATTTCTTTATCTAAAACCTTGACCCCGGGGAGTTTAAGTGCTTCGGGGAAATTTATCGCATGAGTGCTCGACCCGCCGATAAAGGCTTTTTTTGCTGTTGGGATTGCCTGGTTATATTTCTTCATAATTCTGTACGCAGGCTGAAGCCTGCGGCTACAGGAATTCTTATTTATAAACCTTCAATACATTAAACTCCGTGTCCCTCTGTGCCGGTATCTTTCCCGCATTTCTTATCAGCTCGACCATCTCATCAACAGTAATACGATGAGATATCCCGGCTGCCCGGACAACGTTCTCTTCGATCATGATGCTGCCCAGGTCATTGGCCCCAAAAGACAGGCAGATCTGTCCGATATCCTTGCCCTGCGTGACCCAAGAACCCTGGACGTTCGGAAAGTTATCGAGAAATAAACGACTGAGAGACAGGGTCCGCAGATATTCAATGGATGAAATTGATCTGCCTCCCAGGGCGGTATTGCCCGGCTGAAATGTCCATGGGATAAAGGACATGAACCCACCCGTTCTGCCCTGAAGGTCTCTTATCTTCTGCAGATGGGAGATTCTGTCCTCAATGGTTTCTACGGTACCGATCATCATGGTAGCTGTAGTCTTAAGCCCCAATTTATGGGCCATTGCCATGACTTCCAGCCATTTCGCAGAAGGTATCTTGTGCGGACTGATCTTTTGTCTTACCCTGTCGACGAGGACCTCCGCACCCCCGCCAGGTAATGAATCAAGGCCGGCTTTCATGAGCTCTCTCAAGGCGTCCGGAATAGACATGCCGGATGTTTCAGCGATATGAACTACCTCAGGAGGAGACAGACTGTGGATCCTGATATCGAATTTCCTCTTTATCTCCCTGAACATATTAATGTAATAATCGATCTTCAGATCCGGGTTAATTCCTCCCTGAAGCATCACCTGAGTACCGGAGAGTTCAAGCGTCTCGGCAACCTTCTTTTCGATCTCCTCCTGACTCAAGACATAGGCGTCAGGATCATCTTTCGATCTATAGAAGGCGCAAAAAGAGCACCGGTTCTGACAGACATTGGTGTAATTGATATTGCGGTCTATCTGAAACGTTGCGATGTCGTCGGGATGCTTTTTTTGACGGACAGTATCTGCTGCGTGTGCCAGATCCAAAAGATCGGCCTGCTGAAACAGGAAGACGGCATTCCGGGTATCCAATCTTTTTCCATCCACAGCATTTTCAAGAATTTGCCTGCTTTTCATGTTCTCACACCCGCAGCTTCACAAACTGCAGTTCGGGAACCCCCTCGATCTCTCCGATCTCCGATGCCAGTTTGTAAAAAAGGAGCAGGCCTTCCTGATATGTCTTCCCGAAATCGAAACGGAGAGTTCTGAAATAATCTGTGAGAAAGGAGGAACTGAATGGCTCCCATCGCGCGGCATATTCAGCTATCTCAGATAGATGCTGCTTAGAGTAGTCCATCGATTTTTTGAAAATATCGAATATATATTCAACAGTCTCGCCCCGTGTCTCGGCAAAACCACGGCTGACAGCCCATACTGCGTAAACCATCTTTTGCCCTGTGAGTTTCTTCCACTCGTCCCCTAAATCGTAGAGATAGAAATCTTCAGCGTTCACATAGTATTTCAATGCTATGTCGCCGATCAGCAGTGCCGCATCAGCGACCGAAAGCATGCTGTCTAAATCAGGCAGGCAGGTTATATATTCCGGCTCAACCCGGTAACCGCGACTCAGGACCAGTTTCAGCAGCACCTGTGAAGTTGCCGAAGTGCTTGTGAGGGCAACTTTTTTCCCTGCCAGCTCCTTTATGGGAAAACGGCTGAGCAGGAGAATGCTCTTCACTTCACCATCGGAGCTGACGGTAAAATCAGGGAAGAGAACAAGGGATTCCTTATGACAGGCGTATTCTATAGAAGAAATAGGTGAAATATCCAGGCTCCCATTGATTAACAGATTATTAAGCTCTGTCGGCGCACCCTTTATCAGTTCTATATCCAGCAGGGCATGACTCTTTACCAATCCGTAGTACAATGGAAGGCAGTTTAGAAACTGAATGTGTCCTACCCTGGGTTTCACAACCCTGTCCTGTGCCTTTTATTCATATATTTTGATTATGTTATACAACGTGTCTCTCTCAACAGGCACCCTTCCGGTTACAGAGATTATTTCCAATAACGCATCCCTCGATATCGATTGGTCCGTCTCGGCGCCTGCTGCGTGTGTTATCTTCTCTTCGACAACCGTGCCGTCAAGATCATCAACGCCGAACAGAAGGGAAAGCTGAGCCACCTTTAGACCGAGCATTATCCAGAACGCTTTGACGTGAGGGAAATTATCGAGAACCAGCCTCGAGACCGCGAGCATTTTCATATTCTCGAAAGCGGATGGTTTTCTAAAATCAGGAAGCTGAGTATTCTGCGGATGGAAAGGAAGAGGGATAAATGACTGAAATCCACCTGTTTCATCCTGAAGGCCTCTCAGGGTCAGGAGATGATCGACCCGTTCCTCGATAGTTTCAACATGCCCGTAGAGCATCGTGGCGTTTGATTTCAGGCCGAGATTATGCGCCTCCCTCATTACATCCAGCCATTCTCCGGAAGAGGCTTTCTTGGAGCAGACCGCTTCTCTCACCCTGTGGTTCAATATCTCCGCCCCTCCGCCCGGAAGCGAACCCAGCCCGGCATCTTTCAACCTCGTTAAAACTTCCTTTATTGAAAGGTCCGCAATTTTTGCAAAGTATGCGACCTCGACGGCGGTGAATGCCTGAATGTGGACCTCGGGCATCATATTTTTCAGACTGGATATAGCCTCGAGATAATAATCAAACGGGAGGTCGGGATGGAGCCCGCTGACGATATGAAACTCGGTAATGCCAAGGTCCCTTGCCGACCGGGCCTTATCAAGCACATCCTCTATCGTCATGGCATATGCGTCGGCGTCAGTTTTGTCCCGGCTGAAGGCACAGAACTTGCACCTTGAGACACAGATGTTGGTCAGGTTTATATGCCGGTTCACATTGAAGTAGGCGTAATTGCCTGATTTTCTCTCTTTGACCTTGGTTGCAAGCTGCCCGATAGAGATGAGGTCGTTTGAGTTCATAAGCGTCAAGGCATTTTCTTTCGTAAGTCTTATACCCTTTTCTACTTTCTCTTCAATTTCGCTCAAGTTCTTTTTCGACATTCTGTTTCATACCTCATGCTTTAAACTTCGATCCTCATAGAGCCCGCAATACAAAGCAGGCGTTTTTAAACAATGTCTGCTTCTTCTCATACCTGATTACTCTTTCCTCCAACTTTTGAATAAATTATGTTCAATCCTCAAAAGGTTCAAAACCTTGCCGACAACGAAATTGACCATATCATCTATTGTCCTGGGATGATGGTAAAAAGCAGGCATGGCCGGCAGAATCTGCGCCCCTGCCCTGGCAACCTTTACCATATTCTCAAGGTGAATCAAACTGAACGGAGTCTCGCGGACGACCAAAATCAGTTGCCTTTTCTCTTTGAGAGCCACATCCGCTGTCCTCTCGATGAGGTTGCTGGAGATGCCGTTCGCTATTGCGGCCAGCTTTCCAACACTGCACGGGATGATGACCACCGCCTCCGGTGCGCTCGACCCGCTCATGAATGGCGCCTCAAAATTATCGTTTTCCCAGATCTTTATATTGCCTTTGACCTTTGCCAAACCCAGCTTGTCCATCTTCTCGAAGTCCGATACGCCAAGCTCTTCCTTCATTACCTGTTTGCCTGCCGAAGTCATCACCACATCAACA
The DNA here is from genome assembly GCA_963776195.1 of Thermodesulfovibrionales bacterium. Classification (GTDB taxonomy): domain Bacteria; phylum Nitrospirota; class Thermodesulfovibrionia; order Thermodesulfovibrionales; family SM23-35; genus CAVZMO01. The sequence continues at coordinate 51,253 of CAVZMO010000018.1, forward strand.
CGGTGCTTCCTCAGGGCAAGTTCCCGGACAAGCCTCACCCCGTAAATGCTCCCGCTCGCTCCTGTAATGCCGATCACATAATCAGACAACTTTGCTCCTCCCGAACACAACTTCAATCACAACAAAGCAAAACATTATCACACTAATGATCCCGTTCATGGTAAAAAAAGCGAGATTCAGTTTTGATAAATCGTTTGGTCTGATCAGGCTGTTTTCATAGGCGAGAAGAAAAGCCGCTATGACGATGCCCGCAAAATAAAATATGCCTAAATGAAGCCGGGCGCCCGATAGAAGGAATAGTCCTATTGAAACGGCGTGAAGCAATTTTGTAAGCGCGAGGGATTTACTTATCCCGAATCGGGCGGGTATGGAAAGAAGTCTGTGTCTTCTGTCAAAATCGATATCCTGGATCGCATATAAGATATCAAACCCGGCTACCCAGAGGAGGACCGCCGCTCCGATCAGAAAAGGCTCCGGTCCGTAAGAATTGGTTACAGCTATCCAGGCCCCTATCGGAGCCAGTCCCAGACAGAGTCCGAGAACAAAGTGGGAGAGCCAGGTGAACCTCTTGGTATAAGGATAAATCACAAAGGGGACAACGACAAAAGGCCACAAATAACGGCATATGGGCGCCAGGTTATAAACAGCCAACAGAAAAACGCTCAGGCTGATTACCGAAAAAAGGATTGTATTACGGACGGAAATCAGGCCCTTCGGTAAGGCCCTTTCAGCGGTCCGCGGGTTGTGACGGTCAATTTCGATATCTATCAGCCTGTTCAAGGCCATAGCAAAGCTTCTCGCGCCGACCATAGCTATGGTTATCCATAAAAGAGTCATAAAGTCCGGGACCCTTTTTTGTGACAGGAAGGCGCCGAGATACGCAAAGGGAAGCGCAAAGATGCTGTGCTGGAACTTTATCATTTCCAGATAGACGCCTATCTTACTCAAGACCGTATTCCTTCCATCTTTGATCCACGAGATTCTTTATTGCATCGGACATCTCTATTTCGTCAGGCCATTCTCTCTGATATCCTTCCTCTTTCCATTTCTTTGTCGCATCGATTCCCATCTTTGCTCCGTAAATGGGTCTCGGCGCGGAGTGGTCGAGGACATCCAGCGGGCCTTCGGTTATGATGATATCACGTGCAGGGTCCACATTATTGAAGGCTTTCCATGCAGCCTCGGAAGTATTCTGAACGTCCACGTCTTCATCAAAAATGAAAACGAATTTCGTGAACATCATCTGACCCAGTCCCCATATCGCGTTTATCATCTTCTGCGCGTGCATGGGGAATGCTTTCTTTATCGAAATAAGGGCACAGTTATGGAAGACCCCTTCTATCGGAAGGTTCATATCCACAACCTCAGGGAACTGCATCTTGATAAAGGGCAGGAACATCCGTTCCGTCGCCTTTCCCATATAGCAGTCTTCCATCGGCGGCTTGCCGACGATCGTTGCCGGATAAATAGGGTCTTTCCTCTGGGTTATACAGGTCACATGGAAAACGGGATAATTCGCAGCCGCGGAATAATAGCCGGTATGATCACCGAACGGGCCTTCGATCTTTTCGTCACCGGCTTCAACATATCCTTCCAGGATAATCTCCGCCCTCGCGGGCACAAGGAGATCCACCGTCTTCGCTTTCACTACCTCAACCGGCTTACCCCTCAAATAACCTGCGAAAAACAATTCTTCGATACCATAAGGCAATGGCGCTGTTGCCGAAAAAATGGTTATGGGATCACCGCCCAGGGCAACGGCTACTTCAGTTCTCTTACCGAGCTTCGACGTTCTTGCGAAAATTCACGGCCCCGTCATGGTGGGTATGCCAGTGCATTCCGGTCGATTTTTCATCATATACCTGCATACGGTACATCCCGAGATTCTGCTTGCCGCTCTCGGGGTCTTTTGTGACGACCAGGGGAAGCGTCACAAATCGTCCTCCGTCATCAGGCCAGGTTTTCAATATCGGGTAATCAAGCAACGAAAAATCCTTGTCTTTCACGATTTCCTGGCAGGAGGCCTTTTTCACTTCCTTCGGCCTGGAAGTGCTGAGTTTGTATAGGTCAAATAATGCCTCTACTTTCTGACGCAATTTTAATTCGAGATCGACTTTCAAGAGGGAAGAAAACTTCTGACCGATGGCATTGAAATCCTCCAGACCGAGCGCCCAGGCCATCCGCTGATATGAGCCGAAAAGGTTGATGGCTATAGGACATTGTGAGAACCTTTGACCTTTTCGAATAACAGGGCAGGGCCTCCCTTTTTTGATATCCGGTCGGTAATCTCGGTCACTTCAAGGACGGGGTCAACCTCTGTCTTGATGCGGACAAGCTCCTTCTTGGCTTCAAGAAAATCCACGAACTCTCTCAGGTCGTTAAATATCATTTTCTTTCTCCAACCAATCCTGATTTGAATATGTCCTTTAATGTCTTAGCCGCCCGATAGAGGGAAAATTTAAAGGTCTGATTCTTCACCGCCTTGGACTCGCTCAACACCCAGCTCAAAAGAATACCCTGGGCCGCTCCGAAGATGACCATCTTTGCTACGCGGCTATCCAGATCCTTACGGTAGATTCCTCTTCTTTTTCCTTCCTCCAGAATGTCTTCAATCAGGTCAAGGAACTGGACGATGCGGTTGATCGTGTAGTTAGTCAAAAAAATACTGCTTTGCTTCATATCAACCATGAAGAGCTCCGCCAAATGGCGGTTCTTCTTGAACATCCTCACGACAAGGGAAAAGACGGCCTTCAATTTATCGTTCGGATCATCAAGCCGGCTTATCTTCTTTTCGATTTCATCGATGATCCCTCCCCACTTTTCGTCAAAGAGTGCGAGAAGAAGGTCTTCCTTGCTTTGGAAATAATTGTAGAGGGTGCCTTCCGCTACCCCCGCTTCAGAGGCTATCTCCGCGACCTTTGTCTCGGAATAGCCGCGTTTGACAAATGTCCTGAGGGCGGCGTCAAGGATACCCGAGCGTTTGTCGATTGCCTTTTTATCGGATCTGCCGAACATATTCTTTATAAAAGTTCCTCCGGATACCTGTGGCCGCGGGCTCCAGCCTGCGTCATATCAATAATGAGTGAGTGCTCACTCAATTTTATTGAAAGGACCCATTATTTGTCAATGGAAAATCGGGAGGGGAAGAGCAACGGGGTATCGACCAATCTGTTATCTCCCGGGGCTTCCGGATGATCCCGCGTTCAGGACCTGCACTGGTGAGAAGCTGAGACAACGCAACTGGTATGATGCAGAGATAATATGGGATAATAAGGCATTAAAGACATGAGGTAGCAGACCAGCACATCCTGAAAAATGAATCGAAATCTATTTAAATTCTATTTTAGATCAACCCTCTTTCTGGTTATTACCCTTGTCCTTGCGCCGTTTTATTTTTTTGTATTACTCATTTTCTACAGATGGCGTCAAAGTATCGGGCCGAAACTCGTGCAATTTTATTCAAAAATCTGCCTCTCGATTTTTCGGGTCAGTATCGAACAGGGAGCAAATTCCCGAATCCCCACAAAGAGAAAAGGTGTTTTAATAATTTCAAACCACGTTAGTTACCTGGATATTTTTGTACTATCGGCCTTATTCGGAGCTCTATTTGTAAGCAAGGCAGAAGTGAAGTATTATCCGATAATCGGACAGGTCGCCCGGTTGGCGGGCGTCATTTTTTTTGACCGTAGTGCCTCCAAGGAAAGACTCAGGGTGCTTAACACCATTGCGAATGGGTGCTCGGGCAGAATTCTCACCATCTTCCCGCAGGGAACGACCAGCGGCATTCAAGAGCGGTTGTCTTTTAATAGAGGGATTTTTAAGGCGGTTGAACTCAACCCGGATATTTCGTTATTGCCGGTGACGCTTCATTACAAGGAAGACAGGGAAATCGCATGGAGCAAGCCGCAATCCTTGAAAGAGAATGCGCTCAGGGTCTGTTCTCAACATAGAATTCATGTGAGAGTGACTTTACACGATCCCATAACCATCGACGATTATCAGGGAAGGACAACGTCTCAAATATGCAAAACGGTAGAACAGACGGTCCTGACGCCACTGCAAAACGATTATTGACAGACATTTCTTGAAACAAGAAGACTTCTCAAATCGTCCTTTTGAATGTCCCTATTGCTATGGTCATCATCACGAAAGTGAAAATCAAAAGAAAAGTTACGTCCCCGGAGATGCCCTGAATCCCCTGTCCTTTAAAAAGAATAGACTTTAACGCATCTACAGCATATGCCTCGGGGTTTACCTTCGCAAATGCCCTGAGCCATGCAGGAAAGCTTGCGATCGGATATATGGCGCCACTCGGGAAAAAGAGGATAACATTCATAAATCCGCTCAGGATGCCGACAATCCTCGGATGGTTTACTCTTCCAATGAGCACGAACATAAGACTCAGCAGGCACAAGGTCGTAAGAATTATTACGGTCAATATGGGCACAAACTGTTTTAACCCGTTTGAAAAGGGTATGCCGGTTATAACCATGCTCACCGTAAATATCAAAACAGCTATCATGGTTGTAATGGTCAATCCGCTAATGATCAGACCCGCCACAATATGGGATTTTGAAAGGGGTGTGAGGAGATAGCTCTCGTCTATGCCAAGGAACCTGTCCATAACCAGGTTAAAGGCGCCTGTAGTTAAGGTACCCAGAAAAATCGCCATGATGACAACACCCGGGACGAGAGATTGATAGTAATCCACTTTCCTGTAAAGGTCTATGTCCCGGAGCAATACCTGATCAGTCTTTTCTCTTACGGATACATATTCCGGATTTGTCGATGCGAGCGCACCATTTACGACATTTCTTATCGTCTCGGCGGATATGCCGTCGGTATTATCGAGGAAAAGGCCTACCTCCGGTCTTCCCTTCAGATCAACCTTTTTACTGAGGTCAGGGGGTATAATGAGCGCTGCCTTATACCTCCCTTCCCTGACCCCTTCAATGGCTTCGTGTTCATCTTTGGCAGTAAGGATGACAAGGGTTCCCGGCCCGGCCTCCAATGCCCTCAGGTTTTCCACAATGCGTCTGGCATGCGGGCCCGAGTCCTTATTTACTACAATCAGAGGAAGATTCAGCAGTTTCCCCTGGAACGAATTACCTAAGATAAGCAGGTAGATGATCGGCATCAAAATACTCATCGCAAGCACGAGCGGGTTCCGTTTGAATTTCTTCAGGTCCCTTTCTATGACCGCAAGCAGTCTTACCATATCGCGCCCTTATGCATCTATCTTCCCCATTTCTGGGGTATTCCGGCTCCTATAAGGAGACTCACCTTCTTGGCTTCTTCTTCCCTGATAGATTTGCCGGTATAATGGATAAAAACGTCTTCGAGAGATTGCTCGTGGATAGTCGCAGATAAGATTTTTCCTCCGTAGGACTTGATCTCATCGATAAGGTGGGGGAGATTCGACGCACCGCTGTCGACATAAACCCTTATGCTGTTGTCTTCAACAATTACCTTGTGGACGAATGCAAGGGCCTTTACTCTTTCGACAATACCTTCCGACAGATTTTCGAACGCAAGGGAAATGATGTCATTTCCGGGAATCTGCGCCTTAAGCTCGTCCGGGCTTCCGATCGCTATTATCTTCCCGGAATCTATAATAGCAACCCTGTTGCATAACGCCTCTGCCTCCTCCATATAATGCGTGGTAAGGAAAACCGTCATCGTATCTCCTTCCCTGAGCTTTCTCAGAAAATCCCAGACAACATGTCTTGACTGAGGGTCGAGTCCTATGGTCGGTTCATCTAGAAAGAATATTCTTGGTCTATGCACGAGAACCCTCGCAATTTCGAGCCTTCTCCTCATGCCGCCTGAATATGTCGCAACAAGATCACCGGCCCTCGACGTAAGGCCGACCATCTCAAGGAGATACTTTATTCTCTCTTTCCTCTCTTTTGAAGCGATGCCGTAGAACCGGCCATAAATATCCATATTCTCATACCCTGTGAGGTCAAGATCACTTGTCATGGCCTGGGGAACGACCCCAATTTGGCGCCTCACCTTTTCAGGCTCTCTGACAACATCGCAGCATCCCACTTTGGCGCCGCCTTCCGTAGGTCTGAGGAGCGTGGTGAGCATCCTGATAAGCGTAGTCTTCCCTGCGCCATTCGGGCCGAGGAATCCGAAGATTTCGCCCTCGATCACGTCAAAGCTTACATTGTCAACGGCGGCGATCCGTCCGTATTTCTTTGTAATACCGGAGACCTCTATGGCATTAACGCTCCGCATGATCCTTCACGACTTCTTCGGTATTTCCACTTCTACGGTCATGCCCGGTTTCAACGCGCCGCCGGTACCGCCGAACCTTACCTTGACCCTGAAAGTCTTTATATCCTGCCTACCGCGCGTCACATCTCTTTGCGTCGCAAACTCGGCATATCTTCCTATCTCATAAACAGTGCCTTTAAATGTTTTTTCAGGGGTCCCAACTGTCCGGATAATTGCCTCGCTGTTGAGTGCAATACTGTCAACCAGGGTCTCATCTAAATCCACCCTGACATAAAGATCTTCCAGATCCACTATCGTTAAAATTGTCACACCGGAACTCACCGTCTCTCCCTTTTCGAGTGCTTTGAATACAACGGTTCCTGATATGGGACTTGTTATCAACGTATCAGCGAGCTTGGCCAGGTTATAGGCCAAATTCGCCTCTGATTGCTTAAGATTGGCCCCGGCCGATTTAAGCTGGCTTTCAGCTGTGCTCAACTGCGCGACAGCTGAATCTTTCCTGGAGGATGCCGAAGTAAGTCGTGATTTCGAAGACGCATAGTCCGCGACAGAAGCATTATGAGCGGTAACAGCAACGTCGACAGATTCCTTCGAGACAAAATTCTTCTTGTAGAGCTCTTCTGACCTGTCCATCTCAATTTTCGCCAATTCCAGCTGGACTTTGGCTTTCTCCACGTCAGACTCCGCAGTATTGATATCAGCTTCAGCGCTTTTAATGTTAGCCTTCGAACTCCCAATAGCCGATTCTGAAACCTTAATGTCTGCATGTGCTCTCTCAACTCCGGCCCTCGCCTGGTCGACTGATGCCCTGAGGTCTTCGCTTTCAAGTCGAATAGCAATTCGGCCCGCCTTGATTGTGTCACCCTCATCACAGCATATCTCGGAGATTCTTCCTGATATCTTTGGCGAGAGATTCACCTCTGTACCCTCAATGATTCCGGTTGTGTGAATAGCCTCGGCCTTTTTCCCTTTCCGGGTATAAATGATTGCAATAATTGCAGCCGCTATGAGAAGAATTGCTGCAGAGACAATTATCCTTTTCTTCATACAGTTATCTTAGCCTCTTTTACTTGCATAAATTATAATCGACACATGCATATGTTGCTATAGATCAATATCTTAATCATATTATGCTCACACAGGGAAGAAATAAATGACAAGCCTTTCCCCGCCCGTGTTTTTGTCTTTCATGGACGAAACCTCGATATGCGGCGATACTGCAAGTGAGAGTCAGCCTCGCGGGGAACGATCATTTCAGAACGGCATTATCGTAATCACACATCTTTTTTGTCAATCGAAGCAACCGGACCGGCCTGATGGTACAATTATGATATGAATATAAAGATACCGGTAAGAACTTTGGGGAAAACCGATTCCAAGGTCACGGTCCTTGGCCTGGGAGGCGAGGGGATACTGAGGACATTCGGTCATGACCGGGAAGCCTATGCATTAATCAACAGGGCAATAGACCTCGGGATCAATTACTTTGAGTCCGCCCGTGCATATTCCGGCAGCGAGGCATACTACGGCAGAGCGCTGAAAGAAAGACGAAAAGAAATTTTTCTCGCGAGTAAATCTCATGCGAGGGACAGGAAAGGTGCGCTGTCGCAGCTCGAGGAGACCCTGCGGAATATGCGGACGGAATATCTCGATTTATGGCAGGTCCATGACGTAAGAGAAGAAGCGGATGTAAGAGAAATATTCGGCCCGGGCGGCGCGATTGAAGCATTTGCAGAAGCAAAAGAAAAAGGCCTCGTGCGCCATGTCGGGGTAACGGGGCACCACGATCCCGGCATTCTGGTAAAATGCATCGAGATGTTCGATTTTGATACCGTGCTCATGCCTGTCAATCCTGCCGAACCGTTCTACAAAAGTTTCCCCGACAAGGTGGTCCCGATAGCGCAAGAGAAACAGATGGGCATTGTGGGGATGAAGGTCTATTTCAGAGGATTTGCGTCTAAAATCCCCTGGTATGAGACGATGGAACCCTTTCTTCATTTCGCTCTCTCCCACCCCGTAACGACGGTAGTGATAGGATGCGACAGCGTAGAGCATCTTGAGGAAAATGTGACATTCGCAGCGCGGTTCAAACGGATGCCGGAAAAACAGATGGAGACCCTCATCGAAAGAGTGAACCCATTCGCCCGTCAACTCATGTATTACAAGCCTTAAAGGTCGCCGGCCGTTTTTGAGGACAAATTTCTTTGAGGTCTTGACTCATAATGGTAAAATAATACATGAGATGTTTCTTTGTTGATTCAACTTTAAGGTACAGTGATGAAAAAGGGTTTGCCGAATCCTACTATATCATTTGCCCGGTATGCTGGAACGCGAGCATCAAATTTCAAAACTGGGAAGATGGCACGGCGGAAACAAGCGAATGTCCTGTTTGTGAAAGAATGATAAAAACATTGAATAGAGTGCAGTAGCTTATCTGAATATAGAAGAATTGTGCTATTCTTTCAAACTGTGATGGGTAATTACTTGGTAGAGAAACAAAGCAAATTCCACATGGACTGTCATAAGAGAAGCAGCTGGTTCGTCTTTGATCTCGATTCTCCGATATTCGTGACGTATATTGCAGGCCGGTTCCCGACGGGGCACTTTGCCTCACAGATCCCGCAGCCGATACAGCGGTCAAGGTCAACGCGAGGCTGTTTGACTATTATTTCCTTGCCGTCCCTGCCTTTTACCGGAAACTCCTCGAACCATATGGCTTTCGGAGATGTCGGGCAGACCTCTTCACACACAATGCAGGGAGTGGCATGCGCGTAGGGAAGACATCTTCCCTTGTCGATCATGGCGAGCCCTATCTTTATTTTCATCTTCTCCTCAAGGGGCAATCTCTGTATTGCGCCCGTAGGACAGACCTGTCCGCAGAGAGTACACCGGTATTCACAGTATCCTATCCGGGGGATAAGTCTCGGAGACCACAGACCTTCCAACCCTGTCTCAAGAAGTGTGGGCTGCAGTCCGTTCGTAAGGCAGACCTTCATGCACTCGCCGCATTTCACACAACGTTTCAGAAACTCCTTTTCCTCAAGTGCGCCGGGTGGCCGGAGCACACCCGGATTCGAAAAATCAGACCGGGAAAACGGCGTTGACCTGACCAGTGGCACGGTCAGTATCCCCGAGGCAAGAGAAAGCATCACCTGCCTTCTTCCAAGATCCATGGAGGGATGTGTCTTCCTCCCGAGGCCGAAGTTTACGACACTCTGAGGGCATAGGTCGTCGCAGTCGAAACAGGCGAGACATTCAGTGTTTTTCCATAGCTCACTCTTTTCCGACAGCGCGCCCCCCTGGCATCGGCTTGTGCAGACGCCGCAGGAAGTGCACCCTTCGCTCACTTCCCTCTTCAGCAAAGAATACCGGGAAAGAAGCCCCAGCAGCGCCCCAAGAGGACAAAGGTATTTGCACCAGAATCTCCTTTCGAAAAAATTCAGGCTGAGGATAACTATGAATAAAGAGCCGATAAAAACCGCTTGGAGGTAGTAGGGCTCTCTGAAGGAGAGAATATTTTTTTTCAGGAAGCCGTAAACTGATTCTGAGAGATCAACAATTCCCGGTATATGTGCATTGTAGATCGAGTCGAAGAGCCCCCGTATCCCATGGTTCAGGAGAGGGAATATGCTCAGGGAAAAAGATCTGATCAACAGTGATATGGGGTCCATGATCCCGGTCAACTGCAGGGTAAAGACCGACGATGCAAGAAGTGCGAAAAGAATATAGTATTTTGCTTTATGCCAGTCTGCATGCATTTTGCGGGGACGGCTTTTTTTCAGGGAGCCGACGAAGTTATGAAGGGCGCCGAGAGGGCATATCCAGCCGCAGAATATTCTGCCCAGCAGAACGGTTACGAGGATGAGCGAAAGAGAGAGGAAAAAGGCCGTAGGGATTTTTTGAGCGTGCGAGGCGAGGACAGTGGTAATAAAAATGAGAGGATCAAAGTCCAGGAAAAGTCTGACAGGATAACCGAGCGTATCGTTTCCTTTGGATTCCGTCTGCACGAAGAGGAAAAGGAAGAGAAGAAGGAAAAAACCCTGTGAAATCTTTCTGAAGGTCTTCTTAGACATTCAGCTTTTTTATCTTTAGTCTGGAAAGGTCCATAATGCCTATCCCTGCCGCTGCTCCTGCGTTGACATAGGAAAGGTCGCTTCCTTTCATGCCGAAGAGAGTCGCACCGTACGAGTCGATCCCGACCTGATCTATGCCGACAACCACGGTATCCAATCTTTTCACATCCCCGAGGCTTCCTCCCTGCGGACCATTTGTGGTAAGTATCCGCACCGCATCGAGTACCGTGAGAGAGGGTTTGACAACCAGACAGATGTCGGCGAGGCTCTCACCGATTTTCTGATGTATTCTCCCCCGCTGTCCCCCCATAATGCCCATCCAGTTTTTCATGGACATCGTAAGTTTTGAAAGGCCGTGATGTTTTGCGATAGGGACATTGATAATCTTATCGGCCTCCAATATATCGGTGTAGAGTGGCCATGATTTGAGTACCTGTCCCTTAATGGAAACCTCTTTGAACCGTCTGTCATCGACAAAGCTGACCTCTGCGCCGAGTGAAGACACAGCATCCGCAATGCCGCTCTGTTTGTAGCACCTCCGCGGATCATTTACGCTCCTGTCAAATACTCTCACTTTTTTTGCACCCGCATCAAAGCAGAGTTTTACTATGGCGGCAACCACTTCGGGATTGGTATTAGCGGCCTGTTCAGGTATTCTATCCCAGCCCATGTTCGGTTTGATAACAACAACATCACCCCTTGAAATAAATCTCTTCATGCCTCCGAAAGCTTCAATAGCGGTCTTTGTGATGAGTGACGGCGACTTCCCCGCTCCCTGGGCAACAACTAAATCATACCGTTCAGCTGCCTCTATCGGCGTGATTAACCCGCCGAATTTCTGTCCGAGAACCAAACCACACCCTGCGATTGCCGTATATTTTAAAAACTCCCTTCTCTTCATAGAGTCACCTCCCTGTATTATTCATACTACACATAGAATCTCATATGTCAAAATGCGCTTCAAATGCGGCACACTTAAGCTCATAAACCATATTGACCGGCTTATAACCTATTGATATTTTAATATACTAAATCAGTAGTGTCCGATAAATATTTATAAATATGAGGTCTGCTCTTTATACTTGTTGGATAATAGAAGTCGCCAAACCCTATACCAGCAAGGAGGAACAGACCATGAACAGAGTATACACGATATTCTCGGAGTTATTGAAGCTTTGTCCGAGATATCATTTTGACAAAGCGGTGGAACAGTATCATGGCGATCGATACGTGAAAACATTTACAACATGGCAACAATTTATGGCAATATTGTATTCGCAGATCACACAGAAAGATAGCCTTCGGGATATCGTGACAGGGTTATCAGCCCATGCCGCCCGGTGGTATCATCTGGGTCTTACCGGAATATACAAGAGCACGCTCTCTGATGCCAATGCCAAAAGGGACTATCGCATGTTTGAAGGGCTGTTTTACCACCTCTTGGCTCGTTGTAAGAACTTGACACCAAAACATAAGTTTCGCTTCAAGAATCCTCTGTATACGATCGATGCCTCAACCATAGATCTGTGTCTGTCGGTTTTCCCGTGGGCAAAGTTCAGAACGACCAAAGGAGCGATTAAGCTGCACTGTCTTTATGACCACTCCGGAGCCCTGCCGACATTTCTGACCGTTACTGACGGAAAGAAGCATGATGTGCGGGTGGTGAAAGACAATACTTTCCCCTTGTTACCGGACAGCATCGTTTCGGTTGATAAGGCATATATCGACTATAAGTGGCTGAATTCATTGGATGCGCAAGGTATCTGGTTTGTCACCAGGGCAAAGTCGAACATCGATTACGCGGTTGTCGGACAGCACCCAATCTCCGGCAAAGGGGTCTTGAGCGATGAGCGCATTTCCCTCCAGGGACAGCTGACAAAGGCCAAATATTCAAAAGAACTCAGGCTTATCAGGTATTACGATGAAGAGAGGCAGAAGACATTGACTTTCCTTACAAATAATTTCAAGCTCGCGGCAATGACGATTGCTCAGATATATAAGTCCCGCTGGCAGATCGAGTTGTTTTTTAAATGGATCAAACAAAACCTTAAAATCAAATCTTTTCTCGGTACCAGCAAGAACGCTGTGATGACTCAAATCTGGGTTGCAATGTGCTATTACCTGCTTCTGACCTACATAAAATACCAGACAAAATACAGCTTCTCGTTGCTGCAACTTAGTCGCGTTATTCGGGAAATGCTCTTTGAAAGAAAAGCCCTCATTGATATTCTTACACTAAAACCCGACCGACTCAAAATTAGCGGAGAAGAGCCTATCCAAGGTGCTCTATTTTAACCGGACAGTAATGATACTAAATAAAAATTTATTGTTGAGCGGTTAGGCGATTAGGAGAGTTTGAATTCACAAAAATTTGGCGGGAGCGTGTGGGAATCGAATCCACCCTGCCCGTTTGTAACAGGCAACATTGGATTTGAAGTCGAAAGAGTCGCAAAATCTTGCTCTCTGTAACTGTCCGAACTAACTTGAAAATCCTCGATTTGAGGAGCGTTCAGGTTTTTAGGCAAGTTAGCTGGAGTGAGCTGAAAATGGCTTGAATTAGCATGCAGTAGTTATAAAATGGTTACAGTTTTGAAGGGATAGCATCTCTTAAGGTGTTATCCCTTTTTTCTTGTCAGGCATACGAAAACAAAGGCGATAAAAAACAATACTTATTTTCCAGACCCCCCACAGACCTTTTTTCTAAAAAGGGGTGGGGGTTAACGGTCACACCCCTTTCTCACATATGAAATCAGTTTTATGGGAAAGGCTAAAATTGACCCGATAGATACTGTCTAATTTAAAGGTTCACTTTGAGGATTTCAACTTATGCGCAGGTATACATACTCACAGTTATACGCAAAATCCTTAGTCTTCCATATCTATTCAGTTCCCATTCTACTAAACAGACTCCGGAAGATTATTAGCCCATCTTCCGCAGTTACTGCTCGAATTTCATAAAAAATATAAATAAGAAATGAGTAAACCCGCATCAATTCTTGATAGAGAAATACCTTATTTCAAAAACCGCATGTAGTGCAGAAAAGCCTCTTGATATGGCCTCATAAATAGCCCCATAATTTCTGATATGTACGTGCGGCGGCATGGCAAGAATGTTGACGGAGAAGAGTACGGATACTGGTCGTTGGTAGAATCCGTCCGAACGGCAAGAGGACCCCGCCAGAGAATAGTTGCGACTATTGGTAAACTGCCCGGCCTGGATAAAGAAGAACGTATCGGGTGGGAAGAGATAAGCCGCATATTCACAGGCAAGCCAAGACATCAAGACAGCCTGCTTGAAAAGTCTGAAGAGCCGCCATCCTGGGCGACAGTGGATATCAATCGAGTCAGCGTGGAACGTCTGCGCAGCTTCGGTGATATCTATCTTGCCCTTCTGCTTTGGCAACGACTTGGTTTTTCCGGCTTCTGCAGGGAACACATGCCTGAAGGGAGAGAAACAATACCATACGGAAAAGCACGATCTTGGTATGCGGCCAATCTACCATCAGAAAAAAGACAGAACACAAGCACATATTCTGGTCTGCTTCCTTGCACTATCGATGTGGCGGACACTTCAGCAATGGATGAAGGCATCAGGGCTTGGCACAGCACCGAGAAAACTTATTGAAGAGATGCGGGAAGTGAGATCTCTTGATGTCCTGCTGCCTGCCAGAGATAAAACCATCAGGCTTAGAGTGGCATCTACACCGTCAAAAGAACTGAAGGTTCTGCTTCAGAGGATGAAAATATTGCTGCCCAACAAACCAAAGATTATACAAAATGTAGTGCAGAAAATCGCCTGATTATCAACCTAACTTGTTGATATGATTAACTTTCAATTCTCAAACTGCGGAAGATGGGCTAGCTGAGAGCTCCACGAGCGTTTCGGAGGCCGAGCGAAAGAGAAGATTGTACATGACCCTCTGATTCATGATGACCAGGGGGTTAAGTTTTGAGGGGATAGTGAAAACGACATGGAAGTATTGAATAGGTAGAAGGTCTTCGCACCGGGCCTCTATCCACCTCTCTTTCTGCAAAGTCTGGCATTTGGGGCAGTGCCGGTTCCGGCAGGAGTTGTACGATATCTCCAGGTGGCCGCAACTGTTACACTTATCCACATGCCCACCAAGGGTTGCCGTCCTGCACACCTCGACAGCGTGCATAGCACGAAGGTGACCAAGGGGCATCGGATGATATTGTCTCCAGTACTGTCTGAGGCATTCAAGGGCAGTCCGGGACAAGATGGTATATCGGTCCTTGCCCCTTTTGCCCTGTTGCACCCACACCATCATTCGTTTGCTGTCGATATCGGTTACCTTTAACCGTGCTGTTTCGGCTATCCTGAGTCCTGCAGTATAGGTAATAGTCAGGATCGCCCTGTGTTTAAGATTCTCTACTACGGACAATAAGGCTTTAACCTCCGATAAATCCAGAACTCCCGGAAGTGTTTTTTTTCTCTTGGGACCCTTGATCTTCTCCACTACCCATTCGCGTTTCAATGTATTCCTGTATAAAAACTTAAGACCACTGTAATAGAACCAATAGGTCCCCGCCGATAACTTTCTGTCATTCAATAGATAAAGAAGATACTCCTTGAGTTCTTTTTCCCCAAGTTCCTCCGGCGACTTTTTGAAGTGCTTTGCATAATTGCTTACTTCTCTCAGATAGATTTTTTGGGTCTTCGGGATAAGTCCTCTCAACTGAAGGTCTGCCAACATCTGTTCTCTCAACGTACTCATATCACAATCTCCTTTGAAACCGGTATCCGCCGACGAATGCCGACGGTACAACAAAAGGAGATTGTAAAAAGACTTCGACTGTTCATCAAGGGGGGATAATGCGCTAACTTCTACAACTCAGATAACGCTTTATCTTGTCCAGAAAGGGCTGACGACTCGTTACCCACCGCGCAGCGGTTTTAGTTCTTCAGCTGCAATCTCCTTTCATCTCCTTCCTGTACAAAACAACTTTCCTGTCATCAAGAAAAGTCTAAATTACCACATATAATCCACAGATAAGCCATCGTCTAAACACCACAATAATTCCGTAGTGGACAGACCAGCTATTTTGTGATAAGAATGTGTATAAGTTGGCTGGAAACAGGTCTGACCAGTTGTAAGGCGAGTTAAGGATGGTGGGTTTTTTGATAATAACCTTTGAGGAAAAGGAGGAGGAATAAACTATGAATATAGTCGATCGTGTTAAAGGGATTTTGCTTAAGCCTAAGCAGGAGTGGCAAACCATTTCAGGAGAAACCACAACTATTCCAGAGTTGTATAAGGCCTACATCATTATCTTAGCGGCAATCGGGCCAGCGGCCTCCATTATCGGAATGTCCATTGTGGGCATTAATTTACCTTTTGTAGGATCATTTCGGATACCAATAACTACTTCGATTGCTTCTGCGGCTGTACATTATATCCTGACCCTTGTCGGTGTGTATATATTGGCTCTCATCATTGATGCGTTGGCTCCCACCTTTTTAGGGGAAAAGAATATTAACCAGGCTTTCAAGGTGGCCACCTATTCCTACACTCCTGGTTGGTTAGTCGGGATTTTTACTATAATCCCTGTACTGAGCATCTTGGGCATTCTGGGCGTATATGGTTTGTATCTTCTTTACTTGGGACTTCCCGTTCTTATGAAGTCACCTCAGGAAAAATCGTTGGGGTACACCGTCGCTGTCATTGTAGCAGCCATTATCATTTTCGTGGTTATCGGTATTGTCTCTCGCGCCTTTATTTCATACCCCACGCCAAACATGCCCATGCCTGGAATGTGATAAAAGGTTAAGTGGAAAGCACGTTATCGTACCATTATAACTGGGGCAGCATTCGAACCCGTGCAGGTCTTTCTGTGAATAGGTATTTGGCAAAATATGCGACTAATACCCTGCGTTGATTGTTTCACATGTTAATGTGCAACAGTTTCGGCTTCCGATAACTGAGGACTCGTAGGGTATGCCGTGTAAAACATATGACTTGTCGGTTAAAGTCCGATCGTGGGAATTGGGTAGTTCGCCACGTAGCTTGAGGGAGGTGCAAAGGGTAACCTAAAGCGCTAAGTTTCCTGACAAAGGCTCCGTAAGGGAGTCGAGCGAATCTGCAGGCCGCAGCGTAAGCGAACCTATACGTAGCCTCGAAACGCACAATGGAGTTGTCGACCCCGTCCTACAGGGGGGAAGACCGAAGCATCTATCCTAACAGAAACTACCGTAACCGATAGATGGACTTCCGGGGTGACAGGGGTGGCATGCAGGGGAAGCCATATGAGAATGAACACGGGAGACCCGTGCTGATGCCTTCAGAGGGCAACTGGTGGATATAAGGAAACGAAGTTCCACTGGGTCGGTACGGGAGTCGGAGTTGCCCATACTACCGCTACTATCTCAAAGACAACATAACTTTGAGAGAGGGAAGGGGCAATACCTTCATCATGTTTCCGAAGGAGTGAAGGAAAGGAGATTGCGGCAACGCTACTTGACCTTTGTTACCCTGTGCAAGACATCAAAGTGTTCGGCAAGAACCATAGCAAATTCATGAGACTGCTCAACTATTTCTCCGATATTTTTTGCCGTTAGATTAACCATGTATTTTAATTTTGAAATTAACTCAACTTCAGATTCTTCAGGTATCCTCACATCGGGATCTCCGGAAGATATCTTCTTTAAAGCCTCGAAGACCTCGAATAAGCTTATCGCCAGTTCCATACTGACTCTTTCCAGTTCTTTGTCAGTCTCTTTAGCGATCTTCCTGAAATCTCTGAATTGTTTATTGGTAAACTTAAGAGATTCTCCAGTTCAACAATTCGCCGGCGTAACTCGATTAGCTCACTTATTAGCTGTCCTTTTGTCTTGTCTTCGTTTTTCATAATGGGTATTTCCTAAAACAAGAAAAATTCAATTATCAATTATTTGTCGACTACCAATTACTAATATGCATAAGTATAGCAGCTTTTATTTTTGTTTGTTACGGGCGGGAAGTGGCGGTGGCAGCCTTTTTCCGAGCGCGAGGAATAGTTGAAAGAGTGCCCGCCAAGAATTGGGGTTCGCATGGGAAATCCCTGTTTATTAACACCATGATCAGCCACCAACCGATAGCCGGTCTTGGCCATTATTCTATTCCAGTCCTGATAAAAACTTCTTCGGCTGCGAAAACCGCCTGCTGACATAGGCTTGCGCTAAGTTCGAAAATGTGTAAAAATATGTGTAAATGACTGTGTAGGAGGATATGCTGTGGCAACAAATCTTGCGATAGACGAAAAACTTTTGGCAGAAGCCGTGAAGGTGGGAGGGCTTAAGACAAAGAAAAGCGCGGTCCAACGAGGCACTAAAAGAATTCATCGAGCGGAGAAAGCGAAAAGATATCCTGAAGATGTTCGGAAGTGTCGAGATGGAGCCTTCATACGAGTACAAGGCATCGAGACGCTTACGATGAAGATCCTCGTTGATACCTCGGTCTGGTCGCTTGCACTCAGAAGGAAGGACGGTTCCGCGAACAGGGAGGCGGATGCGCTGCGAAAACTCATTGAGTATGGGGAGGACATTTATCTTATCGGCATCATTCTGCAGGAGGTGCTTCAGGGGATCAAACGACCGGCCGATTTCCAGGCGCTCAGGAAATACTTCGAACCCTTTCCCCTCATCGAGCTGTCGAGGGACGACTATATCAAGGCGGCTGTCCTGAAAAACAGTTTGATGAGAAAGGGGATCCAGGCCAGTACGGTTGATGCCCTGATTGCATCAGCCGCCATTACCCACGATTGTGTTCTTTTCACTACTGATAGAGACTTCCTTCACATAGCAAGGCATGCAAAACTGAGG
>CAVZMO010000019.1:0-16070 GCA_963776195.1 Thermodesulfovibrionales bacterium
CAAGGAAGCGCTCTCCCACTGAGCTACGCGCCTGCAAGAGATTATAAAATAACATTTTCCCCCTGATCCCTGTCAACCTCCAATCGGTAATCCAATCGGTAATTCGTGGATTTTCTGTTCGGTGACGATTTGAGCGGCGCCGGTGTTCGGTTCAGAAACTGTTAAGAATTTTGTTCTTCTCTCTCGGGCAAATCTGATCCCAGGGATATGGCAGTTTTTATACATTCATGAATGACATCTTCCAGAGTGCATCGTTCCTGCCCAAATCTTTGCTTGCCGTTGATCAGACTTTGCAGATTTTGTAAAAAGATTAATTCCTCATCTCTCAGGCTGATCGTTAACTTCATAGTTTCTCCTTATAAATCATGATAGCTAAAATGCCAGATAGAATTATAGTATCCGGCAAGAAATATTTATAGCAACACGGTGAGATTCGGCAAGGCTGGAACGTTAAGGACAATATCCTCTTCATGTTTCCCGAACGTAGTAAAAATTGCCTTCATAATCTTTTCACAGTTTCTTCGCAATTTCTTCATATTTTTTCGGTAATTTAATCAGGAAAGAACTTACATGATGGCGCACAGGAAAGTGTACGGTTGAAAACTTATTACATGCAAAGTTTTGCAGTCTCAAATTTCATATTGTAAAAGGAGTGGGAATGATATCCGGACAAAAACCATCTGTTACAGCAACCCTCTTTACCCTTATCGGTCTCGTCGTTAGTTTTGCCATATCGGCAAATTTCATCTTTTACTCAAAGAGCTTTGCAGGATATCCGGCGATCTCGCAGGAATCCATCGATGTACTCTTAAAGACAAACCGGGCACTGGCCGAGGTTGTTGCTGCAGTAAAGCCTTCGGTAGTCAATATAGCGTCATCAAAAACAGTAAGAGGAGGGGGAGCGCTCTCGCCATTTTCGAACAACCCGTTTTTCAAAAGATTCTTCGGCGATGATCCGAGATTTTCCGAGAAACCCAGAGCGTATAAGCAGTCGGCCCTCGGTTCGGGAGTTATTGTACACCGGGATGGCTATATTCTCACAAATAACCATGTCATTAAGGGCGCCGATGAGATAAAGGTCGTATTATCCGACAAAAGGGAATTTAAGGGCAAGGTTGTGGGGACAGATCCGAAGACCGACCTTGCAGTCATCAAGATAGATTCGGACAACCTGCCCATACTCGAACTCGGGGACTCCGACAAATTAAACACAGGCGAAATAGTCTTGGCCGTCGGGAATCCCTTTGGCTTGAACCAGACGGTCACAACGGGAATAGTGAGTGCGACCGGAAGGGCCAACGTCGGGATCGCAGATTATGAGGATTTCATTCAGACCGATGCTCCTATCAATCCGGGAAACTCCGGCGGCGCCCTCGTGAATGTCAAAGGGGAACTCATCGGAATCAACACCGCAATTTTCAGTACGACAGGGGGATATCAGGGGATAGGCTTTGCGATACCGAGCAATATGGCAAAAGCCGTAATGGATAGCCTGATAGCGAGGGGCAAAGTTGTCAGGGGATGGCTCGGGGTTACCATACAGGAGCTGACCCGGGACCTCTCAAGGCAATTCAACCTGAATGATGAGAAAGGTGTTTTAGTGGCGGACGTTACAGAAGGCAGCCCCGCTGAAAAGGCCAGCCTGCAGAGGGGAGATGTTATCGTTGAGTTCGACGGGAAGGAAGTCAGAGACGGGCGAACCCTCAGAAACATGGTGGCCGATACAATACCGAATAAAGATGTGCGGGTTAAACTCATACGTGATGGAAGTGCAAAAACAGTGGAGATAAAGATTTCCGAAATGCCCTCGGAGATCCAGACACTTTCAAGAACGGGCGAGACCCAGCTTAAAGGCGTTCAAGTCCAGAACATAACCCCTGCCTTGATGAGGGACCTGGGGCTACCGGGACGCATTGCCGGGGTTGTAATAACTGATATTGAAGACGGGAGCCCCGCTGCGGGTATGTTGCTGAGGGAGGATGTCATCATGGAAATCAACAAGAAACGGATCGGTAACACAAAAGATTATGAGGATGTGGTTTCAAGGATAAACCCCGGTGAGAACATACTCCTTCTGGTATTCAGGAAAGATGCGATCTTCTACGTAACGTTAACGGCGAAATAGGCTTTGGAGCATTCAGGCAAAAAAAGGGAAAACGCATGCAAAGGGTGGTGAGAGAATGAAAGCAAATAAGTGTGTGAAATGCGATAACCAAACATTTCAGGCGGATAACATCTGCGTTGTGTGCAGGATAGGTCTAACCGGAATATACACGGAGTTGGTAGATTTGTTGAAGAAAGGCAACAAAGGAAATCTCAGTACACTGAAGATATCGGGAACGAGATAAGGCCAATTTCACAAAAAAGAGATTCTTCGTTTCCTCCTTTGACCCGGAATCACGGAAGGCGAAGAATCTCTTCCTCTGATTTTCAATCCAAAAGCAAGGATTCAGTGAATCTCTAAAAAAGAAAAAAAGTACGGTATCTCATATGCAACGGATTCT
Source organism: Thermodesulfovibrionales bacterium (assembly GCA_963776195.1). Classification (GTDB taxonomy): domain Bacteria; phylum Nitrospirota; class Thermodesulfovibrionia; order Thermodesulfovibrionales; family SM23-35; genus CAVZMO01. Next base: position 2,505 of record CAVZMO010000019.1, read on the forward strand.
TTCGAATCCGAGCCGTGAACGATATTGTGCTCTATGTCCGAAGCAAAGTCGGCCCTGATCGTGCCCGGCGCGGCATCCTTGGGATTTGTCGCTCCCATGACCTCCCTAACTTTGTTGATCGCGTTTTCCCCTTCGATGACCATGACAACAATCGGCCCCTCCGACATAAAACCGGTGAGGCTGTGATAAAAAGGTCTCTCTTTATGGACTATATAGAAACCTTTTGCATCGTCTTCGGACATCCTGAGCATTTTGAGCGCCGCAACCCTGAGTCCCTTCTGTTCAAACCTCTTTATGACTTCGCCGACCACGTTTTTCTTAACTCCGTCCGGTTTCACAATTGACAATGTTCTCTCCATTTCCCCTCCGTCTATATTTGCAGCTTTTTGATCAAATTTCTCACAGATGCACAGGACTTTATGAATTGAGCTTTTTCTTCCCCGATGAGTTTTGCTTCTATAATCTTTTCAATACCTTCTTTGCCGAGTATTGCCGGCACTCCCATATAAATGTCCCTCACTCCGTATTCTCCATTCAGAAATGCAGCACAGGGAAGCACGCGTCTTTCGTCAAGGAGGATTGACTTGATCATCTGGAACGTTGATGCTGCAGGAGCATAATACGCGCTGCCCGATTTCAGCAATGCGACTATTTCAGCGCCGCCGTTTCTTGTCCTTTCCATCAAGGCGTTGATTTTCTTCTTAGGAAGCAGTTCCTTCAACGGTATACCCCTTACCGTTGTAAAACGCGGCAAGGGGACCATGTCGTCTCCATGCCCGCCGAGCACCAGGGTTTCTACGTCTGCGGGTGAAACATCCAATTCCCATGAGAGGAACGCTGCCAATCTCGACGCATCCAGTATGCCCCCCATGCCCATTACGCGTTTACAGGAAAATTCGGTAGTCTTCCATACCAATTGTGCCATTACATCCATTGGATTAGTAACAACGATGATAATCGCGTTCGGAGATGTCTTCGCTATCTCGACGCCCACTCCCTTGACTATGTCCGCATTGGCATGGAGAAGATCGCCCCTCGACATACCTGGTTTTCTTGCGCGACCCGCCGTGATAACGACAATATCGGAACCTGCCGTATCTGTATAAGAATTTGTCCCTGCAATAGTGCTGGATGAGTTCCAAAGCGGACAGGCCTCTGCGAGATCGAGCGCTTTTCCCTGCGGCATCCCTTCAACCAGGTCGAAGATCACGACATCCGCCATGCCTGACTGCACAACAAATTGTGCGGTTGTGGCGCCGACATTCCCTGCACCTATGATCGAAATCTTTTTCTTCATGGGAGTTTAAAATTATAAAGGAAAGAGGCGGATAATGGCAAGAAAAGTATCGAGAAACTATTCGTTTACAGCTTCTTCAGGCAGCTTCTCGAGTTTCACCTTCGAAATCCTCTGTCCCACCATTTCCGATATGGTAATCTTTTTCCTCTCGATTTCGACGATATCGCCGACCTTGGGAATCCTCTGGAGGGTTGTCAATAAAAACCCGCCCAGTGTTTCGTATTCGGTAGATTCGGGGAGTTCTATCTGATAGTCCTCCTTCAGGTCTCTTATGCTCATTGAAGCGTCAACGAGGAACGTCCCATCGCTCAGTTGTACAACAGGACTTTCGATATCATACTCGTCTCTTATCTCACCCACGATCTCTTCCAGGAGGTCTTCCATGGTTACGAGGCCGGAGACGCCTCCATATTCGTCTATGACCAGGGCCATATGGATCCTCTTCCGCTGCATTTCCTTCAGGAGGTTGCTTATCTTCATCGTCTCGGGGATGAAATAAGGCGGTTTGATGAGTTTTCTTACATCCACAGTACCCTTTGCCAGTGCGTTCAGGAAATCCTTTGCATAAAGGATTCCTCTGACATCATTCATGTCTTTTCCGATGACCGGATAGCGGGAAAACTGCTCCTCGGCGATTATGTTTTTGATATCCTCTGCCGGCATATTCAGACCGATCGTAACCATCCGGGTGGACGGCGCCATGACCTCTTTTGCCGAAGTATCGGTGAACTCAAAGACGCTATGGATGAGGGCTTGTTCCGCAGGCTCAAAAACGCCCTGCTCACCGCCTTCCCTTATCAACATTTTGACTTCTTCCTCCGAGATATAAGCCCTGCCCGTAAAAGGTTTCCTCCCGAAAGGCCTGAGGAGCAGATTTGTGCTGAACGTCAGAATTTTTACGAAGGGTAACATTATCTTCGAAAACCAGTGAACAAGTCTTGCGGTTTTCAGACCGACCGCCGTCGGGTTTGACAGTGCTATTGATTTCGGAATAAGTTCGCCGAAGAGAAGCGAAAAGAAAGTGATAATAATCGTTACGATTCCTATCGCAATAGCTTCACTGGACGCGGCGATTGCCTTGATAGGGACAGTTAATATGGCCGGCTTTATAATCTGCACTGCCGTTGCGCCGCCGATGGCCGCTGCGAGGACACCGCCGAGAGTGATCGCTATCTGGATTGTAGCGAGAAACCTGTCGGGCTCTTCTTTGAATCTATTCAGTATCTCGGCGTTCTTATTCCCTTCTTCGATAAGCTGCTTTATCCTGATCCTCCTTGACGCTACCACCGCTATTTCTGCTGCAGCAAAAAAGCCATTCAAGAGGATGAAGACGACAATAAGTAAAATATCAGGCCACATGGAGATTAGAAAAAAGTCTAAATCCCAAACACGAAACTCCAAACAAATTCAAAATCGTAAATTTGCATGTTCCAAAAATTTGAAATGTTCGGATTTGTTCGGGAATTAGGATTTTAAAGTCAGGATTTAGCATCATATTTCTTCGGGTATCCGAATGTTTTGGAGAAAGGATATCGGTATTTTGCTTCTATTCGGAGGGTCTATGTTCTGCGAACTGTCTGTTTCCATTATGAGAGTTGGCGCAATTTTTCAATAATAGCGTCGGCAAACTGGGACGTCGTCGCAGCTGTCGGATCGTCGGGTGTGGGCTTCAAATCGTATGTTACCCTTTTCCCTTCTTCGATCACAGATGCAATTGCCGATTCCAACCTTTCGGCTGCCTGAAACTCCCCTAAATGTTTCAGCATCATAACACCTGAAAGTATCATAGCAAGGGGGTTTACTTTGTTCAAGCCTTTGTATTTCGGAGCACTGCCATGGACCGGCTCGAACACCGCGTACTCTTCACCGAGGTTTGCTCCCGGAGCAACACCGAGTCCTCCGATAAGGCCCGCCGCAAGATCGGACACAATATCACCATACAAATTCGGCAGAACCAAGACATCATAGAGTTCGGGTTTCTGGACAAGCTGCATACACATGTTATCCACTATCCTGTCTTCGAATTCGATGTCGGGATACTTAGCGGCAACATTCCGCGCGGTTTCGAGGAAAAGCCCGTCAGAAAATTTCATAATATTTGCTTTATGCACCGCGGTGACCTTTTTTCTTTTATTTTTTCTTGCATACTCGAAAGCGGCCCTTACGATCCTCTCCGAACCGAAAACGGATATGGGCTTAATACTGATGCCGGAATCGGGTCTGATCGCCTTACCCGTTAATCCACTGATCAGGTCAATGACCTTTTTCGCATCTTCCGAGCCGTTTTCGAATTCAATCCCGGCGTATAAATCTTCGGTATTTTCCCTGAAGATAACGAGGTCGACATGCTGAAACCTTGTCCTTAATCCTTTGAAAGTCTTCGACGGTCTTAAACAACAATAGAGATCGAGAACCTGTCTGAGGGTAACATTGACACTCCTGAACCCCGTTCCTACAGGGGTAGTGATCGGGCCCTTTATAGCGACCTTATTCTTTTTTATAGAATCGACGACCCTCTGAGGCAATGGGGTGCCTTCCTTTTTGAATATGTCCAGCCCGGCCTCCTGAATATCCCATCGGATAGGAACGCCTGTGGCTTCGATGACGCTCTTTGTGGCCTCAGAGATTTCGGGACCTGTGCCGTCTCCCGGGATTAACGTGATGGTATGCGTAATAGCTTCCTCTTATATCGCGCTGTTATCATAATCTTCAGTTGCATCTATGGATTCACCGTCAGTATTTTCTGGACGATGTCGGGATATTTGGCAATCAGCCTCAGTTCATCGTCGGTCAGCGGCTTTTGTGTGTGCAGATTTGCATATTGTGCGAGCTCGAGCACCCTTCTTGCCTCGTTGTCATCATGGAAATGGATACCGAGCCTGTCGTAGACATGCCTGAAACCTTTAATGCCTCCATATTCCCCTGTTGTTATGACTCTCCCTGTTTCGGCAAGTTCCGGTTCGCCCCTGCCGACATCCTCGGGGTCATAGAGCTCATAGTTCCGCCTGTCTTTTAGTGCCCCGTCGGCGTGTATTCCCGATTCATGAGCAAATGCATTCGAACCGATACCGGGCTGGTTTATCGGTATGGGAATATTGAATGCATAAGAGGCGTATCTTCCGATCTTCCAGGCCTTCTTAAGATCCAAATGAGCATCAAGGGGAAGTTTATCTTTAAGCCCGTGTGAGAATTTCAGTGCGAGGATTGTTGAAACCAGATCACAATTGCCGCACCGTTCTCCGTAGCCGTTAACAGTTGTGTTGATATAAGAATCAATGCCGCACTCTATGGCGCCCTGTGCGCCCGCAATCGACACCGCTTCCGCCATTCCCAGGTCGTTGTGGCAGTGCATTTCGATCGGAAATTTTGTCGCCAGCGCCAGTGCCTTTATCCTTTCATAAATCGTTATGGGGTCGTCCGTACCGAGCGTGTCGCAGTATCTGAAACGGTCTGCACCCGCTTCTTTACCTACAAGGATGAATTCTATGAGTCTGTCAAGCTCTGTCCTCGATGCGTCCTCTGCGTTGACCCCCACCGTTTCCGCCCCGAGCTCCCTCGCGGTCTTTACAGCCTCCGTAAGCGACTGAACAATGTCCTTGAAAGCTCTTTTCCCCTGAAACTTGCCCTTAATCATTATTTCTGAAGTCGACATCGAGATATTGAGGTGTTTGAGTTCGGGACAGTTTTTGAAGCTGAGCCTGACATCCTCCGGGATCGCCCTGCACCAACCCTCCAGATGGGTCCTTTTTATCGCACCGGCCTTTACAAGTTCAAGGTTTGCGTTAATATAATTGAGTTCATGCTTTAAGGTCGGAAACCCTATCTCGCTCTGGAAAAGACCCATTTCATCAAGATAGATGTTTAACATCGTCTTCGAAAGTTTTGGGAGAAGTATCCTGGATGTCTGGACACCATCCCTGTTTGTTACATCGATTAGATATACTGTTCCTTTCATCTTCTTTTTTCTCTTTCCTTTTAAAAATTATATCCCGAAATTAGTTTTATTCAGGAATATGGATTTCAGCAGAAATAATAATGCCCAGGTTCGGTCAAGACTGTTGAGAGTTTCTTAGCATAAACATCAATAAATTAACATAAATGAATGAATATTACAATAATCCCAATCTCCCTAATAAACGGGAAGCAAATAAGACTGGAAAAGAGAAGGACTCTTTGTTAAAATTAAAACCAGTTTTTTGGGAGAATATATGGATTTCAAGAACCAGGTTGGAATTGTCACAGGCGGAACACGCGGTATCGGAAAGGCGATAGCCGAAGGGCTTGCAAGGGAAGGAGTCAATGTAATTGTTGCAGGCAGAAACGTTGAGACAGCCAAGGGGGCTGCTGCTTCTCTTTCGGCGCAGGGTGTCAGAGCTCTTGGGATCAGGCTTGATGTATCAAATTCGGGAGAGGTGGAGAAGGCGTTCGAGGAAATCCGTAAGGAATTCGGCAGGATAGATATATTGATCAATAACGCTGGAATAACGAAAGACGGGTTATTGATGAGAATGAAGGAGGAAGCCTGGGACGCGGTCATGGATATAAACCTGAAGGGAGGGTTTCTGTGTTCCCGGGAGGTTATAAAAGATATGGCCAAACAGAGGTATGGTCGTATAGTGAATATCACGTCGGTAGCGGCGTTTATGGGAAATCCGGGCCAGGCGAATTATAGTGCGTCGAAGGCGGGAATAGTAGGGTTTACAAAGACGGTTGCAAGGGAATATGCCGGCAGAGGGATAACGGTAAATGCTGTTGCCCCAGGGTTTATAGAAACGGCAATGACAGACGTTCTGCCGGAAAATATAAGGGAAGAGATGAAACGGCTCATCCCTTTGGGAAGATTCGGAACGGTTGAAGATGTTGCAAAGGCGGTCATTTTTCTTGCCTCGCCCGATTCGGGCTATATAACGGGCCAGGTAATACATGTAAACGGCGGGATGTATATGTAATCAGTTGTTAGTTGTTAGTTTCCTGCAAGATGCATTATTATGTTCAAGCTTGGCTAACTATTAACAACTTAAAACTAAAAACTGAATATTGGAGGTGTATGCATGGTAGAAGAAAAGGTAAAGGAAATCATATCGAAGCAGCTCGGGGTGAATGCGTCCGAGGTCGTCCCCGAGGCATCTTTTGTTGAAGACCTCGGTGCTGATTCGCTGGACACGGTTGAACTCGTTATGGCGTTTGAAGAGGCCTTTGGAATCGAGATACCCGATGAAGATGCGGAGAAAATTGCAAAGGTCAAAGACGCTATCGAATATATCAATAAAAAGAAATCAGCGTAGAACTCATCGAACAGCCTGATGAATAAACAAAGAGTCGTTGTTACCGGGGTGGGTATGATCACTCCCCTTGGTATCGGCGTTGAAGCCAGCTGGAATAATCTCATTGCAGGGAAACCGGGCATCCGGAAGATCACCCAGTTTGATGCTTCTGCCTTTGCGACGCAGATAGCCGGTGAGGTAGCAGGTTTTAGCCCTGAAGATTATATCGAGCCTAAAGAGATAAAGAAGATGGACCGGTTTATCCATTTTTCGATTGCTGCTGCGTCAATGGCGATAAATGACGCCGGACTGAAGATAACGGATCAGAACGCGGAGAAAATAGGTGTAATTGTCGGCTCCGGGATCGGCGGGTTGCATGCTATTGAACATTACCATTCGGTATATCTTGAGAAGGGTCCACGAAAGATCAGTCCTTTTTTCATCCCCATGTTGATCGTAAATCTCGCTGCCGGGCAGATTTCGATAAAATTCGGGGCCAAAGGTCCGAACTCTGCGATGGCTACGGCGTGCGCTACCGGAAGTCATGCGATCGGGGACGCATACAAAATCATCCAGCGTGGGGATGCGGAGATGATGATTGCCGGAGGGACGGAGGCGGTAATAACGCCTTTGGGGATCGGCGGGTTTAATGCAATGAAGGCGTTGTCCACAAGGAATAGCGAGCCCGAGAAGGCGAGCAGGCCCTTTGATGCGGCAAGAGATGGCTTTGTAATGGGAGAGGGCGCCGGAATCCTGATACTCGAGCGACTGGAAGGCGCTATGCATAGAGGGGCAAAAGTATATGCGGAGATAGTCGGCTATGGCATGTCGGCAGATGCATACCATATCACTTCTCCTTCCCCGGGCGGCGAGGGAGCAGCGAGATGTATGCACATGGCATTGAGAGACGGCGGGATCGGTCCTTCAGAAGTGGATTACATAAATGCCCACGGCACTTCGACAAAGTATGGAGACGAGATCGAGACAAACGCAATAAAAACGGTCTTTGGAGAACATGCCTGCAAGATTGCCGTGAGCTCAACGAAATCCATGACGGGACATCTGCTGGGCGCTGCGGGTGGAGTTGAAGCTGTCGTCACTATTCTCAGCATATATAACGATATAGTTGCACCGACAATAAACCTTGATAGTCCGGACCCTGAATGTAATCTCGATTATGTTCCGCACCAGGCAAGGAAGACGACAGTGAATTATGCCTTGACAAATTCATTCGGGTTCGGCGGTACGAATGCCTGCCTCTTGTTCAAGAAATTCGAGGAGTGAGACTATTTCCTGTCCTTCACTGATTGTGTGGATCGATGTCTAATAATGATATTGCAGCGTTTGAAGATCACCTCGGTTATAACTTCAAGAACAAAAAAGTCCTGATCGAAGCGCTTACCCACAGGTCTTTTTATCATGAGAACCCTGATAAGGCGGAGAACTATAACGAAAGGCTGGAATTCCTGGGCGATTCTGTCCTCGGATTTGTCATTGTCGAGTATCTCTTTTCATCCGAAAGGCGGCTTACGGAATCGGTTATGGCAAAGACCAAGTCATACCTGGTCAAAGAATCGGTGCTTTCCGAAATTGCAAATGCAATATCTCTCGGAAAATACTTGAGACTTGGTAAGGGCGAGGAAGCTACAGGGGGCAGGACAAAAAGGTCCCTTCTGGCAGATGCTGTTGAAGCCGTCCTGGGAGCACTTTATCTGGATGGCGGTTATAACAAGGCACAGGAACTCATATTGCGGCTATTCAAAGAGAAGATAGAAGCGATCATGATCTCCGGCGAATTCCACGACTTTAAAACAGAGTTGCAGGAAAAGACGCAGATGCTTTTCGGCTCTATCCCTGAGTATAGGATGATCAAACAGGAAGGTGAAGAGCATAGAAAGACTTTCACCGTAGAAGTCTACATAGCGGGGGAGAGGCTGGGTACGGGATACGGCAAAAGCAAAAAAGAGGCGGAGACCCTCGCTGCCAGAGAAGCGCTTCATAAGCTGCAGGAATAAATTTTCTTTCAATATCAGCATGATGTCTAAATTGACGTTACCTTAAGTTTTTGATAGCCTTTTTATAATCAATAGATACTTATTGAACAATGAATGGAGGTGCATTGAATGGCAACAGACCCTGTATGCAATATGAATGTAGATGAAAAAAAGGCGGCAGCCACCAGCATCCACAAGGGTACGACGTATTATTTTTGCGCGAAGACCTGCAAGGAGAAATTCGACAAGGATCCTGAGAAATTTATAACAAGAGAGAAGAAATAAATAGGGAGATCGTTGCCGCAAATAGATTGACCACATCTGCCGTGCCGAATCTTTCGTTTGTCATTTTGAGTGAAACGTCCGCACCGGCCAATAGGACATATTGTCCATAAGCACAGGATCTTCACGATGATTGACGTAATGCCTCATTAATGATATAAACGAATAAAAGACATAGTTTCAATTTCGGATTCAATCTTTTTATAGAGTTCTACCGCAACACTCGAAAATTCTCTTAATCGGCATGGGAGGAAAAGATGAAAGCAGTTGATCCTGTCTGTAAGATGACCATTGAAGATAAAGATGCTGCTGCGACATCGGTATACAAGGGCACTACCTATTATTTCTGCTCCGAGCACTGCAAGGAGGATTTCGATAAGGACCCGGAGTCGTACTTAAAAGGTGAAGGCATGGAAGTCCCGGCTGTAAGTAGTGGAGAAATGGCTAAAGACCCGATATGTGGTATGGTCATTCCGAAAGATCGGGCGATCAAAAGGGTGGTTGGAGGAAGGGAATATTATTTCTGCAGTGAAACCTGCGTGAAGACATTCGAGGCTCCAGAAGCAGAACTGAAAGACATGAAAATGCGCGTGACTATCGCTCTCACAGGTGTGCTCGCGCTGGCTGTCTTCAGAGCAGCTATTTTCCTCGGTCTTGCAGCGGGAGCGACAATTCTCACCTGGGTCCCTTTTTCATTTCTCCCCTGGTTCAACGCAGGTGTATGGCTCTTTCTCATCACAACGCCGATTATGGTCTTTGGTGGTAAAGGTTTTTTCGTCGGTGCTTATCAGGCCATTAAGCAGCGCATGGCAAATATGGATCTTCTCATAGCTCTTGGCACATCAACGGCCTATCTCTACAGTGCTTTTGTCGTCTTCTTTCCGGGCGTTCTTCCTGTTGAGGAAAAGAATGTCTACTTTGATGTTTCGGCTATCATAATAGCATTTGTCCTCTTTGGAAAGTATATGGAAGAATTAATCAAAAAGCGCAGTTCTGCCGCCATTCGAAAACTCCTTGATCTAAAACCCCAGACCGCAAGGGTAATAAGAGACGGGACCGAAGCAGAGATACCCGCTGAATCTGTTATGGTGGATGAGATTGTGGTCGTGAGACCCGGCGAGAAGATACCGACAGACGGCAAAGTGACAGAGGGGTATTCATCAGTAGATGAAAAGATGATAACCGGAGAAAGTATCCCAATCGAGAAAAAGGCCGGCGATGACGTGATCGGCGGTACGATAAACAAGGTGGGATCTTTTAAATTCAGGACAACGAGGGTTGGGGCCGATACGACCTTGAATCAGATAATAAAGATGGTTGAAGAAGCACAGGCATCATCCTCAAATATTCAAAGGCTTGCTGATAAAGTGGCATCTTATTTTGTACCTGCAGTTATAGGGGTTGCTTTTTTTTCCGCTGCGGGATGGTCACTTTTCGGTAACTATACATCAGCACTTTTATCATTTGTTGCTGTTCTCATAATTGCCTGTCCTTGCGCTCTGGGCATTGCGACACCCGCAGCTTTAATGGTCGGGGTCGGTAAGGGCGCTGAACTTGGCATCCTGATACGGGGAGGAGAATATCTGGAAAGGGCAGAGAAACTTAATACCGTTGTCTTTGATAAAACCGGCACACTAACAAAAGGTGAACCCGAGGTTACGGAGGTAATAACTTTTGAGGGGAGTGAAGGAGATGTCATCCTCTCTGCGTCGATCGCAGAGAAGGGTTCGGAGCATCCCCTCGCCGAGGCAATAATCAAAAGGGCACATATGATGGGTCTTTCTATCCCTGATGCTGAAGCCTTCGAAGCCATTCCAGGGCATGGAGTCAGAGTCAGCTTCAATGGCAAGGGAATATTGATCGGGAACAGGAGGCTGATGAAAGACAGGGGAATCCCTGTGGAGGAAAAAGAGGCTGCTATTTCAGGTCTGGAGTCAAAGGGCAATACCGTAATGATTGTGGCAGAGGATGATAAACTTAAGGGATTAATTGCCGTTGCCGATACTCTGAAGGAACATGCAGAAGATGTGGTGAAAGGTCTTAACGCAGAAGGGGTACAAGTTATCATGCTTACCGGCGATAATGAGAGAACCGCAAGAGCAATAGGAGCAAAAGTCGGAATAGATAGAATTATTGCAAATGTTCTTCCCGGCGATAAGGCAAAGGTTATAAAGGAGCTTCAGGCAGAGGGGAAGGTGGTCGCAATGGTCGGAGACGGGATAAACGATTCTCCCGCCCTCGCCCAGTCGGATATCGGCATAGCCATCGGGAGCGGCTCTGATGTAGCAAAGGAGACGGGAGGGATAATTCTTGTTAAGGATGACTTGAGAGATGTGATAAAGAGTATAAAACTTTCTAGAGCGACGATGCGGAAGATAAAACAGAACCTCTTCTGGGCATTCTTCTACAATACCGCTGCAATCCCTATTGCTGCCTTCGGTCTTCTGAACCCTATTATCGCAGCAGCAGCAATGTCCATAAGCTCTTTATCTGTCGTAACCAACTCTGCGATGTTAAAGAGGGTAAAAATATAGTTGAGTCAGCTTCAGAATTCTCTGAAATATCGATACAGCAAAAAAGGAGATTTCAATGAGTTACTATTTCAGCAAGACCTTAAATGTTTCTTTTGAAGAAGCGGTTTCAAAGGTGACGGAGGAACTAAAAAAGGAGGGCTTCGGGATTCTTACCGATATCGATGTGCAGGCAACGCTGAAGAAAAAAATGAACGTGGATTTCAGGAAATACCGGATCCTCGGAGCATGCAATCCACCGTTTGCCTATCAGGCCTTACTAAAAGAAGATAAAATCGGTACCATGCTGCCCTGCAATGTGATTGTTCAAGAGCTTGCCGAGGGGAAAGCGGAGGTTGCAGCGATAGATCCTATCGCCTCCATGCAGGCGGTCAAAAATCCGGATTTACAGGGTATAGCCGAACAGGTACAGGCAAAGCTAAAGAAAGTGATCGATAGTTTATAATTTCTTCTGTGAAATAATTTCAAGATGATCGCAATTCAAGGAATAATGTCAATTCTGTCGTCATTGCGAGCCCCCGATTCTTGGGGCCGGCAGGGATTCTTTCTCAAAGGAACCACGCCACGTCTCAGGGATTGTTTCAACATGCCTAAAATCGTTAACTAACAATATTTGTCACATCTCCTGCTTTAAAAAATCCAAAAATTGTTTTTTCATTTATTTATCAGTAAGTTACGAAAATAAAAAATTGGCATAGAATATGCTTTTGAGATAGGTGAGTATTAACCAGTAATTACAATGAGGAGAATTTTCTGATAGATGATAATGAAGGAATCGGACATTTGTAAAGAGATCACAGATACAGGCGGAAAGGAAGGAACGTTTTCTTCCAGCGAGACAGAGGCTGCATTACCTTCACAATTCGCTTCTCAAGGCGAGTTAGAAGATCTTACAGATTATCTGCAGCGTGGAGGGGTCGAGTCCCCTTATGATCAAGAAAATGAAATGAAAGAGGACGATATTATCGAAGAAAAGAAGATAGATGACTATGAAAAAACAGAGGATCTGGTGCGGGCATATTTCCGGTCGCTGGGAAACATTCCGATTCTTACAAGACAAGAGGAAGCAGCTTTGGCAAGGCGGATAGAAGAGGGGGAAGAGATTCTTAAGAGGATAATGACTAAGCTCCCCTTCTACGGCAGGCTCAAAGCAACCTCAAATTGTGCACAGGAATTCGTTAATCATCCGGATGAAGATAAATCAAATGAGATCCTCAATCAGAGTCTTGAAATACTGGATAATCTTATGTGTCGCGTAAGGCTTACCGATGAAAAGGTTAAAAAGTATGGGACGTTACAGAATTTGAGGAGATTAATAAGGGGAAAGGAGAGAAGACATATTAATCCCCATAAGCTCAATATTATTGCAGAAGAGGTTCAGAAAGAATACAAAAATATTGAATCAGAGGTAGGGACCAAAATTCATGAACTGAAGACCTTGTACGAGAGGATAACAACGGCGAGAGAGCTTATTATTGAGGCAAGGAATGAATTTATAACTCGTAACCTGAGACTGGTAATCAAGGTCGCTAAACATTATATCGGAAGAGGTCTCTCTTTTCTCGATCTTATTGAAGAAGGCAATATCGGGCTTATAAAGGCAATGGACAGGTTCGACTATAAGAAAGGATTTAAGTTCAGTACCTATGCAACATGGTGGATAAAACAATCAAGCGCGAGAGCAATTATGGATCAGGCAAAAACGATCAGAGTTCCCATTCATATTATAGAACTGTACAACAGTATTGCCAGGGTTTCGAGAGAGATAGTATTACAACTTGAAAGAGAGCCCAGCACAGAAGAAATTGCTGAAAGATTAGGAATTTCTGTTTGGAGAATTGAAGATGTCTTCGAGACAGTGCAAGATACGATATCCCTTCAAACCCTCGTGGGAGATGATGAGTCAACACTCGAGGAGATTGTTGGCGACAACAATAGCATTTCTCCATACTCTAATGTTGAACAAACTATGCTGTCTGAACAAATACTAAAGGTCCTTAAAACACTTTCTCCCAAGGAAGAAAAGGTAATAAGAATGAGATATGGCATAGGCTTCAGCAAAGATTACACGTTAGAAGAAATAGGAAGGTATTTTTCAGTTACTCGTGAAAGGATAAGACAGATAGAATTGAAAGCAATTAGAAAACTCAAGCATCCCCAAAGACTGCATGTTTTAAAGGCTTTACATACCGCTTCAT
>CAVZMO010000020.1:0-32667 GCA_963776195.1 Thermodesulfovibrionales bacterium
CCCTATGTGATTTATGCACTTTAAAAAGTGTTCAGTTTTTTGATATATTTAAAGGTTATGGAATATCTCAGGATTTTTTTAGTCTCGCTGTTTTTATTATTACCGGGTGCCGTTTGTGCCTTGGAAACAAGGGAATACAAACTGGAGAATGACTTGAAAGTCTTAATTGTCGAAGAACACAAGGCGCCTGTTGCAACGTTTCAGATATGGTATCGCGTGGGTTTAAAAGGCGAGCCTGCAGGCAAATCAGGGATCAGCCATCTTCTTGAGCATATGATGTTTAAAGGAACCCCGAAATACGGTCCTTCGGCGTTATCGAAAATTGTGCAAAAAAATGGTGGAACGGACAATGCCTACACAACGAAAGACTATACGGTATATTTCGAACTTTTATCATCTGACAGGATAAGGCTCTCTTTCGACCTCGAGGCGGACAGAATGCAGAATCTGGCGATGGAACCAAAAGAGGTGCTCTCCGAGAGAAATGTTGTTATGGAAGAGCGAAGACTGAGGTACGAAGATGATCCCCAGCATGCCATATTTGAAGAAGTCGTCGCAGCTGCGTTTAAAGTGCATCCCTATCAAAGGCCCGTGATCGGATGGATGTCCGATCTGAAGTCTATCGGAAGAGACGATTTATTTACATATTATAAAAGTCACTATTCACCCCGGAAGGCAGTAATTGTTATTGTGGGCGATGTTCATGGCGACGAGATGATAGAGAAGGTCAGAAGTTTTTTTGCGGATATACCTTCAGGCCCGCCTGTTGAACCGGTTACTTCCGTAGAGCCCGAGCAAAGAGGAGAAAGAAGGGTGATTCTCAAGAGGGAAGCCGAGCTGCCATATATACTTTCAGCATATCATGTACCAAGCTTCCCCCATGAGGATAGTTACGCCCTCGATGTTTTGAATGTAATACTTTCAGGTGGGAAAAGTTCGAGATTATATCGCTCTCTGGTTTACGAGAAAAAAGTTGCATTGAATGCGTCGGCTGATTACAGCGGTTTCAGTAAGGATCCCTACCTTTTTTTCTTTTACGCAACCGCTTTTCCCGGAAAGGATATAAAAGAGGTTGAAGGATCTCTCTATTCAGAGATCGAAAAGCTGCAAAAAGAGCCGCCGTCCGGGCGGGAGGTCCTGAAGGCAAAGAATCAGATCGAGTCGTCTTTCATTGTAGAACAGGATTCAATTTATACGCAGGCTATGAAATACGGGATGTTCGAGATGCTGGGCGATTGGAGACTTATGGATAGATACCTCGAAGGTATCAGAAAGGTGACGCCTGAGGATGTGATGAAGGCCGCTCGTAAATACCTGAATGAAGATAACAGGACGGTCGGAATTTTGATTCCAACAAAAGAAGTGAAAAATGAAAAGTGAAAAGTTGAGAAAACTCATATCTATTTGTTTGTTTCTCGCAGCATGCTGCATGTTGTCTTCCGAAGCGTTTGCTGTAAACGTCAACAGGAAGGTTCTCCCCAATGGCCTTGTAGTCCTTCATTCCGAAAATCACAGTTTGCCGATTGTTATGGTTACGCTCATGATAAAGGCCGGTCAGCTTGATGAGCCAAACGATAAAGCCGGACTTGCCAATTTTGTAGCCGGACTTCTCACCGAAGGTACAAAAAAACGCGGATCAAAAGATATCAGCGAGGAGATAGACTTTATCGGCGCGTCCCTTAATGCCTCTGCCGGTGGCGATTATGTGACAGTTACCCTGTCGGTTTTAAAAAAAGATCTGGATAAAGGCTTTGAACTTTTTTCCGACATCTTGCTTAATCCTTCTTTTCCACGGGAGGAGATAGAGAGGAAAGGGGAGCGGATCAGGGGTTTTCTAAAGCGGCGGGAGGAGGAGCCCTCTTTTCTGGCAGATCGGGCCTTCAGAAAAGAGGCATTTGGAGAACACCCTTATGGAAGACTGGTTGAAGGTACTGCGGAAACAATCGGTACGATAAAAAGAGATGACCTAGTGAGGTTTTATTCGGAATATTTTCTGCCGAATAACGCGATATTATCGTTGGCGGGAGACCTCTCCCCTGACGAAGTTGCCGGATTGACCGAGCAGTATCTGAGCGAGTGGAAAAAGGCAGGTTTGCCATCGAGAGCCGTTAAAAGAATTGATGAACAGAAAACGAAAAAGGTAATTAAAATAGAAAAAGAACTGACGCAGGCGAATATCTTGCTCGGTCACTTGGGCATTGGCAGGGACAACCCTGATTATTATGCCGTATCTGTTATGAATTATATCCTTGGCGGCGGAGGGTTCTCGTCGCGCCTTGTACAGTCCGTAAGAGATGAGATGGGCCTCGTATACGATGTGCACAGTTTTTTCGCTTCATATAAAGAGGGAGGAACTTTCGAGGTATGGCTTCAGACGAAAAATGAATCGGCAAACACTGCGATTGAAGAAATAGTCAAACAGGTTGAAAGGATCAGGAAGAATAACGTGTCGGACGAAGAACTTTCAGAAGCAAAATCCTATCTTACAGGAAGTTTTCCGAGAAAGCTTGATACAAACAGAAAGATCGCTGATTTCCTTGCTTCGATAGAATTCTACAACCTCGGCCTTGATTATGCTGCAAAGTATCCTGATTATATAAACTCTGTCACGAAGGACGACGTGCTCAGAGTTGCGCGGAAATATCTTACCCCCGAAAATTGTATCCTTGTGGTTGTTGCGGACCAGAAGAAGACGATGCTGAAATATTGAGATAGAGTTTTCTCAAAACTGGATCATAGGCATTTCATAGAAAAATAATGATTTCCGTTCTAAGAGTTGTATCTATCTGCAATGTTCTTCACCTGAAGTACTTTATTTAAGATACCCTTTTGAAAAACCGGCTATTGCCCGGATGATCCTGTTTTCTTTATAACCTTTTGATTGTATCCAATGTCTATTATAATAAGAGAAGGAAAGGGATAAGAATTTTCTTAATTGTGGAGGAAGGAACAAGAAAGCCTCCACACAAAAGGAGATGGAAATGAAAAGGGCCATTTGCATTGTTTTTGCTGTTTTGGTTCTGCTCTCCGCAAACACCATACCCGGGTTTGCAGATGATGGGGGGCGCCATCATGGTGGAGGTACCCATTTTAGGGGAAGTATCTGGATTGGGCCAGAATGGGGTGGATGGGGTCCGTGGTGGTGGCCTCCGTACTACTATCCGAACTACCCATATAATCCGGAACCACCCGTAGTCATCCAGCAGCAGCCTCCGGCATATGTCGAGCCGACCCCGGAGCCGGAGCAACAGTATTATTGGTATTTCTGCCAAAATCCTCAGGGCTACTATCCGTATGTGAAAAAATGTCCCAGTGGATGGTTGAAGGTAATTCCGCCAGTTCCACCGGACGAGGAGGAGTGAAGACATGGTGAAGCGCAAATACATAATCAACATAATCATCTTTTTATCTCTGGGCCTGCTGGCGGTGGCCGGATGTGCGACGGTTCCCAGGGGCCCCAGTGTCATGTCCCTGCCAGGCACTGGAAAGACCTTTGAGCAATTTCAGGCCGATGACGCCATTTGCAGGCAGTGGGCAGCACAGCGGATCGGACTGTCCGCCCAGGAGACGATCAATCAGAATACCGCCACAGGGGCTGTCGCCGGCACGATCATCGGAGCAGGCCTCGGTGCTGCCATTGGCTCCACCTCTGGTGATGCGGGTGCAGGCGCTGCCATCGGCGCCGCGAGCGGACTTCTTCTTGGGGCGTCCTCAGGCGCAAGCGAAGGTCGAATGTATGGATGGGAGGCGCAGCGCCGGTACGACATTGCGTATACGCAGTGCATGTATGCCAAAGGGAACGACATTCCGGGGATGGTGACGCGGCCTCGCCGTTCACAGAGAATTATGCCCCCACCTCCTCCCTCCGGCTCAGGCTATCCTTCGCCATACAGGGATACGTCGCCTCCGGCGCAATAGCGGTGCTGAGCGGTCGGCTGCATGGAGATTTGTGTGAGGCTCATGTGGTGTTCTAGAGCCGAGGCTTGAAAAATTTTATTGCCTGGAGAAGGAAAGCGACGCGCTCGCTATTCTCCTCCACAGATGCACAGAAGAAAGCCTCTAATTAATCCAATAATTAGAGGCTTTCAATCGGTGTCGCAATTCGTGCAACTTTTGAGCGGGTATGGGTATTATAATGATGCAGTAGAAGAGAACGGGGTTCCCTTTTAGATTATCTGGTCCACCTGCAAACCCGCATATATAGCACGTAACAAGAATCGATGGGTTCCGTTTATAACAGCGGGACCCTCCAGGCATTACGCACCTATTAATAATCTGGGATGTGTCCCTCTATCTTTCTCTATCTTTCCTGTCCAACGATTGATATCAACGAAGATCTGATAAATGATGTCATGAAGAAGGCGGGGGTAAGAACGAAGAAGGATGCCATCGTGACCGCATTAAAAGATTATCTGAGACGCAAGAAGATTGAGGAGCTCAAAGGACTAATCGGCAATTATGAATCATTCGAGCTCACCCTTGACGATCTGAAGAAAATGCGCGATGCCCGCTAAGCTGCTCGTCGATACATCCGCCTGGATCGTCAGCTTCAGGAAGTCCGGCCATGAACAACTGAAGAAGACCCTTGTAGCAGCGCTTGATACCCTCCCTGTCGCCACCACAAATATTGTTCTTCTTGAACTGCTCCAGGGCTGCCGGAACAGGAATGAATACGATGCAATGCATGCAAGGCTCAAGGTGCTTGAGACGATTCTGATCAACGACGCTGTCTGGTTCCTCGCCTATACCACCGGATATGAGCTAAGACGCAAGGGCATAACCGTCCCGACTTTGGACATCATCATCGCCTCTGCAGCAAAAATACACAACTGCAGCCTCCTGCACCACGACAAACACTTTCGTACCCTTTCAAAGCACCTGCATATCAATGCTGTGGACTATATCGATGACTGATCTTTCCGGCAGACAGAACGCCGAAGAAAAAGCGAACTTCAGCAGCCGTGGCAGACATGAACCTATCACTGTCATTTGGCCGGATTGTCGGAAATAATGGGGAGAAGGAGGGGTATTGAGAAGATGTGCGACAGCAGCAAAATCAAGAAACAAGACCGGACCCTTATTCCTGGAGGTTATGCTTGATAGGGATTTAGCTGAACTGTACGGGGTCGAAACTCGTGTATTGAATCAGGCTGTGCGCAGGAATTTGGATCGCTTTCCGGATGATTTTATGTTTGCCTTAACCCGTGACGAGATTATGAACTTATCACAAATTGTGATAAGTTCCCGCATAAAACATGCCCCTAATGTATTTGTTTTTACCGAACAGGGTGTGGCTATGCTTTCGAGTGTGCTGAACAGCGCCCGAGCAATTCAGGTGAACATAGCTATTATGCGGACTTTTGTGAAGCTTCGTGAAATGTTGTCGGCAAACAAGGAGCTTGCTCACAAGTTGACGTTGCTTGAAAACAGGATTGAAAAGCATGATGGGGAGATAAAGGCAATCTTCAACGCTATTCGGCAACTGATGTCGCCTCCGGAAATGAAGAAGAAGGGCACGATAGGTTTTCGAAGGGGAAAGGATGTGTAGCGAATCCGCCTGTTGGCATTCTCAAATGTCAATAGGCAAGCCTGACCCCAAGGAATATGGAAAGGGAATATCCATTTTGGGGACGTCAATGTGCCGGTGAGGCTGCATACAGCCGTTAAGGAAGAGCGGATTCAGTTTCACCTTCTTCACAAGCGTGACCATGTGAAATTGCGCCAACAGATGGTCTGTGCGTATGAGAAAAAACCGGTGCCGATGGAAGAGCAGGGTTCAAGCCGGAAGGATGAAACTGCTTTTCAGGGGATATGGAGCGGTACGATCAGTTTCAGCCTGGTGGCCATACCGGTACAGTTGGTTAGTGCTGTCCGTGCCGGCCGTGTCTCCTTTCGAATGCTCCACAGCAAGGATTATTCTCCCCTCGCGGGAGAGATGTCTTGTCCGCAAGAAGAAACGATAATTCCCCCGGATGAGATTATCAGGGGATATGAAATCGGACCAGACAAATATGTGGTGGTGACGGACAAGGAGTTGGAATCCCTGGCACCCGAACGGAGCCGCACGATCGAGATCCTCGAGTTCATCGATATGAAGGAAGTGGATTCAATCTATTACGATCACCCGTATTATCTCGTCCCTTTGAAAGGAGGCGAAAAGGCTTATCGGCTGTTGGTCGAGGCGCTGTATCGGACGAACAAAGCAGGACTCGCAAAATTCGTGCTGCGGGACCGTGAGTATCTCGTGGCGGTCAAAAGCGTGGAGGGGGCGCTGACTCTGATCACACTTCATTACAGCGAAGAAATACTCCCCTATGAAGATATCTCACCTAAGAAAGAAGAGATCGAATCCGAAGAGAAAAGCCGCATGAAAAAAATCATCAAAAAAATGATCACGGACTTTAACCCTGAAAAATATGCGGACCAGCGCCGGAAGAAGATCATGGATCTTCTAAAGAAGAAAGAGAAAGAAAAAGCTCCGGTGGAAGCGCCTGAAGTCGAGGAAGAAGGGGAGGGCCCGGCTGATTTGGTTGCAGCGCTGCAGGAGAGTATGCGCAAAATTAAAAAGAACCGGTGAACCGAAAAGGCGGAAGCTGTATTTAGGGTATGCCGTTCTCGTAAAGCTCTATATCAAGGCCCTTGGCGATCTTGTCCAGCGTGTTGATAGCCACGTTTTTCTGACCGCATTAAACCACGCTTATATACGTGGCGTTGATGCCGATCTTTTTCCTCTAACTGTTCCTGCGTAATACCCCGCTTCTCTCTGACAGTTTGTCGTCACGTTGCTTCGACAGGTACACCTTCTCCGGTGTTTTTCTGTACGCTATAGCTGACATTAGAGAGGATTTGATATAGAATACAGTATCGAAGTAAAAGGAGGTTTTAGCTATGACTGTCAGTGCATCTAAAAAGATCAATCCTGATGACTATATACTTTCTGTCCTGTCTCCTGAGGACAGGCTTGATGCAGCCTTCAAAATTGCAAGGGAAGTATTCAAGAAGACAAAGCTGACTGTGAAGGATATTGATAATGCTGTGAAATCGGTAAGGAGAAAGGTTTACGAAAAGAAGAGATAGGGTTGTCATTGACACAGGTGTCCTTGTCTCGGCCTTTGCCTTTGACGGCGTCCCTGAGAAAGCCGTAATTAAGGCGTTCAGGGAAACAGATATTTACGTCGCTCCAAAACTTCTTCAGGAATATCGGGAGACGCCGGTCAAACTCGAAGTACAGGGGAAGATCACTCACCAGCAGATGCAAGCGCTCGTTGCTGGCATCGCTGCCGTAGTGTCGCATGCAAAGATCGTCTATCCTACGACGAAGCTTTCGTTTTGCCGGGACCCTGAAGACAATATGATCCTCGAATGTTGTTATGCCGCAAGGGTTGGCACATTAATCACTGGGGACAAAGACCTTCTCGATATTGACGACTTGCCGTTTGATCTTCGGATAATGACAGCTCAGGATTTTTTGAAACACTCGTGATTCCTAAAGTCAATGTGAAGAGATTGTATCGAAAAGGCTCAATAACTCCTGTCCGCCCGATTTGGTTGCCGCGCTGCAGGAGAGCATGCGCAAAATGAAAAAGAACCGGTGAACCGAAAAGTCGTCGAGATCGCCGGGAGAAGACTCTCCTTGTCGAACCTGGGAAAGGACCTCTATCCCTCCTTTGGTTTCACGAAGGCCCATATTCTGGAATACTACCGCCGTATTGCAAAATTCATTCTGCCCCATTTGAAAGACCGCGCACTGACCTTTAAGCGCTATCCCGACGGAGTTGAAAAGGATTTCTTTTTCGAGAAGCGTTGTCCTTCTCACCGTCCGCCCTGGGTGAAAACGGCGGAGGTCCGCCACGATGAGGGAGAGAGGATGACAGTCTGCCTGGTCAACGAGCTGGAAACGCTCATATGGGTGGAGAACCTTGCGTCTTTGGAACTCCATGTGCCTCTGGCCAGGGCCGGGTCTCCTGAAACGCCCGATTCCATAGTCTTCGATCTGGATCCCGGCGATCAGGCGAACATTCTAAATTGTGCCCGTGTGGCGCTGATACTTCGGGACCTGCTCTCCCATTTGCACCTTACAAGCTATGTAAAAACCTCGGGCAAAAAAGGACTCCATGTATACGTCCCTTTGAACCGCAAGGAGACGACCTTTGAGGATACCAAGAAATTTTCAAAAGCCGTGGCAGAAATCATGCAGAAAAATTATCCGGATATGGTGACTGCAAAAATGGCGAAGGAATACCGGAAAGCAAAGGTTTTTATCAACTGGTCTCAAAACGACTCTTCAAAGACGATGATCTGCGTTTATTCCTTGCGGGCACGGGAAAAACCAGTCGTTTCGTTTCCCCTCGTATGGAAAGAATTAGAGAATTTAGCCGGGCAGGATGACCCGGAAAAGCTGCAGGTCATGCATTCGGAAGCGGTGAGCAGGGCCGAAAAAAAAGGTGACCTCTTTCGAGAGGTGATCGTGAAAAAACAGAAGCTTGCTCACCTGTGACATGGGATTAAGAGAATACAAATCTAAACGGAAATTCGAGAAAACTCCCGAGCCGAAACCGGGGATTCGACCTAAGGGGGACTCTCTCATTTTTGTTATTCATAAGCACGCCGCACGGGCGCTCCATTACGATCTTAGGCTTGAACTGGAAGGGGTCCTTAAGAGCTGGGCCGTGCCGAAGGGGCCCTCGCTGGATCCTTCCGTTAAAAGGCTGGCCATTATGGTTGAAGACCACCCGCTTGATTACAAAGATTTTGAGGGGGTTATCCCTGAGGGCAATTATGGCGCAGGGAGCGTGATCATATGGGACAGGGGCTTTTATCATCACCCTTCAGCAAAAGATAGAAAAGAAAATGAGAAACTTCTTCTGGACGGACTAAGAAAAGGGGATATGAAGTTTGTCCTCGAGGGGGAAAAGCTTCGGGGTGAATTCGCGCTGGTGAAAACGGGAAGGGACGAGAAGTCATGGCTGCTTTTGAAGAAAAAGGATCGATATGCGATCAAAAGTGACGTCCTCGAAGAGAACCGTTCCGTGGTGTCCAATAAGACTCTGGAGGATGTTTCCGAAGCCAGGCTGGAGAAATCCTCCGGACAAAAAAAAATAAACCAAATCCGTCTTCGGGAAGCGATGGAAGGGGGAGATCTGAAGGATGCGCCGGTTAAACCGATGCCGCACGGCATAGACCCCATGCTTGCCACCCTGATCAAGGAACCGTTTGATCATCCTGACTGGATCTTTGAGGTGAAATGGGACGGGTACCGGGCGGTTGCCGAAGTCCGGGACGGCGACGTTTTGCTTTATTCCCGAAACCGGATCTCGCTAAATCAGAAGTTTTCTCCTATTACCGACTCGCTGCAGAGATTTGGATTTGAGGCTGTTCTGGACGGCGAAATTGTTGTAGTGGATGATCAGGGACATCCTGATTTCCAGATGATCCAGAATTACCAAAAATCCGGCAAAGGTCATTTGCTTTACTATGTCTTTGATCTCCTGCACTTCCGGGGACACGACCTGACGAATCTGCCCCTGGTCAGGAGAAAAGAACTTCTGAAAAAAATTCTCCCGTCCGACCCCAAAATAAAATTCAGCGATCACGTATGGAAAGAGGGTGTCTTGTTTTTCAATGTCGTCAAAGAAAAGGGACTGGAGGGTATCATCGCCAAACATTCTCAAAGCGCGTACCGGAGGGGCAGAAGGAGCCGCCAGTGGCTGAAGGTGAAGACGACGCTTACGCAGGAGGGCGTGATCGCGGGGTTCACAGAACCGAGAGGCGGAAGAAAATATTTCGGTGCCCTTGTCTTAGGCGTATTCGAGGGGGACGAGTTGACTTACATCGGTCATTCGGGAGGCGGATTCGGAGCGAAAAATCTGAAGGAAATCCGCGAAAAAATGGAGCCTCTGATCCAAAAAGAATGCCCCTTTAAAGTAAAGCCGAAGACCAATACCCCGGTAACCTGGCTGAAGCCGAAGCTGGTCTGCGAAGTTACTTTCTCAGGCTGGACTGAAGATGGCATCATGAGGCAGCCCGTTTTCTTACGACTGCGCGAGGATAAAGCCGCCCGCGAAGTTGTGCGCGAAAAGCCATGAAGATCAGCCTGAATAACCTACGATAGCAATCTTTGCTTTTTTTGCTTCCTCGATGAGTTTATCCTTGTTCAGAAAAATGCTCTTTTGGGCTTCGACAGCGAGTACTTTTGCGCCAACGTCGATCATGGTCTTAAGAGTCTTCAACCCTACGACCGGCACATCAAATCTCATATCCTGATGGGGTTTGCTGACCTTCACAACCACGGCGCCTTTCCCTGCAAGCATCCCCCCTCTCTTTATGGCCTCATCCGTTCCTTCGATGGCCTCAATTGCCATCACTGCTTGATTTTTTATGACAACGGTCTGTCCTATGTCCAGTCTTCCGATCTCCTTTGCAATCTTCCAGCCGAACTCGATGTCTTTCCACTCATCATCGGTAGGGCGGTCTTTTGTGAGAGATCCCTCGGGCGTAAGAAGGTTCGAACTGAAAAGGGTGACGTCGAGCAGGGCAATCCCTTCTTCTTCGAGCTCTTTCGCAATCGCTAGGAGTATGGAATCATCTTTTCTATCTTTGAGCGAGAACAGAAGTTTTATGGCCCTCAGATCCGGAGTGATTTTACTTTCATAGAGGAGCGTCTTCGAAACTTTTCCTGCCATTACAGCCTCTCTAATGTCAAACTCTTTTAGTGAATCTATTAGTTTTCCCAGTTTGCCCACATTTACCCATTTTATCTCATCTACATAAGAGGAAAGGGATTTGTCGGCGAGGGGTTCAAGTGCGATAGCAATAACCGTATATCCCTGCGCTTTTGCCTCACCAGCAATCGCCATGGGAAGATCACCCATTCCTGCTATCAGCCCGAGTTTCTTCATAGAAACAGTTTACTGCTCTTTCATTCCCCTTTTTGGGAAAACTATTTCGAAATCATTCCTTCTTGCTGTCATTCTGGCTTGTCCGGAATCTTTCTTTCAAAAGGATTCCCGACAAGCGGGAATGACACATAACAGAAAAAATTCCTAACCGAAGATTACTACCTGCAGATGCCTCTTTTGTTTCTTTGGATAAATTCAACCAGATGTTTAATCTCGTCAGTGTATGGCAGGTCTTCCTGTATTTTCTTCAGGGCGTCTTTCAGTGTTCTTTTTTCCCTGAAGAGCATCTTATATGCCTTTTTGAGATCGTTTATCGTTGAATCAGGGAATCCATGTCTCTTCAGTCCAACAGCGTTAAGTCCGAAGAGTTTCGCCCGAGCGCCGGAAGCCATGGTATAAGGTGGTATGTCCTGCCCCACTCCGCTAAACCCGCCTACCATGGCATAAGTCCCGATTCTCGTGAACTGGTGCACTGCGACGAGTCCGCCAATGTATGCGTGGTCTTCCACAATTACGTGGCCGGCAAGGGTGGCAACATTTGACATAATAACAGAGTTCCCGATCTTGCAGTCATGTGCCACGTGAACATATGCCATAAGGAAATTATTGTCTCCGAGCGTTGTTAAGCCGTCGCCGCCGACAGAGGCCCTGTGAATAGTCGTGTATTCCCGGATCGTGTTGTTATTTCCTATTTTAATGCCGGTTTTTTCTCCCTTGTATTTTAAATCCTGCGGCGGAAGTCCTATGCTTGTGAACGGATAGATCGTGCAATTTTCACCTATCTCTGTGTTCCCTTCCACGATTACGTTTGAAATGAGTTTTGTTCCTTTCCTTATGTGTACCCCACCCTTGACAATGCAGAAAGGCCCGACATAGACACCTTTATCCATCTCTGTGCCGGGTTCTATGATGGCTGTAGGATGTATCTCCTTCTCCATATGCTATATCTCCCTATCCGCATCCGCTACCATAGCAGTAAATTCAGCTTCTGCGGCGACTTTTTCTTCAACGAGTGCATTTCCCGAAAATTTCCACACATTTCCTCTCTGCTGAAGGATCGAGACTTCTAATCTAAGCTGGTCACCGGGGACGACAGGCTTTCTGAATTTTGCCTTCTCTATGCTCAAGAAATAAACGGACTTACCGACAGCCGCCCCCGATTTGAACGCCAGTATGCCCGCGACCTGTGCCAATGCTTCTATTATCAGTACACCGGGCATAATAGGTTGTCCCGGAAAATGTCCCTGGAAAAACTGTTCGTTAACCGTGACGTTCTTTATGCCGACAGCTTTGGTTCCCGGTTCTATCTCAGTAATTCTGTCAACCAGGAGAAAGGGATATCTATGCGGCAAGAGGCCCTGTATTTCTTTTATGTTCATCATTAGGGATTCCTCCTTTCAAGTTCTTTTATCTTTTCTTCGAGTTCTTTTAATTTTTTATGGAGCCCCGGCAATTTTGCGAATATGGCCTGGGCCTTTAACCAGTCCCTGTGAGGGATTGCGGGCGAGCCCGAATAAGCTCCTTTGGGGATATTTCCCATGATACCGGACTGTGCGCCTACCATGGTCCCCGAATCTATTATTGTATGGTCCGCAATGCCGACCTGACCACCCAAAGTAACATAATCGCCGATTTCGGAACTGCCTCCTATACCAATCTGTGCAACAAGAATTGAGTTGCTGCCGATTTTTACGTTGTGTCCTATCTGGACAAGGTTATCAATCTTTGTTCCCTTACCTATTGTCGTATTTCCGGTTGTCGCCCTGTCTATAGAGACATTAGAGCCTATCTCGACATCATCTTCGATGATAACACCGCCTACCTGCGGGATCTTATGATACCTGCCTCCTTCAAAAACATAACCGAAACCATCAGAGCCTATAACCGTACCTGAATGGATTATAACTCTCTTGCCTATCTTTACATTTTCCCTCACGGTAACATGGGGATGGATAATACAATTTTCTCCTATAGTTGTCTTTTCTCCTATGAACACGTAGGGATGGATTGTGGAGCCATTGCCGATTGAAACTCCATCGGCTATATATGTGAAAGGGAAGACGGAGACGTCCCTCCCCACCTCTGCCTTATCGGACACAAGGGCATCGCCGCTTATTCCGACGGGCTTTGCCGGTTTTATATAGAAGTGTTCGAGCAGTTTTGCAAAAGCAAGATAAGGGTTGGATACTCTAAGCTGTGCAATACCTATGCCGGGTATGGGTTCTTTAACGATAACGCAGGAAGCCCTGCATTTTGAGATATCCTTGCCGTATTTTTTTGCCGATATGAATGTGATGTCTCCGTTTTTTGCCTCATTGACGCCGGATACACCCGTTATTTCAATCTCAGGGTCGCCGAGGATCTCTCCGCTCAACAGGGACGCAAGTTCTTTAAGCTTCACTATTTCTTGGATTTCTTTAACGCGTCATATTTTTTCAGAACACTGTCCGTGATGTCTATGCCTTTATTCGAATAGAGGACCATACCCCTTTCGATGATGAGCGTGTACCCCTCTTCTTCTCCTATCTTTTCGATTAATTCACGGATCTCTCTCAATATCGTGTCAGTGAATTCTCCCTCTTTCTTTTTTATCTCGGCTTGCGAATCCTGGACGATCCGCTGGTATTCCCTTAATAATTTTTCCAATTCATCTTCTTTATTTTTTCTTGCTTCGGAGGAAAGAACCGAAGCCTGTTTTTCTACGTCAGTTTTTAACTTTTCTATGGCCTTACCTTTTTCGTCAATGTTTGACTGCCTCGTCTTGATCAATGTCTCAAGATCGGATTTCGCTTTTTTCCCTGTCTCGGATTCGTTCAGCACTTTCTGCACATCGATAGATCCGAATTTAATCGCATCGGCTGCGCGCGAAGAGACGGGCAACATAATGAGCGCAAAGAACAAACAACAAAAAGTCAAGAACCTTCCCGATATTACCGTTTTCATAGATCCTCCTAAATGGTATTTATAATTTTTCTAAAAGAATGTTCCAAATGCAAATTCAAACCTGCTCGGTTTTTCACCCGTTTTCTTCTGGAGATTATAACCCCACTCGATCCTTATCGGGCCGACAGGTGAAATCCATCTTACGCCTGCCCCCGTAGTATATCGCAGCTTGCCGAAATTATTAAATGATTCATAGGAGTTGCCCGCATCGAAAAATACCACGCCCTTTAATTTAATATCACTATAGAGAGGGAATATGTATTCGGCGTTGAAGATGAGTTCTTCCGTTCCGCCTATCGCATCTCCCGTCGCGGGGTCCTTCGGTCCGGCTTCACCGAAGCCTAATCCTCTTACCGTATAAATGCCGCCTACATAAAATCGCTCATAGAGCGGGAGTTTTTTACCAAAAATACCGGCAGCATAACCAAACCTGCCTCTCAGCATAGCGGTTGTGCTCCCGAGCGGGAAATACCACGCAGAATCAAGTTCTCCCTTAAGAAAATTGTTTGTTCCTCCCAGTCCTGCATAGGTTAAGTATATGGAGTTTCGAGACCCCCTGGACGGGTCCAGGTAATTGTCTCTCGAATCTCTTGCCAAGGAAGGGGTGATGCTGCTGGTAGTCCTCGTTCCTTCCTGGTCTCTTATTATCGCCGAGGCCTTTTCGGCCACATTGAATATCGTCGCGTCCTCAAAATTATATGCAACATCACCGGACCAGTATTCGGAAAGCCTCTTGCCGAAGGATATCCCGAACCCGGTAGCTTTTTTGTCGTAATCTATAAACTCCCTCTCCATCTTATAAATGGTTGTAGAGAATACGATGGGTTTATCCATAAACCATGGATCTTTAAAGGTAATATCATAATAGGAAGTTCTTCCTCCGAGTTCTGCTCTCAGTTTTATGAATTGTCCTTTACCGAAGAGATTGCCCTGCGTCAGTTCGACCATCGCCGATAAATTTCTCGACAGAACTGTATCCGCCTCCGACACTGAAAAAGCCGGTCGGCCTTTCTTTTACCTTGACATCGAAGTCAACGAGTTTCTCATCCGGCCGCGGTTTAGGGATTAATTCCACATTATCAAAGAAGTTAAGATTATTGATCCTTTCATAACTCCTCTTTATCAAGACACTATTAAAAGTATCGCCCTCGCTAAATCTAACTTCCCTTCTTATAACCTTATCCCTGGTCTTTGTATTGCCGGAAATTTCTATTCTGCCGATCTTGTATTTCTCCCCTTCGTCGATCTTCAGAACCACCTTGACAAGCTTTTTGCTTTCATCGGGTATCAGGTCCGGAGCGACGGTTATAAGGGCATATCCACTTTCCGAATACAGTTCCGAGATAGAAAATATGTCTTTTTTCAGGCTCTCTTTGCTGAAAGGTTTGCCGGTTGCCATAGTAATCCTCTTTCTGATTGCTTCATCTCCAAACGCTTTGTTGCCGGAAAATTCGATCGAGGATACGCTATATTGGTCACCTTCCGAGACGGGTAGTGTTATCGACATCCCTTTTTTATCTTCCGTGAGCCGGATTCTTGGTTCGCCGACAGCGACTTTAATATATCCATTATTAAAATACAAATCTTTTATTTGCTCAACATCCGAATCCATACGCTCTTTCTTGTAATAGCCGGAAGAAGTTATGAACGAGAAAAGCGACCATTCTTTTGTCTCTATGGCGCCCTTTATCTTACTGGCCGAAATGGCTTTATTGCCCTCAATCTGAATTCTTTTTATCTTGACCTTCAGGCCTTCTTCGACCATATAAGTGAGGGAGACCTCGTCAGGGCCTATTGTTTTAATAACGGGTACGATCCGTGATAACCAGTGTCCTTCCTCTTCGTAAAAGGCTCTCAGCTTATTCGCACTGTCCTGAATAAGGACTGCATCGGCAATGGCTCCGGACGTAATCGTGATCTTTTCTTTCAGCTTTGCATCATCGAATTCCTTGTTCCCCTGGAATTCGATTTTTACAATGGTCGGTTTTTCCTTGACCACATATATTAGTTTTATCCCGCCCTCAAAGGGTTCGATCTCTGCCCTGACGTCATCAAAATACCCCATCTTGAAAATATTCTTGATATCATCATTTGTTTTTTCCTGAGAGATCGGTTCGCCTGTCTTCTGAGTGATCTTGGCTTTGAAGGCGCTTTCATCGATCCTTTTCAGCCCTTTTATCTCTATTGAGTTAATCAAAGGCAGTTCCTGGGCGTACGTGACCCACGGCACTGCGATCAGCGCAATGAAAAATAGCAGTAATGATCTTTTTATCCTGGACATAGAAACTCCTATATAATAAACTCGAAAAGTATAGCACTTCCATAGGGGTAATTGTAAACAAAAATAACGTCCTGTCCGGATCTTTCTCCCGCGGGAAAAAAGATTGTAGATCATCATAGCGGACAACGAGAACCATAACAGATGAAGCTCATGGCAAAATGGACAAATCGGTAAAGAAGCAAGTCGAAGACCTTTTAAGAAAAAGAGATTTCGGCCTCCTGCTTGAGTTGTGTGAAAGAGACAGGCGATTCTGGCAGGAGGTCCGGTTCCGGCTTTACGATATGGATGAAAGGCTCCGTTGGCCGGCTATTGAAACGGCGGCAAAATTTATGCAACACCGGTGGCATTCAGGAGAGGAAGAAAAGGTGCGAAGATATATCAGGACCCTTTTCTGGTCGGTGACCGACGAGTCCGGCGGGATCGGATGGAGCGCGCCTCAAACCATCGCCGAAATTATTGTCCAGGTGCCTGAATTAATCGACCCCTATGGAAGCATGATGATCGCCTATTCGATTGATGAGCCCCCCTGGTGAAAGGATGTCTTTGGGGTATCGGGAGATTAGGTCGGCAGATAAAGGAGTCCGTAGATTTTTTTGAGGACAAAGTTCTGGCGGTCTTTCAGGTTGATGACGATGAAACGCTTGGCCTTGCAGCCTGGGCTATGGGTGAAGTAGGTTTTACCAATGCCCTGCCCTTCCTGAAAAAACTGCGTTCGAGCACTGAACTGGTGCGGATTTACATCGACGGAGATTTTTGCGGAAAGACTTTAGCACAGTGGGCAGAAGAAGCCATTACTAATATAGAAAGGATCGGGCAATGATGAGGGGAAAGCGTTTGGGTGGCAGATTTCTTTCGGGGATGTCTCAAGGTGGCCTTTCTTCATGGAAAACACAACTTATTCATTGATATATTTTAATGAATGGATTTCCATACAAAAACAGCTCATTTTAGGCGATTATAAATAATCTTTATCAATATAATACTTACTTGACAAAAAATGAAGAGTTGATTATGATTAATTGCTTTTAAAAGGCCTAAAAAAAGAACACCGATTCTTTTTGAAACTTAGTGCCCACGACTTTAGTAACTTTAGTAACTAATGATATAAGGAAGGGGGTGAAGAAGAGTCTTAGTTTTATTGCATTTGCCTGCATTTTATTAATAACTCACCAGAAGGAGGTAAGCTATGGGAGTCCCAGGACAAGAGAAGCTATGGGATAAAGAAGAAAAAGGACACAAAACGTACAACGATGTAAGAATTTTTACTGATGAGCAGCTGAAAAACTATACAGAAGAAGAACTGAAGAATTACAAGCCTAAACATACTACTGCAATGTTGGACGAGTTAGAGAAAGGTCCCTGGCCCAGTTTTGTGAGCGATATAAAAAGAGAGGCCTTGCACAGGCATAAATTGGGGCAGGACAATCTCATGATTCCCGCTGAAATTTGCGATGATTTATTGGGAGTTGTGGAGCTTTCCTATAAAGAGGGCGAGACCCACTGGAAGCACGGCGGTATCGTTGGTGTTTTAGGTTATGGCGGCGGTATCGTCGGCCGTTATTGCGACCAGCAGGCTACAATTCCCGAATATTGCGCATTTCCATACCATTCGTGTTAATCAGCCAAGTGCGAAATTTTATACAACTGATTGGCTGAGAGGATTCTGTGACATAGCAGAATACCGCGGAAGCGGAATGACCAATCTGCATGGTTCTACCGGAGACCTCGTTATTCTGGGTTCGACTTCAGATCAGCTTGAACCTATATTCTTTGATCTGACCCATGACCTCGGTGTTGACTTAGGCGGTTCAGGCGGAAACCTCCGTACGCCTTCTGATTGTATCGGTAAGGCAAGATGTGAATTCGCGTGCTACGACACCATGGACATGTGTTATGAGATGACCATGACCTTCCAGGACGAATTGCACAGGCCCGCTTTCCCCTATAAATTTAAATTTAAGTTCGATGGTTGTCCTAATGGCTGCATTGCCAGTATCGCCCGTTCAGATATGTCATATATCGGCACGTGGAAGGATGACATCCGGATTAATGCAGATGCGGTAAAGGCGTATGCAGCCGGTGAAATACCCGCAGACGGCGGTGGATTTGCCGGAAGGGACTGGGGTAAATTCGACATCCAGAAGGAAGTCATCGACCTCTGCCCCACCCAGTGTATGCAGTGGGACGGCAAGAAAATCAGCATTAACAATGCAGAATGCAACCGCTGTATGCATTGCATAGACGCCATGCCCGAGGCTTTAAGGGTAGGTAAAGACCAGGGTTTGAGTATTCTCTTTGGCGCAAAGGCGCCGATCCTTGAAGGCGCACAGATGGCATGTATGACTATACCTTTTATGTATGTCAAACAAACCTTATGACAGCCAAAAAGATCTTGTCAGAAAGGTTTTTGACTGGTGGACTGAAGAAGGCAAGAACCGTGAGCGTATAGGTGAAACAATCCAGCGCGTAAGCTTGAAGACATTCATAGAGGTGCTCGGGATTCCGCCTATGCCGCAAATGGTGAAAGAGCCCCGTTCCAACCCTTACGTCTTCTTCAAGGAAACAGAGGTTCCCGGTGGATGGCAGAGAGATATTAACGCTTACAGAACCAGACATCCAAAATAATATAAAGGAGGGTATGTTATGTCGAAAGGCAAACTTGGTTATTTTGATCCCAAAAAACCTCAGGCAGGCAGGATAACTGATATCGGACCGAATTATTATCGGCCAGATGCTGCCGCCTGTCATCAGGAGGAATTACGGGAAATGGGTTTCTCACAGGATACTGGAGCCCGGTCTCCTTGTGCACGTTTCTGAGACAGGTGAAAAGGCTTTTACCGTGAGGGCCGCTGCTCCACGACTCATGTCAGTCGAACATATTCGTGAAATCTGTGATATTGCAGATAAACACTGTAACGGTTACTTGAGATTCACAACAAGAAACAACATTGAATTCATATTGGACGATGAAGCAAAGGCGAAAGCGCTCAAGAAAGAACTCGACAGCAGAAAACATATTGGCGGTTCTTTTAAGTTCCCAACCGGCGGTACAGGAATGAGCATGTCCAATATTGTCCATACCCAGGGATGGGTCCACTGCCATACCCCTGCAACCGATGCCTCCGGCCCGGTAAAAGCTACCGCAGACGTGTTATTTGATGAGTTCAAGAATATGAGATTGCCGGCGAAGTTAAGGATAGCTCTGGCATGTTGCCTTAATATGTGCGGCGCCGTGCATTGCTCCGATATCGCGCTTCTCGGTTATCACCGCAAGCCTCCCGCAATCGATGATGATGCTATCGGAAAGGCCTGTGAGATTCCGCTGGTCGTTGCAGCCTGCCCATTGTATGCTATTAAGCCGGTAACAACGGCGGATGGAAAAAAGAGCGTTACAGTTAACAACGAAAAGTGCATGTACTGCGGTAACTGCTACACCATGTGTATGGGATTACCATTAGCAGACAGTGAGGGTGACGGTATCGCTATCCTGGTTGGCGGCAAGATCTCAAACCGTATCAGCATGCCGAAATTCTCAAAGGTTATTATCCCGTGGCTGCCGAACAACATGCCGCGCTGGCCCGAAGTGACGAGTGTTGTCAAGCATATAGTTGAAGTCTGGGCAAAGGGTGCGAACAAGTATGAGAGACTCGGCGACTGGGCACAGCGCATCGGCTGGGAGAAATTCTTTGAGAAGACGGGTATTCCATTTACAGAGAAGAGTCTCGATGATTACCGCCTTGCCGTTGATACATACAGAACATCAACTCAGTTTAAGTATACCGAACATGCATGGGCTGTATCCAAAGCTGTCGGTGGCATATAAGAAATTAAGAGGAGCGGAAAACTATGGGAAGACCAGAAGACATAAGACAGGCTATCATAGACTATGCCTCAAAAGGCGCAAAGAGCAAATTCTACTTTAAGGATATGATGATCGGTGTGAAGAAGACTATTCCTGACGCCGGCGCATCAGAGATTAAGAGCGTAGCATCCGAAATGGTGAGAGAAGAGGTATTGGAGTTGTTATCAACCGGCAGCTCTACCATGTACGGACTAAAAGGAAGAGGCATATCTGTTGAAAAATCCGGAGATGCCGGAGGATAGGAAGCATAGCGAGTTGTGAGATATATACGGGTGGCCTTGGCTTTCAGGCCACCCGTGTTTTTGATTTTACAAAGCTTAAGGCGAATACATCCATTCACTTCCTCCCTATTCAAGGTTGAGGCGTGTAAATGCAATTCCTTTACGTTTAAAACGATAGAGTGTTAATATAAAAAATTATGGAAGATCCAAAAGATATAGAAAAATTTATCAGCGAACAAAAACTGCGCTTGATAGAAAAGCCGGATTGTGCCGCCTCCCTTTATAACCTGGGTGTTGCTTTTATGCAACAGGGGAAATTCGATGAAGCCATCGATGCGTTTGAAGAGTCAATCACGCAGGGGGTAAGGATGTTTGAAGCCTTTGTCAATCTTGGCTATATTTACTTCAAGGACGGCGATCTTGAGAAAGTTGTGAAAGCGAATTTGAGAGCTGTCGAATTGGAGCCGAGATATGCGAGGGGATATGCAAATCTTGGGTTTGCCTATCTTCAGATGGGAAATACGGATGAGGCCATAGCGGCGCTGGAAAAGGCATTGGAGGCGAATCCGGAGATCGTGCAGGCGATGTGCAACCTCGCAAATGCCTATCTCCAGAAGGGGGATACAGACAAGAGCATTGAAGTTAATAAGAAGATGCTGGAATTAGCGCCCGATTTCGCATTAGGCTACAATAACCTTGCGAATGCCTATTATCTGAAAGATGAATTTGCAGAAGCAGTGAAGAATTGTGACAGAGCAGTTGAGTTGGGCTTTGAAGTACACCCGGAATTTTTAAATCTCCTGGCGAATCACCGCAGTAAGATAAAGAAAAAAACTAAAGCGGATACGGTAAAGAAAACCCGCGGGAAAGATAAGAAATAGACATCGCTGATGATCGAGAACCTTTTTTCACAGTACACAAATATTGCCCGTAAGGCTGACCTTCTTTTTAAGTCAATCCAGGAAAAATACCCCATGAGCGTGAAATGCAGGGTCCGTTGTTGTGATTGCTGCCATGCTATTTTCGGAGTATTCCCCATAGAGGCAGCATATATCAATTATCATTTTAACCGCCTTGAGAGAAAAGCAAGAAGAGATGCCCTGCGCCGGGCTGAGAAGGCAGAAGCTGAGATGCTGAAGGCAAAGGACAGGTTAAAGATTTTTGAGGAAGACCCCAAGATGAAG
Organism: Thermodesulfovibrionales bacterium; assembly: GCA_963776195.1. GTDB lineage: Bacteria > Nitrospirota > Thermodesulfovibrionia > Thermodesulfovibrionales > SM23-35 > CAVZMO01. The sequence goes on from CAVZMO010000020.1 coordinate 21,390, forward strand.
GTCTTTGGCTTGGGAAAGCAAAGGGTGAGATGTCCTCTCCTCCAGGACTCGGAGGAGTGCGTTCTCTATGAAAACCGCCCGATCATCTGCCGTGTTTACGGAGTTCCATATACCCTGAAAAAGGAAAACAAAGAGGTGTCTTATGTATGCGGTCTTTCAAATTTCGAGGAAAAGGCTTCTTATCCGTCTATAAAACTTGACAATATATATCAGGAACTTGTCCGGCTCTCAATGGACCTTTTAACCGAGGCAGGTTATTTGAACCCGGCAGCAAAGGCAAATCTTATGTTGCCGCTCGCGAGGGTTGTAAGGATGCCCTTCGAGGAGATTATGAAGGGAAAGTTTGGAGAGTAGCATATAATGTTTCCACATGCCTGTCAAAATTCGCGGTAATCACCTGGTAATCTGCCGTGCCCTTGTAAAGGTCGATCAAAGGTCCATGAGCAATCTTTAAATCTTCCGGACTAAATGATTTCAGCAAGTCGAAAAACTCATCTTCTGAACTGAAATAATGTTTCAATTCTTCTTTTAATCTCAATCCATCAAGGAACCCTTTCACAGACGCCTCAAGACAGAAGTCCTCCGCCCATAAGGTATCATCCACCCCATCCAGTTTATCCAGACGCATTTTGATCGTGAGATTCAGAAGAAAATAGAATAATGCAAAAACAGGATTTATCTGCTCTTTTTCCTGAAATACCATATACGGGTCATACTGTCTTGCCGTTGTGAGGCGTACGTCAATCTCATTATCATCCACTCTTGCAATGAAGTCCCCCGCAGCATGGTGCCAGGGATATATCTGGCAAAAGTCATCCATATCATAATAAAGGGTGAGTATCTCTGATATCTGTCTGTATATCTCAAAACTCTGCTCGCGAGTCAGATACTTATATCCGCTGCCGAACTCCCAGAGTTTAATCAGCTGTTCCCCGGTCTCTGCCACGGAAATATGAAACTCATGATACTCTTCAAACCACTCTTCCAGAAGGAACGATATGTTTTCCCGTTCACCGAAAAAATAGACCTCGGGGAGGTAAGGCAGTTTGTATTTTGTATTTATGTTTTGCATGACTGAGAACTCTTTTTTTAACCAACTCCTGCCGGTTTTCGAAACGGCGACGTTTAACCCGAATTTTACTCTGCGATCTTCAAGGACCAATTCCAGACTTGCGGGATGGTATAAGGCGCCGTGTTTTTCCGCACGGATAATGATTTCATTTATATGAACCCCTTCTCCGCATCGTTCGCTCGCCGCTTTTCTAAGCGGATTGAATGCATCCTGTTCCAGAAAGTTTTCGATGGACTGAAAGTAGACTTTGTACGGAGTTTTCAAAGGGTCACATTCCAACGGCAGATCCAGTTTATCTTCTTCTACAGGGACATCGCCATACGGTGAGGAAACAAGATATCTTATGAGCGGCCGCGTCATCTGTTGACGATCTTTTCGAGGGCTTCTCTTGCCAATTGCGCAATGGTCAACTCTTTTAATTCACTTTCTCTGAATAGACTGATACGCTCTTCATCTTTTTCAAGGTCCTTCAGTTTTTCGACCGCATCGCTGTTCTTGAGGTTGCCCAATGCCCAAACGGCATATCCCCGCAAAAAAGGATCCGGAGTTTCAAGAAATGAGAGGAGGCTCCGCGCCGCGCGTTTGACGATATTCGGCTTGACTGCAGCAATCGTTCCGGCGGCCCATGTCACTTCTTTCCACAGATTTTTCTGCGCGAAGAAACCGAGCAGGGTATTGCTGAACTCTCCGAACAGATCGGGATTCGTACTTATGATAACGCCCGCAGCCTCAAGGGCGCCCCAGGCAGATGAACCGGGATATGCCGCGTTCTGGAGCAGGTTGCCCAGCAGCTTACTGATGAGATCGGGCCGGACCCTGCCGACTTTCTTACACACGCCGCCGAGCATATCGACAATCCGCCATCTCAATTGTTCGTCCGGGGTATAGAGCATTCGCTGCAGTTCATGTAACACCCGGGAATCTTCCAACGCGAGTGCAATGAGATCTTCAAGCTTATTTTCCGAAACATACCTGCGCACCAACTCTTTCGAAAATCTCTCTGATCGCAATTTGTCCTTTGCAACAGGAAGGGAGGTCTCTATTTTTTCTTTCACTTTCTGCCCGGTGACTTCCTTGAATTGGCCCACGATTTTCACAAAAATGAGGGCCCCTCTTACATACCGTTCGTTACAGATTTTTCCCGGGACTATGGTGTGGGTCACGATGTCATAATTCCCGACAACGGCGTCTGTATAATCTTCACCGTAAGAAAAAGAGAATGCGAGACCGGAATCATAATCGCATGCAAAGAGCAACCCTTCGATAAAAGCGGCGCCCATATCATGGCCCGTCGCATCATAGGCATATACTGCGCCGCAATGCCCGCAGGCCCCGACCGGAAATTCAGCCAATTTTCTTTCCTGTAATTCCGTGGGTTGTTCAATTGTGTAATAACAGAAAGGACAGCGGGGTTCTTCGGGTGAAGCCGTCATTTTTTCTCCTCAATATGTTTTTTCTATTATAGCGTTACGGGACCTTTTAGAGGAATAATTATTTGATGCAGTCGCATAAACCATTCTTGACTTTTTCCCGATGGCGTATTTAATGTAAAACATAGTATATTCATCCATCTGATGTTCTGTCTCGATTGATCTATAGCAAAGTTCTTTGTTCGAAAGAATTGCAAGAAAGGAGTTTTTATGCCGATCTATGAATTCCGCTGTCTCGGTTGCGGACATGTTTTCGAGATCTTGAAACTGAAAAAAGAGAGCGAGGGATTGGAGATGAAATGCCCGAAATGCGGCTCGCCGGAGGCTGAAAAAGTTTTAAGCACAATAAACGTTGCAAAGGCGGTCGGCGGGCAAGCCAGGAGTACCGCCAAGAGTTGTGGAAGCGGTTCCTGTACTTCATTTGAGATTCCAGGTCCCAAAAGATGATTCGTTGCCCGAGGCTTATGATTGCGGGTCTCGGCGGCGATACGGGAAAAACGACGATTAGTGTTGGACTGTGCCGGGTTTGGCAGAAACAGGGACATAACGTCGTACCCTTTAAAAAGGGGCCGGATTACATTGATATGGGATGGCTGAGCCGGGGGGCAGGGCATCCGTGCTATAACGTTGACCTTTTTTTAATGAATGAGGAGCAGGTTCTCTCTTCCTTTAGTATTAATACGAAAGAAGCCGATATGGTCGTCATTGAGGGAAATCGCGGAATTTATGACGGGATGGATTTAGAAGGAAGCGTAAGCACGGCCGAGATCGCGAAGCTTCTTCAATCCCCGGTCATCCTCATTGTCGATTGCACAAAGGTTACGCGAACCGTAGCTGCCCTGGTACTCGGATGTCAGATGTTCGACAAGAAGGTGCCGATCAAAGGTGTGGTCCTCAATAAACTGGCTACCGCGCGGCATGAATCCGTTATCCGCCAAAGTGTAGAAAGGCATTGCCACCTTCCGGTAGTCGGGGCGATCCCGAGATTGAGAGATGTGACCTTTCCCGGGAGACATCTCGGTCTGGTACCGCCCGAGGAGCATCCTGCTGCTGCTGGGGCGATAGCTGCTGCTGCCGAGGTGGTTGCAAAGTATTTGGATTTAGAACTACTGTGGCAGATCGCACGCACCGCTCCGCCATTGGATTTTGATTATGAAACATATCCTGAAATTACAGAAAAAAAGATAAATATCGGTGTCATTCGGGATTCGGCTTTCCAATTCTATTATCCGGAAAACGCAGACGCATTAAGAAAGGCAGGAGCTCGCTTGATCGAATTCAGTGCCCTGACTGACGATCTGCCGCCCTCGCTCGATGCCCTTTACATTGGGGGCGGCTTTCCTGAAACGCATGCTTCCGTTCTATCCGCTAATGCAGCATTGAGAAAGGCTATCGGAAAGGCCGCTGAAGAAGGTCTGCCGATTTATGCCGAATGCGGCGGGTTGATGTACCTCTCAGAGGAGTTGATCTGGGAGGGGGAAAAATATCCCATGGTCGGGATCTTCCCCGTCGTCGTGGCGGTGAGCAAAAAGCCGCAGGGTCACGGATATACCGTTTTGGAGGTGGAGAAAGCTAACCCCTTCTTTGAAACAGGACAGGTTCTGCGCGGTCATGAATTCCATTATTCCTATGTGTCGAATATGACTGAAAGGGACGATGTCTTTTGTGCTTTCAAGATGACTAGGGGCGAGGGGATAGTGCATGGGAAAGACGGGCTCTGTTATAAGAATGTCCTTGCCACCTATACGCATCTTCATGCTCTCGGCACAAAAGAATGGGTAAATGGCCTGATAAAGGCCGCGAAAGCTCATAAAGAGAATAGCTTATCTTTCGATTAATTTTTTTTATTTGACATAGTTATGTCTTTATATTAGGGTTTATAACCCAGAAAAAAATCTGTTATTTGTTGATTGAAAGATGAAGTATTTGTGTGGTACTATACAACGGCTCAAATTGATGGGAGAGGTCTTCTATCAAAAAATCTAAAATCAAATAGAAAAAAGGAGGAAGGGGAAATGCCAAATTTAGAGTTTGAAGGGCAACAGTATGAGGTTGATGAGGATGGTTATCTCCAGGACTGGCAGGTATGGAAGGAAGGTATAGCTCAGGTAATGGCAGATCAGGACAGCCTTAAACTTACATCTGAGCACTGGGAGATAATAAAGTTCCTAAGGGAATACTTCATAAAATTCCAGATCGCGCCTATGATCAAGATCCTTGTTAAAGAACTCGGCAAGGCAATGGGCCCCGAGAAGGGAAATACGAAGTATCTGTATGAGCTGTTTCCAGCCGGTCCTGCGAAACAGGCATGTAGGTATGCAGGACTTCCAAAGCCGACAGGCTGCGTATAAAAAAATATATAGATCAGAGAAGAGCAAGAAGTGAGAAGTTTTTCAGCATCTTTCTTCTTGCTCTTTATCTTGCGATTTCAGTGCGTCTGAAAGATAAAACACCCGTTGACTAAGCGGAGACTTATAGTATAAGATTTGATACTTTGAGGGAAACCCATACATAGACCGGATATGAAACTTAAGGACCTCCTGTTAGATAGAAAATCGAACATTCTGACCAAATGGTTCGACAAAATAATCGAGGGTTATCCGGCTGACAGTTCGGACTTTTTAAAAAAACAAAAAAACAGATTTGCCAATCCGGTGGGCAATACGATCTCGGAGGGTATACATGATCTCTTCGATGTGCTTGTTCAGAGTTCCGATCCGGAAACAGTTTATCCCTTCCTCGATGACATCATCCGAATAAAAACTGTTCAGGGTTTTTCTCCATCGCAGGCTGTCTCGTTCGTCTTCCTTTTGAAAAAGGTTCTGAGAGAGACTATGGAAAGAGAGATAAGGGAAAATTCGCTCACCGAGGAAATGACGATATTAGAGGCCAGGATAGATGAGATGGCTCTCCTCTCTTTTGATATTTATATGAAATGCAAGGAGAGGATCTATGAGATCAAAGCAGATGAAGTGAAGAGAATGACGTTCAGGCTTATACAAAAAGCAAACCTGATATGCGAGGTCAAGGAACCGGATCTCGAGTCAGATATCGTATTAACTAAAAAGATAAAGGGGTAAGAAAATGGGACTTTTATTTTCCTTCTTCACAGTTATAACTCTTGTCGTGATCGCCTTCATCGGAGTGAAGGCTGCAAATTTGCGCTATTTGTTCGGAATAATTATACCCTATGCAGCCTTTCTCACATTTATCTTAGGAGTCATTTATCGAGTTATACAATGGGGACGCGTGCCTGTCCCATTCCGGATACCGACAACCGGCGGTCAGGAAAAAACCTTGCCCTGGATCAAATGGAATAAAATAGACAATCCTGCCAATTCACTCGGCGTTATTATTAGAATGGCCTTTGAAGTACTCCTTTTCCGTTCCCTCTTCAGGAACACAAAGGTTGATTTGAGGGAAGGGCCTAAGATCGCATACGGATCGACCAAGTGGCTCTGGTTGGGGGGGTTGGTATTTCACTGGACCTTTCTCATCATCCTCACCAGGCACCTGAGGTTGTTCTTCGAGCCAATTCCCGGATTCATAAAAATATTGGAAAGCCTTGACGGGTTTTTCCAGGTAGGCGCGCCGGTGCTTTATTTGACCGATTTGGCTTTTCTCGGTGCTGTAACGTACCTTTTTCTGAGAAGAGTTATTGTTCCGCAACTGAGATACATTTCTCTCGCCGCGGACTACTTCCCATTGTTCCTCATCGGCGCCATAGGTTTTTCCGGTGTCTTAATGCGCTATTTTTTGAAAACGGATGTTGTAGGGATAAAGGAGCTGACGATGGGTCTTATAACCTTTAGCCCTTTAGTTCCAAAAACTATCGGCACTATCTTTTATATCCATCTGTTCCTTGTCAGTGCCCTCTTCGCTTACTTTCCGCTCAGCAAGCTTATGCATATGGCGGGGGTCTTCCTCAGCCCCACAAGAAATCTCGCAAACGACAACCGTGCGGCAATGCACGTTAATCCGTGGAATTATCCGGTAAAGGTTCATACATATGAAGAATATGAAGATGATTTTAGAGAAAAAATGAAAGCGGCTGGATTACCGGTAGAAAAGGAGTAAATATGGCAAATCCAAAACCAGAAGAACTCGCGAAGATAGATTTAAAGCCTCCCAAAACGGGGTGGATCGATACCCCGACAGTATTTAAGCCGGGCATTTTCCCGAATGCCTGTAAGCCGAAATCTCTCGAAACCGTCAGCTTTCCGAATCCGAGGACGTGGTCCGTAAAGGATGAGGACTGGAAACTGCCGGAAAACTGGCAGGAGATATTCATAGAAGGGTTGAGGGAAAGGGTGAGCAAGTACCGTTCTTTCCGTCTCTTCCTCGATATCTGTGTGAGATGCGGCGCCTGCGCCGACAAGTGCCACTTTTTTATCGGTGGGGGAGACCCGAAGAATATGCCTGTTCTGAGGGCGGAGCTCCTGAGATCGGTCTATAGAAAATACTGCACCGCTCCCGGGAAGGATCATGGGGAAAATAGCCGGTGCGAGAGAACTTACGGTCGACGTTCTGAAAGAGATATGGTACTATGCGTACCAGTGTACTGAATGCCGACGCTGTTCTCTTTTCTGCCCATACGGAATCGACACCGCCGAGATTACGATTTTGGCCAGGGAACTTCTCAATCTCCTGGGGTTAAACATAGACTGGATTGCCGGTCCCGTAGCAGCTTGCTGGAAAACGGGCAACCATCTTGGTCTTCAACCCCACACGATCAAAGACACATTCGAGATGTTCATTGACGACATAGAGACGATAACAGGGATCAGGGTAACCCCGACCTTCAACAGAAAGGGGGCCGAAATTCTGCTTATTGTGCCTTCAGGGGATTTTTTCGCTGACCCCGGCACATATACTACCATGGGTGAGCTTCTGCTCTTCCATGAACTCGGTCTCGACTATACCTGGTCTACCTTTGCATCAGAAGGAGGAGACTTCGGTTTCTTTACCTCTAACGAAATGGCGAAGAGACTGCATAATAAAATTTACGAAGAAGCCAAGAGGCTGAAGGTGAAGTGGATAATGGGCGGAGAATGCGGCCACATGTGGAGGGTATGGCATCAGTACCATAATACATGGTTTGGACCTGTGGACTTTCTGGAAGAACCTGTCTCTCCGATAACGGGCACGAGATTCGAAAACACAAAATCGAACAAAACAGTCCATATCTGTGAATTTACCGCAGATTTGATCAACCACGGAAAACTTAACCTGGATCCGAGCAGAAACGATAACTTAAAAGTGACGTTCCATGACTCCTGCAACACTTCAAGGGCGATGGGAATCCTTGAAGAACCCAGGTATATTATCAAGAATGTATGCAATCATTTCTATGAGATGCCGGAAAATACCATCAGGGAGCAGACGTTCTGCTGCGGAAGCGGTTCCGGATTAAATGCATCGGAAAATATGGAGAATAGGCTGAGGGGAGGCCTTCCCAGGGCGAACGCCGTAAAGCATGTTCAGCAGAAATACGGGGTGAATATGCTGGCCTGTATCTGCGCAATCGACAGGGCCGCTCTTGTTACATCAGTGGATTATTGGGTGCCTGGTGTGAGGGTAACGGGTGTCCATGAGATGGTCGCAAACGCCTTGATTTGCAGAGGGGAGAAGAAGAGAACGACTGATCTGCGAGGCGATCCGCTCCCGGGAATGGAGGGTGAATAGATGTATAACGCAGGAAAGATAATCATCGGTCTTATCATCTTTGTGGGGTTGGTAACTTTCCCTATTCTCTATAATGGCGGGAAAGCCACCGCTAAACCGGACCCGAAAATCGACACGCCGGAGATCCTCAAAATGCCGGAGAATGAACGCAAATGCGTGGAGTCGAAGGCCTTTATGATGAAGGAGCATATGAAGCTGTTGAACGAATGGAGGGACTGGGTTGTCCGTGACGGCAACGGAGTTTATACGAACACCGAGGGGAAAATATTTACCATGAGCCTCCAGAATACCTGCATGAAGTGTCATTCGAACAAGACGAAGTTCTGCGATGAATGCCACAATTATGCAGCGGTAAAACCTTACTGCTGGGATTGCCATATCGCGCCGAAGGAGAAAGAATTATGAGTATGAACAGAAGAGAATTTTTAAAAATAACAGGTATTTCCACGATATTGGGCCTTGGGGGCGCGTCCGTCGCTCAAGGTCTCAGAAATCGTGTTGAGGCATCACAAGTCATGCCGAACCCGGAAGGCTTAAAAGCAAAGAGGTGGGGCATGGTTGTTGATATGGCCAAATTTAAGACTGAGGAAGACTATCAAAGGTGTATCGACGCGTGCAATAAGGTCCATAATGTCCCAAAGATCGGTAACACAAAGGAAGAAGTCAAATGGATATGGGGAGAGACATTCGAGCACGCATTCCCCGGCAATGAAGATAAATACCTCGCGGAAAAAATTAAAGAACTACCGTTCCTTGTGCTTTGTAACCACTGTGATAATCCACCCTGTGTAAGAGTCTGTCCCACGAAAGCTACTTTCAAGAGAGAAAGCGACGGTATCGTCATGATGGACATGCACCGGTGTATCGGGTGCAGGTTCTGCATGGCAGCGTGTCCTTTCGGTGCGAGAAGCTTCAATTTTAGAGATCCGAGACCATCTATCAAAAGGGAAGAGGATAAATATCCGAATCCCGAGTTTCCGACGAGAACCAAGGGTGTTGTGGAAAAGTGTACCTTTTGTTATGAGAGGCTTGCAAAAGGCCTCCGGCCCGCCTGCGTGGAAGCCTCAAAAGGCGCGCTGCTTTTTGGAGATCTGGAAGACCCGAACTCTGAGGTCAGAAAAATGCTCGACTCACGCTACAGCTTTCGCCGTAGACCTGAGCTTGGGACCCGGCCCAGTGTTTACTATATATTCTAGGAGGTAATTGCAATGCTTGAAAAGGCACTATACGGAAGTCGAAGATACTGGGTGTGGATTTTCTTTTTACTTGCCACGATCGGCGTAGGCGTTATTTCCTACATTTACCAGTTTCGCGTTGGTTTGGGTATAACCGGTATGAGCAGGGATGTTTCGTGGGGTCTCTATATAGGCCAGTTTACATTCCTTGTCGGAGTAGCTGCCTCCGGTGTTATGGTTGTTCTGCCTTATTACCTTCACAATTATAAGAAATTCGGCAGGCTTACTATCCTGGGGGAATTTCTCGCTATTGCTGCGGTTGTAATGTGCATGTTGTTCATTTTCGTAGATATGGGGCAGCCGCTCCGCGTCCTCAACGTCATACTTCATCCGAGCCCAAACTCCGTTATGTTTTTTGATATGTGTGTTTTAGCCGGTTACCTCCTTCTTAATGTGCTGGTCGGGTGGACGGTGTTGGGTTCCGAGCGTAAAGACGTGCCGCCGCCGAAATGGGTAAAACCATTGATTTACCTCTCTATTGCATGGGCACCCTCTATTCATACCGTGACAGCTTTCTTGTACGCCGGCTTACCCGGAAGACATTTTTGGCTGTCAGCGATAATGGCGGCCCGATTCCTGGCATCGGCTTTTGCCGGCGGTCCGTCGCTTCTCATTTTATTAGCTTTGATCGTCAGAAAATATACAAAGTTCGACCCCGGAAAAGAAGCCATTCAGTCGTTGGGCAAGATTGTCACTTACTGCATGTATATCAACGTTTTCTTTCTGGGACTCGAATTCTTTACTGCATTTTATAGCAAAATCCCGGGACATATGGCTTCCTTTATCTATCTTTATAGCGGCATAGAGGGACATGCGAAGCTCGTGCCTTTAATGTGGCTTTCCACTATCCTTGCAGTGGTGGCGATGGCCTTATTGATTTTCCCGCAGATAAGGAAAAATGAGAAGTTGCTGTCACTCGCCGCTATTTCCGTATTTATATCTTTATGGATTGATAAAGGGTTCGGCCTGGTCATCGGAGGTTTTGTGCCAAATCCTTTCGAAAGGGTGACCGAATATTGGCCCACACTGCCTGAAGCCCTCATAACACTTGCTGTTTGGGCAGTCGGATTCTTGGTGTTGACAGTCCTTTATAAGATAGCTGTCTCGATAAAGGAAGAGGCGGTCTTCGACAAATATGGTGAAAGGCAGATCAAAGCCGAATAGAAGAGGAAGAATTTCTTTCATAAAACAACCAGAGATTTTTCTTGAGATTATAAGGTTGAATAAAACAAAGAAACGATCTGGTTTAATCAATTTAAGGAGGTGAATCGGAGTGGCATTCACGGTTACAGTAGACAAGGACAAATGTGAGGGTTGTGAAGAATGTGCAAATAATTGCCCTGTTGGTGTTTTTCAGATGAAAGACGGTAAAGCAGACCCTTATCAGGCCGACTCGTGCGAAGGTTGTGAAACGTGTGTCAGGTGTATGCTCGACCGGCGCTGTTACATTGAAAGAACAGTAGTATCGGACGGAGAGTAAAGGTTTCCTTAAAAGGGGATGCTGGATTTTCCAGCATCCCCTTTTAATTTCACGAAGATAAGGCCTCTTTTCCTTTCACGTTTTTTGGATATACAACTCCCACTGGCCCTCATCCTCGATCTTGATCGCTTCGAACAGATATCCGTGTTTTTCACAGTATCGGGGAATAACTTCCTCAGCAGTTGATTGCGAATCGCAGAGCACCTTTAATATCGCTCCGCCCGGCAGTTTTTCCATTTCTTTTTTTATAAGGACGATGGGATATGGACAGACCATCCCGAGCACATCGAGGATTTCTGTCGGTATCTTTGATGTGAGATCAGCCATTATTCATAATCTCCTTTTTCCGTTGAATAATTGAATCAGCCAAAATCTT
>CAVZMO010000021.1:0-58345 GCA_963776195.1 Thermodesulfovibrionales bacterium
CGATTGGGGATTCGAACTAATAATATTCCAATATTATGGTATACTATGAAAATTAAATTATGGATACCGCGAATTCAAGGCATCCTGAGTGATGGGAATCTGTCAAGAGATTCTAAAAAAGCAGGTCTGTCAAGTTTATTTTTTTTATATAGTTATCAATTATACTTATTACTATAGAGCTATTCTCTTAAATTAGAACAGGGGCAAGCATATTTTTTCATGAGTGGCGAAATAATTAAACTCTTGGCTTTAGAACTTATGACATGGGGAAGTTGGGTTAGACATATTGAGGGAAATAGTGAAGCAATAAAGGTTCTTGAAAGTGGCCTAAATGTTTATATATTGGTACATAGAGGGCCGTATTGTGAGTATAGGAACAGCTTCATCGTTGTATATGAAATGTTAAATATTAAAAGAGGCAATGGTAGTATTCCATGCATGTTACATGGAAATAAACCATGCTATGAAAAGTATTTTTGTTGTGCAGCTTCTCAGCAATCAAAAACAACTTTTGGGAAAAATGTAGCAACTTGTACTCTACGTTATCCCAAAGATACTCCTCCCAAAGATATCCTCGTAATTGTCGGGGCAGATAATACTCTATCCTGTAATATTCGCAGAAGGTCTAGATGTTCTGTATTAACAAAAGAAAAATTGTCTTGCCCAAGGGAAATTAGCGGGGAGATGAAGCAGATAAAACGTAACCATTACAAAATTAATCTATCTATATCTAATGCAAGTGCTCAGGATTTATTGTTATAATTATAATAAGTTAAGGAGGGGAATGGTGACCAATACGAAAGCAAGGATTAGCACTAAAGCAAAGGCTATCACAGAAACGATAGACGGTGCATGGAAAATCATGGAGTATTGGCGTGGTTCTTTCTTGTTTATCGATTACAAGAAAATTTCTGCTACAAATTGGGGAAAAATAAGAGAAAATATTATTTCTTATTGCAAAGAAGGCGCAGAGAAATTTATAGAACAACTTAAGGTAGAAAAAAAAATAAATTCAGTCGATAAAATACGAATTATTCAACCCGAGGATGAGGCTGGAAAGATGATACTGGATTCTTTCGACTTACCATTAAAATACATTCAATTCCCTCTTTTTTGGCTTTTTCTCGGTCGATTTAAATGCAAAGTTGGAGTTAGAATAAATGTTTGTGCTAATCCTAATCTATCAAAAATATTTATTTATTTAATAACTACAAATGAAACAAATAATTTTACAAACAGGGACTTACAAGAATTTAGAGATTTGGCTAAAGAGTATGTAGAAAGATTAGATGATGAGGTTTTTAAAATTTACAAAAATGCCATTTATAAAAAAACACATGTCACGATAAAAAGAACACCGTATTATTTGGAGCTTTATAATTTAGGTAGCACTTCGAAGCTTATTAGAGAATTCGTCAGAAATGACAACATAGAGCAAATGAAAGAATTATTAAAATATTCTGAAGTGAAACATGCTTATTATACAATGCTTTCTTTGGCGGGCGAGAATTTTGATATCAATAAAAATATAGGTCAACTCAAAAAGGAACTCAAAGAACAACCTAAGCAGGCACTGATACCATCTTCTTATCCTTGTGACTCTTTTCGTATACAGTCTCTTTTTGCACAACCCGAGTCTGGTAATAATAAGCCTATATTGTTAGCAGGAATTACAGCCATAGAGTTAGATACTATTCGTAATATAGATCGGCAAAAAGTGCAAGTGGATAAAACTAGCCCTCAGTCACCTTTCTGCCGTGCAAAAAATCAGTTCACGTCTCTTGAGGCTTGGCATCATTCGAATAGTCACCAAATTATAACTTCCTTCGCTACTCTCTAATTTTGAGATTTTTCAGTATTTCATGATGGAGAAGATAGCAATTAGCATTACGAAGAGAATAGCTGAGGTTTCAACAACGCTCATTAGGGGTAGCGTCGGCAGCGCTGTTGAAGTGGATCAGCCTGCAAATGAAATCAGTATTTTTCTTAAGGCATTTCGGACAGCAGATGCCCACCTCATTTATTTCGATGATTTAAAAAACTTCTTTAAAGAATGCAGCTTATTAGCCAGCCCCCTTACATATAATACGTTTAGTCAAGAAATATCTAGATTTCTCAAAGAAGTTATTTTTAAGAAATATATTTTAAATCGTTTTTACATCAACGAGTCAGTAGGGACTGATTTCCTCGATCAATTAGCAATGTTCGAAACAGTTCTTTACAATGCCAATAAAAAATATAGGGATCACTTTATACACCAGTTTTGGGTATTTGCACTCGGTACTTATATATTGAACCATAATTGTAGCGCATTGAGGAAACAATATATTAATTCTGCGAATCGCTCCAACGGTGAGAATTTGTCTGAAGATGCATTGGATCTCTCCTGGATATTTGTGGGGTTATTTCATGATCTTGCTGTTCCAATAGAACAAACTGAGTACTGGTTAAACAACTTTTTCAAAAATTATTTCCCAACGGATCAAGACCACCTGTTTGATATCACCTTGGGAAAGCTCTTACGTGACAATGGGTATCAAGAGAAAATTAACTGTCTGTCCACGCTTTTTGAATCTACACAGAAGGGTACGCCTTGGAGATCAAAAAAACATATTGAATGTAAGAATAATTTCTATCTTAGCCAAATGTTTTTTAAGAGATTATCTCATTTTTCATTGAAAGATGCCAAGCTTAAACCACATGCATTATTAAGTGCCTTGACGCTGCTTATAAAGTTTTCTCATCCAACCGATGTGCCTGATGAACAGATTCAAAATGTTGATCGTATTATATATCCAGCATCTCTCGCTATTTCATTGCACCATCTTCATCCAATGGGTAACGATGTGAGTCTTCCACAGCTTGAAAAGATATTATTTAGTAAAAATATACTTACTTATATTCTAATTTTTTCAGACGCGGCACAAGAATGGTATCGAATGGTGCAAGATGATAGTGTCGAAGCGAAATTGATAAAGTTTTATTTCAGTCCGAAGAGCGCCACGAATTTCACTATTAAATTAGATTGGGAACAGACAAAGCCCACCAACCCTGAGCTCTTAAAAGCGCATATTGATAAATTAAAAAACCATCTCGAATTTCTAAAAGCAATACCTAAGAAATTTCTTCAGAATGATATAAAAGATTTACTCAAAATGAAGATAATAATAAAAACACCTTGGAAATCGACTGAAATAATTCATTTTTAATGTGCGGAAGCGTACGGGACGTTGATGAATTACTAAGGAGTTCATAAGTAAAACCACATTTATATACTCAGCATTGTCATTCCGGCTTGTCGGGAATCCTTCTGGTGACTTCCAAATAAAAGAGTATCAGAAAGATTCCCGACAAGCGGGAATGACATACAAGTGGCTTTACTTATGGTCTTATTAGTAATTAGACCTTTACAGGTCAGGTTATCCTTTTCCTATCCGCACTTTATTCCTATGTGAATTGTTTCTCTCTATCTTGGCCTTATGGGTCGTTTGTTACAGGAAGAAAGAAAAAACGCGAAGATATTGATATAAGGCTCATCTTTGACAATTTGGGATAAAGTGGAAATAGAGAGGGCAAGGGTTTACCGTTCTCGATGGAGCGTCTTTTATAAAACAATTAATTACTCTGAACTGCTGAAAAGGGGGGGGCACATTGGCCCCCCTTCCATTTAAGCTTTAACCCAAATTGCCCAACATTTCCTGCCATATTGCCAAGCGTAGAGACGCCTGCCATTTCTGGTGGTGATGTAAGCAACAAAGATAAGCTTGTAGCCTTCTCTGTTTCTCAAGGAACACCTCTCCTAATTTCAGGGAACCCTTGATTTTTTCGGTGGGAATTGTGATAATAAATCAATTAGTGAATTATTATCACGGCCCACTGATTTAATCAGTCGGCTACCGGATTATTAAAAAGCGATTATGTGGAGTAATCGCTTTTTAATTTACTACTGTTAATTCTGTTTCATTCTGCTTTGATCTATATTTTTTCATGTCTCCTTCCTTAATTTAGTCCTATAGTGCCCCAGAGTCCTTTCTTTTTGTTTAGGGCGAATTTAAACCATTGGAGTTTTGATAAACTGCCTGAGTTATTTTTTATCTCCATTTTCTATTTCTTTTAACGTTATATAATATAGTTTTCCAATTTTTTCATCGCTATAAGTTTTAGGAGTATATCTATATGTATATTTCTTAACCTCATCTAAATTGCCAGGAAATATTGACATAAAAAATGTTCTTGCATTAATATAACCTGAATTATTACCATGTGTAATTTTGAATGTACCTTTTTCAGAACTCTTAGAATTAGTGAAAAGGAAACCTATTGTTTTTTTGCTTTTGTCGTAAAATAGCATTACATAAGAAAATTCTTTTATTTTTTCAGCATTATAGAATCCAGAGTTTAATCCGAATGATGCATTAGTTGTAATGCTTATAGAGTAGCTACTTAACTTACTGCCCACTCCCTTGAATTGCTCAAAAGAGAATATTTCTTGTTCCATATTTACACCTCCATAATCTTTATAATATATTATAACATATTTTGCATAAGAAAGTCAATAAATAACAACATTAGATTCAAGATTACTAACACTTAAAATATAGCAGAATATTCTGTCTCCCTTGAATTGCTCAAAAGACAATATTTCTTGTTCCATATATACACATCCATAATCTTTGTAGAATATTTTTGCATATATTTCATAAGAATGTCAATAAGTAACAAGATTAGATTCAAGATGATTAAAACTTGAAATATAGCAGAATATTCCGTCGTATATTAGTGAGTTGTAAGAGCGAGGGAAGCGGGACCTTACCGCTCTCCCGCTGACCGAGCGAAGCGGTACAAAACTCGTCTATTTTATGGGATAGCTGAATATAGGGTCACGGGAATTAGGCTCTTAGAATCGATTCTACGAAGCCAATATACATTGCTATTTGGTGAATTTATCATTTCTTGTGTTTTCGGGGCCGGAGGCCTTCCGGCGAAAGCCGGTGGCCTCCGGCCTCGGTCTTTCTGGGTTTATCTAATATCCCATATTTACGTGATACCGTTCTTACGTTACTACTGACAATACGTATTTACTATGATATGATTACTATTAACAACTTGGGAGGTAAATATTATGAGAAGAAAACTAACGTTATCGATTGATGAAGATGTTTACAGAGAATTACAGTCCGTTCCGCGCGGATTTTCAGTCTCTGAGTTTGTAAGTTTTATGCTCAGAGGCATGTTGAAGGAACTCCGGGGCAATTTCTCTACTCAAGAGGAGTTTGAAAAGTGGGTTGAAAGTGATCCCCAGCTCAAGAGAGTTAGAGAAGGAATAAAAGAAGCATGGGGGCCTACCTTGTTTCCCGCTATAGATAAAATAGATGCGGTAACGGATGAGCTAAAGGCGAAGGTTGGCATAAAGAAAAAATTATCAAAGAGTGGCCCAAAGAAGTAGAGGCTGGATAATGAGCAAAAGGGAAGGGAACTAACCAAGATGGAAGGAAAGCATAAACTCATTGGTATTCAACAGGCAGCGGATTACATGGGCCTCAAGGTCAGTACGCTTTATCAATGGGTGTCTCAAAAGAGAATCCCTTACTTTAAATCGGGCCGGCTGGTAAAGTTTGATTTAGACGACTTGGATAAATTCATAGCAAAATCCAAGGTCAATCCGGTCAAGGAAGCATATGAGCATTAAACAATTAGGCCCGAAGAAATTTCTCTTGGACTTTAGAACCACGAGCGGGAGACGTATACGGAGAACCATTGAAGGCCCCCGGAGTCTTGCTATAAAAATAATGGAGGACATCGAAGTCAAGAAATACAAGCGTGAGTTCTTGGGAATAATTGAACTTGAAAAAATAAGGCTAAAAGATTTTGCAGAAAAGTACATCAAATATGCTTATACAAATAAGTGCAAGAAAGAGGCTTATACTGAGGAGCGTGCCTTTAAATCAAAGATCATTCCATTCTTAGGCCCCGATCTTTACGTGACGGAGATAACGCCTTATATGATTGAGAGGTTTAAATCAAACAGATTGACCAAGGTTTCACCGTCTACCGTCAACCGGAATGTCCAGTACATGAAGCATGCTTTTAAAATGGCTATCGAGTGGGGATATTTGAAGGACAATCCGGCAAGTACAATTAAGAAATTGAAAGAGCCTCCAGGCCGGATACGATGGGCCAGACCTGTCGAAATTGAAGAACTGCTGAGACATGCAAATGAACGATTGAGGAAAATTATTCTATTTGCTGTGAATACCGGCTTGAGAGCTGAAGAACTTAAAAGGCTAAAGAGGTCGGACATCATTATCAATCCGAATGGCGAAAATCTTTTGTCAGACGCACACTTTAGATCACTTGATTATACAAAGGGTGGCATTTTTGTCCGAGAAAGTAAAAACAACACTCAAAGAATGGTACCAATGAATGAGATCGTTCTGGACATCGTAAAAAGTATGAGCTTTGAGAATGACTATATTTTCGGTGGCAGAGGATGGAGAGACGCCTTTGAATATGCAAGAGAAAATGCAAAATTAGCAGATTTCCGTTTTCACGACCTAAGACATACCTTCGCCTCATATCTTGTGATGAAGGGCGTTGATATTAGAACTGTTCAATATTTGATGGGCCATAAGGACATAAAAATGACCATGCGGTATTCTCACCTGTCAAAAGGTCACATTCAAGAGGCGGTAGACAAGCTGAACGGAATATTCAACTTGGACACTTTTTGGACACCTGAGAATAAGAAAGAGTTAAAGGCGGTGAAAGGTGGCCTCTAACTCTCTGATTTTAAATGGTGCCGGTGGTGGGAGTCGAACCCACACGAAGTTGCCCTCACCGGATTTTGAGTCCGGCGCGTCTGCCAATTCCACCACACCGGCAACTAATGATTTCTTCTTAGACCAACGATTTATAAGGTGTTATAGAATATCATAAAAGATTCATAAGTATCAAAACTGCCTGCACTGCTTAAGGAAGTGCGGGCGATAGAGAAGTATGTTCGTCAAGGAGCACATATGGTATACTTCAAAACTGCCCGGTCTTTGACGGGCTGAAAGCACGGCCCCTAGAGAAAGGATTTGAAATAAGATGAGCAATGAACCGAACAAAGTTATTTACTCCATGATAGGGGTAAGCAAATATTATGATAAGAAGCCGGTTTTGAAAGATATCTATCTCTCCTATTTCTACGGAGCAAAGATCGGTGTCCTCGGTCTCAACGGGTCAGGAAAAAGCTCGCTCCTCCGTATCCTTGCCGGAATGGATAAAGAGTTCAATGGCGAGACGGTCCTTATCTCCCGGCCACACCGTAGGTTTTCTTGAGCAGGAGCCGAAACTGGATGACGCAAAGACGGTGCGGGAGATTGTGGAAGAGGGAGTGCAGGAGATAGTAGATGCCCTTAAGGAATATAACCTCATCAATGAGAAATTCGCCGAGCCGATGTCGGACGATGAGATGAACAAGCTTATCGAGCGGCAGGGCAAGGTGCAGGAGAAGCTGGATGCCCTGGATGCATGGGACCTGGATTCGCGCCTCGAGATGGCCATGGATGCCCTGCGCTGTCCTCCGGGAGATACGCCGGTCAAAGTCCTCTCCGGAGGGGAAAGGCGGCGTGTCGCCCTTTGCAGACTACTCCTGCAGAAGCCGGACATCCTGCTTCTGGACGAGCCGACTAACCACCTCGATGCAGAGACCGTGGCCTGGCTGGAGCACCATCTGCAAAGCTATCCGGGCACCGTCATCGCGGTAACTCATGACCGCTATTTCCTCGATAATGTTGCCGGGTGGATCCTGGAGCTTGACAGGGGACAGGGGATTCCCTGGAAAGGGAATTATTCCTCCTGGCTGGAACAGAAGAAGAACCGTCTGCAACAGGAGGAGAAATCAGAGAGCGAAAGGCAGAAGACCCTTCAGCGCGAGCTTGAGTGGATACAGATGTCTCCCAAAGGGCGCCATGCAAAAGCGAAGGCGCGCATCAATTCTTATGAGGCGCTCCTCAGTCAGGATATCGAAAAAAGCTCAAAAGAGCTCGAAATCTATATTCCCCCGGGACCCCGTCTGGGCAATGTCGTCATTGATGCCGATAACGTGAGCAAGGCATACGGCGACAATATTCTTATGGAGGGCATGACCTTCTCCCTTCCTCCGGGCGGAATTATAGGGGTTATCGGACCTAACGGGGCAGGAAAGACCACCCTTTTCCGGATGATCACCGGCCAGGAAAAGCCTGATTCAGGCACCTTCAGGATAGGAGAAACCGTAAAACTGGCATACGTCGACCAGAGCCGCGATGTCCTCGATCCGAACAAAACCATCTGGGAGGTCATATCCGGCGGGGATGATGCCATTCAACTCGGCAAGAGGCAGGTGAACTCACGCGCCTATGTGGCGCGCTTCAATTTTTCCGGGGCCGATCAGCAGAAAAAGGTTTCAATGCTGTCCGGAGGGGAAAGAAACCGCGTCCATCTGGCCCGTATGCTGAAGGAAGAGGCCAATGTCCTTCTCCTTGACGAACCTACCAATGATCTGGACGTAAACACCATGCGTGCCTTGGAAGAGGCATTGGAGAATTTTGCGGGTTGTGCCGTGGTCATCAGCCACGACCGGTGGTTCCTCGACCGTATCGCCACCCACATACTCGCTTTTGAGGGCGACAGCAAGGTGGTCTGGTTCGATGGGAATTATTCCGAATATGAAGCGGACAGAAAGGCCCGTCTCGGCGCTGCCGCAGACCAGCCCCACCGCATCAAATACAGACATTTGGCCAGAGGGTAGGTACCCGTTCTCTTTAGACCGTGCCTGGGGCATGCTCAGCGATAGCACGGAACCTGCAGCAATGCCATGCCCCGACCGCACCAATCCATCATTGTATAACAGCTAAACAGGGTTAGCGCGGTTAAAACACTACTTTCTATTTTCCTTCTTGACGAACTCTTCGGAGACGTGCTATGCTTACTTTAGAATTTTAGAAGTTTTTGCGATTACAGAGGCCACAAAGACTTTTGACTTTGTGGCCTTTTTTTGTTAGGTCTTCTGAGATTTAATTTAGAGATAAGGAGGTTAAGAACATGGCACAAGGAACTGTAAAATGGTTTAATGACAGCAAAGGTTTTGGCTTTATTGCAAATGAAGACGGAAGTGAAGCATTTGTCCACCATACGTCCATCCAAGGGAACGGATTTAAGAGCCTTGCCGAGGGTGACAAGGTCAGCTTTGATACTGAAAAGGGCCCGAAAGGCCCCAGGGCTATCAATGTTGTCAAACTCTAATTAGCTAGCTGAAAAAGGCTCCCTCCCGGTGGAGGGGGCCTTTTCATTTGGGAGGAACATGAACAATAGAAAGTATGAGGCGAGGACAGAAAGGCAGCAACAGAGAGTTGAGGCAGGCTTCATGGCTGAACACTTCCCCGAGGTCACAGGGATAGTCATCAGTATGATGTACAAGCAGAAGGGAGTAGCAAAGGCATTGGTTCGAACCATTAATTTTTTCCCCGAAAGTTACGCTTTTTTCATAGTAGACTGTTTGAGCAAGGAATGTGTTGACGGCGGGTTCGATCTTACCCGGGTCATAACTGAGATGATCGGAAACCATAGAGAGAACACAAAAGGGGAACTTGGTTGTGAAGGCAGTGGTACTGCTGCCGAACACTCGGCGATTGTCTACGAAGTCGCCATACAGTACGTATAAGAGTTCTGTGCTTTAATCTTGCGATCAATCAAATGAGGGTTTGACCCTAAGAACAATTATGAAAAAAAATAGGCAAGCATATATCTGGAAAAAGGTTTACTTCCGCCACCTTTGTAAGATAGCTGCTCACCGGCAAACCTGCACGTTTTCATGCATCACTTATGGCTCTCCTTAAATAGCAAATTGCGGTTGGTAAAGGTTTTTCTGCATATATGCCTGTCATCAAATGCATTTTTCGGGTTCATAACGGATGGCTGTCACAACAAAAGCAGTTGTACCGTTAGGCCTGTTCACAACAATTTCATCACCCTCCGTCTTGCGTAACAACGCTTTCGCCATAGGAGAATCAATGCTGATAAAATTTTTTTCAGGATCAAATTCATCGGGCCCGACAATGCGATACTTGTACACATTTCCATCAGTATCCTCAATTTTGACCCATGCGCCGAAAAATACCTTTGAAGTATCATCAGGTATCCTGTCCACGACGACCAACTCCCTCAATCTCTTTGCAAGAAAACGCATGCGGGAATCAATCTGCCGCAACTGCTTTTTGCCATAAATATACTCTGCGTTCTCGGAACGGTCCCCCATCGCAGCGGCTTCAGCGACAGCCTGAGTAACTTGGGGGCGTTTAATCTTCCAGAGATATGACAGTTCCTCATTTAAATGCTTCAGCCCTTCAGGCGTAATATACGGTGAGACTCTTGCGTTATCACGGAACGGCATTCTCACTTTTCCCTAAACAAGGCACTTTCTTTACAAAAAGAATATTGGATAATGCGCGAGTTGAGCAGTGGGCCGGAGGCCCATCTGTTTCGAACTCCTGGTTCTCCCCTCGCGGAGCGCATTCACCCTGTTCGCTGCTCAACTCGCGCATTATCCCCGAGCGGAGCGAGGGGAGAATCATTTCTTATCATGATAAACATTCCTATCAGTTACTGCAAATATTTGATCAGTAATGCTCGTGTGTGGGTATGCAGCCTCACGAGCTTGTTCCTGCATCTGCAGTAATCAGCGACCGGTGGAAGATTTGGACGGACGGTACCTGTGTGTCGTTGACCCGGAGGAGCGCTGAGGAGTTGAACTTCGATGAACAACTCCGCCTTGCGACTGCTTTTGAAATTCCGCACTTCCGATTTTCTGATTTTCGGATCTTTTTGCCAGGCGCCCTTTCTGCAAAGCAAAAGCTGTTGTAACAGCCCTGGACTGTTCCGGTTTATTCTGCTCCCTGCGGCGCTGCGGTTCACGCGGCGGGCGGGCAAACTCGGTATCGCGCGCCGGCGCCGGCCTTTTATACTCGAAGCCCTTCAGTATGCGCCGTTCTACCTTTTCGCCGAGGACGCGCTCGATGCTGCGCACCATTTCCTCATCTTCATGAGTTATGAATGTGAAGGCGTCGCCTGTCTTGGTAGCACGACCGGTGCGGCCTATCCGATGTGTGTAGGCGTCGGCGGTATCAGGCATGTCGTAATTGATGACATGGGATATGCACGAGACATCGATGCCGCGGGCTGCGATATCGGTCGCAACAAGGACCTGATATGAGCCGTCACGGAACCCGTCGAGTGCTGCCTGGCGCTTATTTTGCGACAGGTTCCCCTGAAGCGATGCGGCCCGGTAGCCGGCCTTTTCGAGCTGCTGTCCCAGGCGCTTGGCGCGGTACTTGGTGCGTGTAAAAACCAGGATCGATTCGGTGTCGGTATGGCGCAGCAGTTCGAGAAGGAGCGCGGTCTTGAGGTGCTGATCGATCGGGTAGAGTGCGTGAGAGACAGTGCTTGCCGGAGCGGCGGGATCGACCTGCACGGTGACCGGAGACCGCAGGATGTCCTGGGCCAGCAGCCGGATATCATCAGGCATGGTTGCCGAGAACAACAGCGTCTGGCGCTCTCTGGGCACGTGCCTGATGATCTTCCGGATATCGGGCAGGAAGCCCATATCGAACATCCGGTCCGCCTCGTCCAATACGAGTACTTCCAGGTTCGACAGGTTGATCGTGCGCTGATGAATGTGATCGAGCAGGCGCCCGGGGCAGGCCACAACGATTTCTACGCCGGCAGTCAGTCTCTGTTTCTGCGGGTTTATGGCCACGCCCCCGTAAATAGAGATGCTGCGCAGGCGCGTTTGGCGGCCCAGATCTGTAATGGCAGTATTGATCTGCTCTGCCAGTTCGCGGGTCGGCGCAATGACGAGGGCGCGTATACGGCCGCGCGGCCCTTTTATCAGGCGCTCGAGAATCGGCAACGCAAAAGCCGCTGTTTTGCCTGTTCCCGTCTGGGCAAGGCCCATGACGTCGCGCCCCTGCATGACGGGCGGGATGGCCTGGTGCTGGATGGGCGTTGGCGTGTGATAGCCGAGCGCCGTGACGCCGGCTGCTATCTGTGGATGGAGATTGAACGAATTAAAACTCATGTACCCTTCTTTCTATAACAGGCGTAGCCTGTAGCCATCAACCTGCGTATTATGATCACCCGGACGGTGAGCGTGAAGGTTCTTATAGACACATGTCGCTATTGAGGGGCAAACACTCATTGAACACTCACACCTTATTTTACTCCTTATGCATACCAAAGTTCAGGTTTTCTTTTTCTTCCCGGTTACCTGACAAATACGGTTATAAAATTATGAGGCAGGCATATATGCTTGTCATCAATTGTATTTTGGGTTAAAGTCGCCTTTTGTGTTACATTTATGTAATATCCTCTGAAGGATTCTTACGATTGCCGGATAACCGGAGTCTTATCATTCATCAAAGTAAGGAGTAAAAAATTGGCAAAGTACACAGCAACTATTGACGAAGATACGCGACAAAGAATCCTTGCATTACCGAAGGGTATACACTTCCCGGTCTTCATGCGAAAGGCGATCACTGTCTTTGTTGAGGAGCTTGAGAAGGACCCGGACCTGCAGCCCGAAAATTTCATAATTACTGTCTCAGCCCGGAAAGATGTATCAGACAGAAAGAGAAAATAGAGGCATCGGAAAAGGCAGGATATTGATCACCTGCGCAAAAGGTATAGCGCCTTTTTTGGGGGAAGAGCTCCTTCGCCTGGGATTCCCCGTGCTTTCCGAATCCGTTGCCGGAGTAGAGACCGAGGGAACTTTTGACGATACCCTGCGGCTTAATCTCCGGCTCCGCACGGGACATCGCGTCCTCCTTCTCATCAGGGATTTCACTGCCGGTGATGCCGATGCCCTCTATCGGGCGGTATCGGAGATAGCGTGGGAGGAATACATAGCCGAGGATGGATATGTCTGCGTAACGTCCAGTGTGGATAACCCGACCATCAGGGACTCGCGCTATGCAAATGTGAAGTGCAAGGATGCCATCGTCGACAGGATCAAGGAAAAGCGGGGGCAGCGTCCTGATTCAGGTCCCGATCAGGACAGAGCTGTGGTAAACCTCTACTGGAAGGGCCGGAACTGCTCCCTGTATTTTGATACATCCGGGGAACCCCTCTCCCGGCGCGGATACAGAAAGATCCCCATGTCGGCGCCCATGCAGGAGACCCTTGCCGCAGCAGTTATCCACGCGTCCGGATGGAGCGGCAGCGGTCATTTCATCAACCCCATGTGCGGCAGCGGCACGCTTGCCATAGAGGCTGCCCTCGCAGGTCTGAACAGGGCCCCCGGGCTGTTAAGGGACAATTACGGGTTCATGCATATGAAAGGGTTTAAGGAGTCTGCTCTGGAACGATCTGCGTGCACAAGCAAAAAAAGAGGCAAAAAAGACCCTGGGTTACAGGATTATAGCCACCGATATCAGGAGAGACGCTGTTGAGGCGGCAAAGAAAAATGCCGCTATTGCAGGTGTCGAGCGCCTGATCGAATTCGCTGTTTGTGATTATTCCGAGACAGTCGTTCCTGACGGAGGAGGGGTTATCATTCTCAACCCGGAGTATGGGGAGAGAATGGGGAAGATCAAAGAACTTGAAAGCGTGTATAAAGGGATCGGCGATTTCTTTAAGCAGAAGTGCAAGGGATACACCGGATACCTCTTCACGGGAAACCTTGAGTTGGCAAAGAAAGTGGGATTGAGACCTAAGCGAAAAATTCCGTTTTTCAACGGCGGCATAGAATGCAGGCTCCTTGAATTTGAGTTGTACGAGGGCAGCAGGAAGAATAAAGACTCAGAGATAACGTAACACAACTTCCGCATTTCACCTTTTCTCGCCTTGAGACTTTTCGAACAGCTTCAGGTATCCTCCGTATCCTTCTTTGTCGAGATCCTCTTTCGGGATGAACCGGAGAGCAACGGAGTTCATGCAGTACCTGAGGCCTGTGGGCTGAGGTCCATCCATAAACACATGGCCGAGATGTGAATCACCGTGTCTGCTCCTCACTTCTGTCCGCCTCATGAAAATGCCCCTGTCTTCTTTCTCCACAATGTCGTCCGGCTCGAGAGGCCTCGTGAAACTCGGCCATCCCGTGCCTGAATCATATTTGTCGGGCGAACCGAACAGAGGTTCTCCGGAAACGATATCGACGTATATCCCGTCTCTCTTATTGTCCCAGTATTCGTTATTGAAGGGGGGCTCCGTCCCTTCCCTTTGGGTCACCTTGTACTGCAACGGCGTCAGTTTTTTTCTGAGGGTCTCATCGTCCGGCTTTTGATATGTTTTTTTCTCTCCTGCTTTGGTCTTTTCCATTTCTTTCCCCCAAACCTTTCTTAAAGACTGGTCGCGAGTTACTGTATTTTCATTTGCCATGGTATTCTTTCCTTTTTGACCGATTTTTTTTGGTTCCTCACAGCCATAAATGACACATACTATCGCGACAAAAAAAATGATTGTTCTCACTTTCACAAGAATATTTCAAGCAAGAGATGTGCCTGTATCACTTTCTGTGGATTATCCGGGTTTTCAATGGTTTTGTCGCGAGTAATATCCGGCATAATTCCCTGTCTGAAAGAAACTTTTCCCTTGCTCTTCTGCACTGAGTATGGATTCCGGCCCCATGAGAAATACTGAAAAAGGTATAATGTAGAATGCTGACGGGAAGGTTTTGTGACCGCAGGCTTCAGCCTGCATCTGTACTCAGTTCTTGGGTGAGGCATATATTCCTTAAGAAACCATGCGGACTGAAATTTGCGGCTGCAGAGTTGCTGGAAGCGTTCAGTTTAGATATAAGTCATTTGGAGATAGGCTATGCAAGAAAAGGGGAAAGTGACACCCGCGCTACCGCCGGAGCGGCGTGAGGATATCCGCACCGGGCTGAGCGTGGAAGCGATCAGGCAATGCGTGCTTGATAATCTTTACTTCCAGCTCGCAAAGACTCCGCAGGCCGCAACGCGGAACGATTGGTATATGGCAGTTGCGTATACTGTACGGGACAGGTTGATGCAACGATGGGTCAAAGCACTCCAAAACTTTACAGAAGATCTGACGGTCGTTGCATACTTGTCTGCCGAGTTTCTCATCGGGCCGCAACTCGGGACCAACCTCATCAACCTCGGCATCTACGATGAGGTCTCTCAGGCTGTGAAGGCGTTGGGTCTTAATTTAGATGAACTTACCGAGCAAGAAAAAGAGCCTGGACTTGGTAACGGCGGAGTTGGGAGGCTCGCGGCCTGCTGCATGGATTCGCTCGCAACGATGGAGATCCCCGCAATCGGGTATGGGGTTCGTTACGAGTTCGGCGCCTTTGATCAGGAGATCCGGGATGGCCGACAGGTTGAAGTGACTGATGCATGGCTTCACCATGGCAACCCTTGGGAGATCCCACGCCCCGAGGTCACGTACAAGGTAAATCTCGGCGGCAGCACCGAGTCGTATTATGACGAGCAGGACTGTTTCCGGGTGCGCTGGGTTCCGAAGTTTGCTGTCAAAGGGACTGCGTACGATACCCCCGTATCCGGATATAGAGTCGGCACAACGAATCTGTTGCGTCTCTGGAAGTCCGGGGCCGTCGAATCTTTTGATTTCGAGGCATTCAAAAACGGTGATTACTACGGAGCGGTCAACGAAAAGATCGCCTCGGAATCGATCTGCAAAATCCTCTATCCCGATGACGAGCCATACGCCGGCAAACAGCTGCGGCTTGCGCAGCAGTATTTCTTTGTCTCCTGCGCTCTCCAGGACATGATCCGCCTGCACCTTCTGCGGTGGAAAAATATCCACACCTTTTCTGACTCCTTTGCGGTGCAACTTAATGATACCCAGCCCGTGATCGCTGTGGCTGAGCTGATGAGACTCCTGGTGGATGAACATCTGGTGAACTGGGACAAAGCATGGTACATCACGCAGGACACTTTTTCATATACAAACCATGCGACTTTACCTGAGGCCCTCGAGAAGTGGCCGTTACCCCTGTTCGCAGATATCCTGCCGAGGCACCTCGAAATCATCCATGAAATAAACCGGCGCTTTCTTGACGAGATATGGTTAAAGTATCCCGATAATAATGATAAACTCAACCGATTTTCTCTCATCGATGAAAGTGACCAGAAATATGTCCGGATGGCACAGCTCGGAAGCTTGGGAAGCCACGCTATCAACGGGGTTTCAGGAATCCATTCAGAGCTGCTTAAAAAGACATTACTCCCCGAACTTTATGAAATATACCCTGAGAGGTTTCTCAATATAACTGACGGAGTCACACAGAGACGCTGGATCGTGCTGAGTAATCCGAGGCTCGCTGAACTCATCACGAATACCATAGGAGACAAATGGGTCCGCCGGCTGGAGGAAATAAAGCAGCTTGAATCATTTGCCAATGACCCGAACCTTATGAAAAAGTGGCAACTGATAAAGCATGAGAACAAACGTGATCTCGCCGGCATCATTCACGACCGCACTGGAATTTCCGTCGATCCTGATATGCTCTTCGATGTCCAGATGAAGCGCTTCCATGAATCCAGGCGCCAGCACCTCAACCTTCTTCACATAATCACGATCTATAACAGGATTAAGAAAAATCCGCAGATAGATATCACGCCACGCGCGTTCATCTTCGGCGGCAAAGCATCTCCCGGCAATTTCGTTGCGAAGCTCATCATAAAGCTGATCAATTCCGTAGCGGAAACGGTGAACGATGATCCGGACGTGGCAGGACGCCTGAAAATTGTGTTTTTCCCCAACTTTAACGTAAAGAACGGTCAAAGGGTTTATCCCGCTGCCGATCTCTCCGAACAGATCTCTACTGCAGGAAGAGAGGCATCGGGGACAGGGAGCATGAAATTCTGCATGAACGGTGCATCGACGATAGGGACGTTCAACGGCACGAACATCGAAATCCGTGAAGAGGTGGGCACCGAAAACTTCTTTCTCTTCGGTTTGACCGGTGAAGAGGTTTACAACATGAAATCCCACGGCTATGATCCCAGGGTTTACTATGACGCTCATCCGGACCTGAAAGAAGCGATCGATCTTATCAGTTCCGGATTTTTTTCAAAGAGAGATGTGAACCTATTCAAGCCTTTGATTGACTCACTCCTTCGCCGCGATGAGCACATGGTCCTTGCAGATTATCAGTCCTATGTTGACTGCCAGGAGCGCATAAGTGTGGCGTTCAAAGATCAGAAAAAGTGGACAAATATGTCGGTCCTCACTGTTGCTCGGATGGGAAAGTTCTCGTCGGATCGGTCCATACGTGAATACAACGAAAAAATATGGCACGCCACACCTCTGAAAATCGACGAAGGGGACACATAAAATACAACTGACGATGTCGCACATCAGGCATATCAGATGTTTTCAATTGCTTCTTCCCATAGAAATACGCGTCCTGGTAAGGTTTCGCCCCTCCGTTTAGTGCTTCCTGTAGCAAATGCCTCCTGAAGCGTCGATAGATATAAACCGTTCACATAGTACTCCTCATTTTTGAAGGTTTCAGACAATGTCCTCCTCTTCCAAGAAGATGCAATGTCATCTTCTGCTATAGTCTTGTTGATTTAAAATGGTAAAGTTGTTGTATAATCGACTCTGTGAGGCAATTTAAAAATGTATGATTGGTACGCAATACTGACTGATTTGGGAAAACTATTTCTTGCAGCTGTTATTGGAGGAGCAATTGGTTTTGAACGGGAATCTCACGGACAAGCTGCAGGATTCAGGACATATCTGATTGTAAGCGCGGGAGCATGCCTTATGATGCTTCTTTCTCTCCATATGGCAGATCTGTTTCGCCATTTAAATACAGATTCCGTAGTACGCTTAGACCCTGGAAGAATAGCTTCCTATGCAATCGCAAGTATGGGTTTTTTAGGAGCTGGGGCTATTATAAAGGGTAAAGGCACGGTGCGGGGGATAACAACCGCTGCCGGGCTTTGGGTTGTAACCGGCATGGGACTTGCCATTGGTGCAGGGCATATTTATCAAACGATTTTTACAACTGTTGTAATTCTTACAGCTCTCTATTGGCTTCAACCCGTAAGAAACCTTGCTAAGCGCAGAATTTATCGCATCCTAACGGTAAAACATAAAGGGGAAGAAGACCCACTTGATAATATTACTAAGATTATTTCAGATTATGCCTCATTTCATATCCGAACTATCAATTATGAACATGACATATCGTCACAGACGCTAATATATCGTATAAGAATTTTTAGCACGGAAGTAACAAATTGGAGAGAAGTGGTAAAAAAACTATCAGACATTCAAGGAATGATTGAAGTAAAGTGGGAAGAAAGTGATGTTCCGTAAAGATTACCATCCCTCTTTTTATTTCTATCGGTAATCCTCATATATCTCACCCTGTTGAATCTGTTTGTTAATAGGTCGTGATCGAATCTCGATAAGACTCATCCGCTGTGCACACTTGATGAAGGAAGCGATAAAACTTTGTAACACCTGAAAACGTTTGTAAGGCATAATGTATTAAACCTGTCCGACCTTAAGGTACGTGGGTTAAGCTTTAAGGTGAGGAAACCCATAGGCTCAGAGCCACAATTAAGGAGGACAGGTTATGAATAAGTATAGCACCAAATATGTAGGGATGGATGTTCGATCTTGGTCAGAGGTGTGATGTGGTTGCTCCTTCACTTATCCCGAGGAAATCAGGGGACCGCGTTAAGACAGATCGGAGGGATGCTAACACGCTGACTCGTTTACATCGTGCGGGGGAACTGACGCCGGTGTGGGTTCCGGACAAAGAGCAGGAAGCAATGAGAGATTTAACGCGTGCCCGTGAAGATATGAAGGCCATGGAAGGGCACGCCAAACAGCGGCTTGGAGCATTCCTGCTGCGTCATGGGAAGCAGTATCCTGGGAAGAGCAAATGGACGCAAGCATATTTTCGATGGCTGGAAGAGATAAAGTTTGAGATCCCGGCACAGCAGATTGTTTTCCAAGAGTATGTTGATACGGTCAAACAAATGAAAGGACGAGTGGCTTCATTGGAAGAACAAATGCGTCAGGCAGTAGAAGGGTGGTCTTTGGCACCTGTAATAACCGGCCTGATGGCACTTCGAGGAGTCGACATCATTACAGCAATGACTGTAGTGGCTGAACTGGGGGACATCAGTCGATTTGATTCTCCCCGTCAGCTTATGGCTCACCTAGGATTAGTTCCGAGTGAACACTCAAGTGGCAGTCGCCGCCAACGCGGAGGGATAACCAAAACGGGCAATGGACATGCAAGGCGTGTGCTTATAGAAGCTTCGTGGTGTTATCGATTGCCGGCACGCAAGACAGCTCATTTTCGTCGGCGTGCAGAGAAGGCAAGCGAAACAGTACAGGCTATTGCATGGAAAGCACAAAAACGATTGTGCAAGAGGTATTGGTACTTGATCAATAAGGGGAAACTCCCGGTTGAAGCATGTACCGCTGTAGCACGTGAATTGAGCGGCTTTATTTGGGCAATTGCATGTGACGTAATGAGGAAAACTAATGCCTGTGTTGCCAGATAAGGATAAAACGAATTGAGGACAGAACGAAATTATCGTTGTTGTCTTCCGGGGCTACGAAAGAGATGGAGCGTTTCTTCGCCCCTCCGGACAACGCTATTTATTGGGAAAATGTGTACTTCGGCCAGGGCAGCAGTCGGTTGGGAGAACCCTCGTACCTACTTTGAGGCACCTGAAAATAGGATGGCCCTCGTGATAAGACAGAGGCAGCTCCACGACGAAGATAAGTCATGCGGTACCCAACCCGCGTATATCAGAGTGATCTACCGTCGTTTATCACTGCTGTTCTGCTGGAATTGACTAATAGTAACCTTTGTGGTACTATTATCGCGTGGCTAATATCAAAGTAGTCGAGTATCTACAAAATGGAGTTTCTGTCTTTGAAAAGTGGTTTGACGGCCTCGATGCTCTGGCCGCAGCCAAGGTCGCCACTGCGTTATACCGACTGGAGCAGGGCAATTTTTCTAACGTGAAATCAGTAGGGCAAGGAGTTTCGGAATGCAAGATTGATTTTGGCCCGGGGTACAGGATCTATTTTGGCCGGGAAGGAAATAGGTTGGTCATCCTGCTTGGAGGGGGATCGAAGAAAACTCAGAGCAGGGACATTAGAAACGCTCAGTCACTGTGGGCGCAATATAAGACAGAGAAAAAAAAGAGGAAGTAAGGAGGGACTATGCCGATTACAAAACAATTTCGCAAAACAATTTTACAGCGTGCCGAGAGTGATACTGAATTCCGCAGACATATGCTGACGGAGGCGGTGAATGAACTAATCGGGGGAGATCTCAAAGCGGGCAAATCGATTCTCCGCGATTATATAAATGCGACGATTACATTTGAGGGCCTGGCCAGCAAACTCAAAAAATCAAGCAAGAGCGTTCATCGGATGTTGGGACCCCGCGGCAATCCACGCGCCGAGAATATTCTTGAAATCATAAAAATTCTTCAGGCGCATGAGCGCATAACTCTTCAAGTGAAAGTGAAAGTAAAAAGAGCTGCATAAATTTTCCAAACAGCATTGCGCTGTCCACCTGAAGGCAACTTATTCACACATCACTATATTGAGTTTCTTCTTTATCGCCTGTTTATCGCCTGCCCAGAAATGAGTATTTCTCTTCGCATTGAATGACCTGCTGACTTCAGTTGATGTTTAATTGAATTGGAAAGAAATTCCCTGATCAGACCCGTCTTGTTTGCTTCAAATGGGAACAAATATTCTCATCAACTATCTTTCCTTCCATACTCATTATTGCGGCACCCGATACCGTCGCGTTTGCTTGTGGCTGAAGTCCGCGCTTGGCGATCACTTTGGAGGGCGTTTGTTAGATGAAGGAAGTGAGAGGAAAGCTGGCAGATTGGAATTCACACCTTGTATGTGTTATGTGCACCCGATGCGAATGATTACAGCGCAGACTCGACGGATGGCAGGGATAAGGGGGATTTATTAGAAAGTATTTTACTTCTTTACCCGGAAGTATTTGTAAAGCTGTTTTGGATACGCTGCATTATAATAGAGGCATAGTTTAATAAATTACATCGCCTAAGAAGGAGTATGCTATGAATAACAAAGGATTGTCGGAACTCATGCAGTCCTCTTCGCTGCTTAGTCAGGTCGAGGGCGCAGAGAAGCTTTTTCTTTCGGGCCGCCGGAAACGAGGTGAAGATCTCGAAAGTGCGGTAAGATTCTTTCTTGAGTTCTTGCACGGCTTCGAGAGTTTCGAGTTTGAAGGCCCGTGCGTCACGGTTTTCGGATCGGCGCGCTTCCCGGAAAGACATCGCCATTACGAACTGGCCCGGGAGCTTGGACGCGCGCTCGCCAATGCAGGCTATGCCGTTATGACCGGAGGCGGACCCGGAATTATGGAGGCTGCAAACCGGGGCGCCAAGGAGGGCGGAGGCTTGAGTCTCGGCTGTAATATTAAGCTTCCTTTTGAGCAGAAACCAAATCCATACCTCGACAAGTTCATTGAATTTGAGCATTTTTTCATACGCAAGGTAATGCTCGTAAAGTACTCCACGGCCTTCGTCGTGATGCCGGGCGGTTTCGGTACCCTTGACGAGGCCTTCGAAGTGATCACACTCGCCCAGACCGGAAAACTCGAACGCTTCCCGGTTGTGGGGA
The DNA here is from genome assembly GCA_963776195.1 of Thermodesulfovibrionales bacterium. Taxonomy (GTDB): domain Bacteria; phylum Nitrospirota; class Thermodesulfovibrionia; order Thermodesulfovibrionales; family SM23-35; genus CAVZMO01. The sequence goes on from CAVZMO010000021.1 coordinate 21,658, forward strand.
TGGTGAGAGATTTCTGGGACCATCTCCGGCGTTTCCTGCGTGATACACTTCTTGCCGAGGGCACCATCAGCCCCGAGGATATGGATTTTATCCAGGGAGCAAACACGGTCGAGGACGCTATCCGCATAATCCGCGGCCTCTCACGAGGAAACTTTTAGCAAGATGCCCGCGCGCAGTAAATCTGATTTGCCTCCTCTCCCGGATGGAGAGAGAGCCAAAATTCTGTCGAAAGCTCTCAAGATGATGGTTATGATCGATGGCAAGGTGTATGGAGTGGAAGACGAGTCGGAGCCGGATGCGGAAGTCGACTGTGAATCGAAAATCGAAGTGTGCCGGGCCATCTGTTGCACCTACGCATTCTCCCTAACGCAGGAGGAAGTGAAAAAAGGCTTTATCAAATACAATGCCGAACGGCCTTTTTACATTGCGCGGGATGCGGATGGATATTGCCCGCACCTCGACCGTACGACCTTTCAGTGCAGCATCCATGATAAACGTCCCTTGCGTTGCAGAAAATATGCCTGCAAACCAGGCAGTTGGCTATGACATAATGAGCAGCGAGTTTTTTATGTCGGACCGCTTAAAAAAACTTTCCTCTCTTTCGATAACTGATTTAATATCATCCGCAATGAGTATCTTTTTCATGGATACGATCCCCAACTGCAAACCTGGAATCAAACGGTGTCCGGCTTTTTAATATAACAGCTCAGAAAGGGAAAATGCATAGCTGATTACGGCAGCAAGTCATATTGACCCGTCAGCGGCGCCAGACGTTATTTCTTGAGTTCTTTGACTATGCTCCGTTCTTGAGCCGCCCTGCCGGCAAATGTCTGAAGGGCGGTAACTTCCCAGTCAAGCACCCCCCACATGGGAAGTTTTCGCAGCATCGCATCTACCTCTTCATTGGAAGCCGCTTCCACGATAAACACAAATGACCTGTCTCCCACAGGAAGACCCCCGGCGAGAATTTTTTTCTGCTTCTCCATCTGGATCAGCTGATCAAGGCTTGGAAGTACCATTTCTTTCAGAATCGCGACCGCCTCTTGCGGAGACTCAAATCCCGGCCCTCCGGATCCGAATACTAAGTATTTCATATGCGTATCCCCCTTTTTTTGTTTTAGTTATCGCTTTTCACGTAACGTTCTTAAACGATTTATTCATACAATGAGCTTGTATTCATTTTATCAGGCTTATAAATATTGTCCAGCGAACTATCGAAATCGGAGGGGCAAGAGATGGAATTGAAACTACTTTTCCGCACACGGCAGTTCGTGATATTATATAATGCTTTGAAATTATTGATTGTATGAAAAGATCTCAATATTTCATATGGCTCGGAATCTCTGGTGCCGCAGGGACCGCACTCGGTATGCTTGTTGACCGGAAACATCCGGCAAAAGGCAGCTTTTTAGGCGCAGTTGCAGGTGTTGTCGCAGGCTCTGCTGCAGCGGTGGTCCATCAGTACGTTGCATCCCGCGAAAAGGTTCCCTATTACTCCAAGTCGTCTCCCCTTTACGACGAGAGCGGCACGCTCTGATCTCAACCCCCTCGCCGGCGGAGAAGCACCATGAAAAATCTGTGTCGGTATCATATACTAAGAAGATGGATTTTCTTACACTCAATGAACTCGCTTATCTGATCAAATCAACCATCCAATCCTCCCTCAGTGATGAATACTGGGTCACTGCTGAAATAGCCCAAATCAACTGCAACCACACCTCAGGACATTGCTATCTGGACCTGGTGGAAAAGCAGGATGATACTACTACAGCCAAAATGAGGGCTACAATCTGGGCAAGAAACTTCAAACAGACCAGCAATAATTTTCAAACGGTAACCGGTCAGGAACTTCAAGCCGGCATGAAGATACTCATGCTCGCAAGGGTGACCTATCATGAGGTACACGGTTTATCTATCAACATCACAGACATCGATCCCCGGTATACCCTTGGCGAAATGGCGCTCAAACGGAGACAGATTATCGAGCGTCTTACCAAGGAAGGCATCATTGAAAAGAACAGGCAACTGGATCTGCCGCCGGTCATCCAGAAGATTGCGGTCATATCTTCCGTGACAGCAGCCGGATACGGTGACTTCCTGAGCAAACTGAATAACAACCCTCATGGATACAAGTTCTATCTTAGGCTCTTTCAGGCCTATATGCAGGGTGAGAAGGCCGAGGAATCGATACAGTGTGCACTGAAAAAATGTATAACGCTGAAAGATCGCTTTGAAGCAATCGTAATTGTAAGGGGCGGCGGCTCCATGGTTGACCTGCACTGTTTCGACAGTTATCCGCTGGCCAAAATGGTAGCACTGGCGCCCTTACCTGTCTTCACAGGCATCGGACACGAAAGAGACGAGACGGTGATCGACAGGGTGGCGAACCAAAGACTGATGACCCCGACAGCTGTGGCAGAGTTTCTTATACATACGGCAAAGCGGTTTGAAGACAGCATAGATGATCTCAGACACAGATTAATTGCCAGAACAAATACTCTTGTCGAGCGGGAAGAACGTCATCTGAACGACCTCGCTGAGAGCCTGAAGAGACAGGCGAAACATTATTTTAAGACAGAGACCAACACACTTAAGAATAATATCTATCTGCTTCAGAGCCATGCGCTTGCCGTTCTGAAGACGCCGTTAGTCGATCTCAAGGAATACGAGGGAAGACTCAAAAATGCCGGTAATTGCCTGATAAAGAACAGCTTCCAGAAACTGAAAGACTGTAGAAAGGTACTCGAAGCACATCCGGTGTATGTGTTATCACAGCAATTACAGAAGGTGGAGCATTACGAGACAAAGATAAATCTTCTTGATCCCCATAATGTCCTGAAAAGAGGATACAGCATAACCTGCCTGAACGGAAAGATCTTGAAAGAAATAGGCCCGGTGAGGAAGAATGATATAATTAACACCAGACTGCATGACGGATCCATTACCAGCATTGTTGCAAGTACAGGGGAGAACGAACGGCATGAGTGAAAAAAAGAAACTTGGCTATGCAAAGGCGATACGGGAGCTTGAGCAAATCATAAGCGAGATAGAGACGGAAAGCATCGACGTTGATGTGCTGACGGAAAGGGTAAAAAGGGCCACCTGCCTGATAAAATTCTGTAGGGGAAGCCTGAGGACGACAGAGGAGGAAGTGAAAAAGGCACTCTCCGAGATCGGGGAAAAGCCGGAAGAAGAGGTACCCGAAGGACCGGCTGATGCAGACGCCGAGCCGTTTTAGGAAAGGCTTTTAGAGACTATCTTGAAACGAGATTATTTTAGGAAAACTATGGGGGGACTATGATGAACAAACCACTATTACTTGCCATGTCGTTAGTATTGACTATTTTGCCTCTTTGCGCCACCTTGACCTTTGCGGAGGGACTCAAGCCGGTCCAGCTTTTGAAGCCGCAAATTGACAGAGGAAGACCCTTAATGCAAGTCTTGAAGGACAGAAGTTCTTCCCGTTCGTTCAGAACCGAGAAACTGCCTATTCAGGTGCTGTCAAATCTGCTTTGGGCGGCGTTCGGAGTAAACCGAACAGACACAGGGAAGCGCACTGCACCTTCTGCAATGAGTTGGCAGGAGATTGATATCTATGTCGCTATGGCTGAAGGTCTTTACCAGTACGACGCCAAAGATCATATATTAAAACCAATTCTGCCGGATGACATCCGGGGGCTGACAGGCCGTCAGGAGTTCGTGAAAGAGGCGCCTGTTAACCTTATATATGTAGCAGATTTCTCAAGGATGGGCACGGCCGCAAAGGAAGATAAGGACCTCTATTCAGCTGCCGACACAGGCTTCATTAGCCAGAATGTGTATCTGTATTGCGCCTCCGAGGGGCTTGCTACTGTCGTGCGTGGATCGATTGACAGGCAGACATTGTCAAAGGTGATGAGGCTGCGGCCGGATCAAAAAGTAATTCTTGCGCAATCAGTGGGATATCCGAAAAAGTAGCCCGTATAATCCCGGGGAAAGAGCGTTAAAAGGGATCATTGGGAGAGTAGCATTGCTATTGTTGGCGGCAGCTGTTATCGGTTGCTGTCTGTTTCGCGCCCGAATTTATTTTTCCCGATCAAATACAGTAAAATAATTTAATGAAGAAAAGACTTACAGACAAGCAATTACGGAAGTTTTTCTGGGAAGCCGATGAATTGCCCTTTGACAACAAGGCTTCCTATCTGCTCGGAGATCTGATCAAGTATGGGGTCAGTCGCTGTATTCAGATTTCGGGCGTTTTAAAGTCTGTTTATTATGAGTTCGATATTTATAGAGAAAGAAATTTTATCGTTACCCTGGTTGTTGAACTGCCGATAGATTTCACTCTGAAGAACATTGAGAGGGCCATTGTTTTTTTATACGAAAAGGGCGGCTTGATCGCCTCTAACGACGTGAAAACCTTTCAAAAATGGAAAAAGAAGATAAAGCCTTTATACCCGTATGAACATGCCAAATACTCGGCCATGAGATTCATGGAGGCGCTCAGGAAGGGGATGCTCTCGGACGGTATGAATAGCAACTAGCGCAACTCATGTTTTCGTCAGGTCATCCTTAATCTTTTCGAACTCTTCTTTACTGATCTCTCCTCTTGCGTATCTCTTCTTAAGAATATCGAGGGCGGTTTCTTCTTTCTCTTCTCTCTTAGCGCCTCTGCCGACTAATTTAACGAGATAAACAATTCCTGAAATGAGCAGTACCCAGAATATGATCATAAAAATCCACCCGAATCCGAATCCCATTCCCCATCCATAATCCCAGTGCATCATATAACCTCCTGCAATGATTTTAATATTTGCTATCACAGATCGCATCCCTTGTCAAATGTGCGGTGGCCTCACGGGTGGGACAGGATGTTCGGGACCTATGTCAATCCGCAATTACTAGGAAAGGACTTTGCCCTCGGTTTCGTTTCCACACAGAAACGCCTCCTCCGCATGATTGCGGGCATATGACCCGCGTGATCAAAAAGGACCGGTTTTCTTATCTCTCCGTTCTCTCTTCAACCGTTCTATCGCTACCAACAAAAGGGAAATTGCCGCCGGCGTGATGCCGGGTATTCTGCTTGCATGGCCGAGATTTGCAGGCCTTACTTCCTGCAACTTGCTCAGGACTTCTTTTGAAAGTCCGTTAACTGATACATAATTAAAATCTTCGGGTATCCTCTTCCTTTCAATTTTCTTAAGCCTTTCGGCCAGTTCCATCTGACGGACGATATAGCCCTCATATTTGACCTGAATCTCGACCTGCCTTTTCATGTCATGGTTAAGGGGTTTATCAGAAGGCGCATTATCCTCTACAAATTTATACGTTATCTCCGGTCTTTTCAAAAGCTGTTCCAGAGACTCAGATCTGTTTTCAGCGAGTTTGATGCGCCTCTTCTTGATGCGCTGAAGCTCTTCTGCAATCAGTTCTCTTTTTTCGAGAAAATTTTCATAGACCCCTTTATCAAGAAGCCCGATTTCATACCCTTTGTCCATCAAACGCAGGTCGGCATTGTCATGTCTCAGAAGGAGCCTGTACTCAGCTCTCGATGTGAACATCCTGTAAGGTTCATTCGTTCCTTTTGTGATGAGGTCGTCAATAAGGACCCCGATATATGCCTCATGCCTCCCGAGTATCAAAGGGTCTTTCCGTTGAAGTTTTCGTGATGCGTTGATTCCTGCCATAAGGCCCTGGGCCGCAGCCTCCTCATAGCCCGAAGTCCCGTTGATCTGGCCCGCAAGAAAAAGTCCGTCAATAAGCTTTGTCTCCAGACTGTGTTTAAGCTGGGTCGGATAGACAAAGTCATATTCTATTGCATATGCGGGTCTCATGATTTCCGCGTCTTCAAGACCGGGGATGGTCCTGACGAATTTCACCTGGACATCATAAGGAAGGCTCGTGGGGATTCCGTTTGCATAATACTCCTTTGTCTCAAGCCCCTCCGGCTCGAGAAAGACCTGGTGCCGCTCACGTTCTTTAAACCGGACAACCTTATCCTCTATAGACGGACAATATCGGGCCCCGATCCCTTTGATCTTTCCGCTGTAAAGGGGAGAGCGGTCGAGATTGGCAAGGATTATTCTGTGGGTTTCGGAGTTTGTATATGTTATATAGCAGGGAAGCTGCGGGTTTGATATCTTCCCGGTGCAGTGCGAGAAAGGCAGAGGCGGATCATCTCCGTATTGAGGCTCTGTCTTTGAAAAATCTATCGTTTTCGCGTCCAGCCTCGGAGGGGTGCCTGTTTTTAACCGGCCCATTATAAGACCGAGGCTGTTCAGTGAATCAGACAACCCTATTGAAGGAAACTCTCCCGCCCTACCTGCGGAAAAATTCTCCAGACCGATGTGTATTAATCCTTTCAAAAAGGTGCCTGTTGTAACGATGACGGCCTTTGCTCCGTAAGATGTTCCGAGAGAAGTCAGAACACCTTGTATTTTTTCGTCCTCTACGATGATTTTTTCTACCAATGCCTGCTTGATATCGAGGTTCTCCTGTGCCTCGATGACCTTTCTCATAGTAAGCCGGTATAAAACCCTGTCGGCCTGGGCGCGTAAAGACCAGACCGCCGGACCCTTACTCATATTAAGCATCCTGAACTGTATGCCCGCTTTGTCCGTCACCTTTGCCATTTCACCGCCGAGGGCATCGATCTCCCGAACGAGATGACCTTTTGCGAGTCCACCCACGGCAGGGTTACAGGACATCTGGCCGATGGTATCGAGGTTTATTGTGAAAAGGCAGGTAGTAAAACCCATACGGGCTGCTGCAAGGGCAGCCTCACAGCCTGCATGCCCGGCGCCGATGACGACGATGTCATAATCACGGTCTTTGTACATGATTTACTATAAAAGATTCCACTCCACCTATTCAAATGAGCGCTCCAGGAGGTTATGTTATAATTCATTATGATTTTGAATTTTCTTAATATCTTAATCACCCCACCGAGAAAAGAGGGGTTTAAAAGTGACCCTGAATGGATCTTTTAAGAACTGATCGTTTAAAAGGATACCTTGCTTCGATATAAAGAAATATTTCTCGGTGGCCGCTGCAACAATAATTGTCTTTATTGCACTGCCGGTCATAAAAGCTCATCGCAGATCGATATCAGCCAAATCTCTGCTTCCCTAAACCAAAAAGAAGAAGACAATGTAGCTTTTTACGGAGGGGAGCCGATGCTGCGAAATGATCTTTCGGGCATTATCAATGCTGCCAAAGGAAATGGTTATAGAAGGATTAAGTTAATAACGAATGGACGGGCCTTTTCGGATATCCGGTTTCTCCAGCAGGTAATGACAGCAGGTTGCCACCTGTTTGAAATAACCTTGTGGGGCTCTAATCCGTCTTTGCATGATCATATGACTCAGACTCCGGGCAGCTTCCGGGAGACGATTCATGGATTGGAAAATTTGGCTGGATATCCTGAAGATAAATTTTTTTGTATACGCATCCCTGTCTGTAAAGAGAACTATTCAGATATGGAAAACACTGTCGTTACAGCCCTGAATTTCGGCATCAATCGCATAGTCCTCTCCGTTCAAGATTACCAGGCGTCTTTTCAATCTGTTCTCCCTCATATCAAAAATGCGATCAATATAAGCATCTTCAACCGCACATGGGTCCTGACCGAGGGGCTGCCTTTCTGTATCATGCAAGGGCTTGAGGAGCACATGGGTGAAATCTATTACGGCTGGGATAATATTTATGACAGGATTTTTCAAAAGCATAAATATTGTGTCGATTGCATTTATAAAGAATTGTGCCCCGGAGTGGAAGCCGGATACGCAGACCGTTTCGGGGCTGAAGAATTTACACCGGTTCCGGCAAATAAATATTTCCCAAACATCAAGGCATTGTATGAATAAGAGGAAGGTCGTTCTCATTTCCTTTAACTGGGCGAACCATTTTTCCCTTGCCCTGGGTTATCTGAAGGCCTGCGCACTCAAGGATAAATTTATCAGGGAAAATGCCGAAATAGAGATAATCGATTTTGATACCGAAATGCTGAATGTCCAGCAGGTGGTCTACTATCTTTCGCAGATTAAACCGGATATTATCGGATTTTCCTGTTATTGCTGGAACATCGATAAGGTCCTGGATACGACCAGGATCATAAAAACAATATATCCTCAGATTCAGACAGTCTTCGGCGGACCGGAGGCAGGACCCGTCGGGCCTAAGTATTTGAGAGAAAATCCTTTTATTGATGTGGTGATAAAGGGGGAAGGCGAAATCACCTTTGCTGAACTGCTGAAGCATTATCTGGGGGAAGGCCGCATAGAAGAAATTGCCGGGATTAGTTATCGCATTAACGATCAGGTTTATGAAAATCCTGAAAGGCCGCCGATAGAAGATCTGGGCGAAATCCCTTCTCCCTATCTTGAGGGCATCTTAGCCCCCAGAGACAAGGTGACTTATATCGAGACGTATCGGGGCTGTATTTTTCGGTGCCACTACTGTTTTGAAGGGAAGCACCTCCCGAAACTGCGGTTCTTCCCTGAGGAGAGAGTAAAAAAGGAAATAGAATTCATTCTGAGTCATCAGAAGATAAGAAGTTTTCACTTCGTCGACACGGTCTTTAATTTCAGGAAAGAGAGACTGGAAAGGCTGGTGAAAATGATTTCAGGCGCCAACCGCTTCGGGACCGAATTGCGCACCGTCGAGATCATCGCGGAATTCGTCGATGAAGAGACGGTAGATCTCTTTAAAAGGGCCAATGTGAAAAGCGTAGAAACCGGCCCGCAGACGGTAAATGAAGACACGCTCAAAAATGTTAACCGCTATTACAGGGGGGAGAAATTCAGGAACGGCATAAGACTCCTTGAAGATAAAGGGATAGAAGTAACGACCGATCTCATCATCGGGCTTCCCGGTGATAACTTTTTCAAATTCGTAAAGTCTGTAAAGACGTTAATCAACATGAAACCCTCAACGATCGTCTTCAGTATTTTGCACGTGCTCCCGGGCACCATCCTCTATGAAAAAAGCCGGGAATTCGGCCTCAAATTCGATGACAAAGCTCCTCACCTTATCCTCGGCGCCCCCGACTTCCCTTATGAAGATATCGATAAGGCCGTGATCATGGCTTATAGCCTGGACAAAGAATACAACATCAAACGGCCGTCCGCTGACGTTTAATATCGACACCTCACTTTGCACAGAAGGTAGCACGTCTTTTTTCTCAATGCTACCTGACTAACAAACGCCCTGGCCGCTTCAGTCAGACCTTTAGTTTCCGATAATAACAATCGTATCCGGGTGTTTTTCTTCGACTCTGGAATATCAGTGCGTAATTTTTACTATGCCGACCTTATTCTTGCCACTGCAAGCGATGTAAATGTCACCTGAGGGAGTCGCAGCCATATTGCGGATAACGCCGCCTCCCGAGGGAATAGGCCAAGTCTGGAAGGACTTAGTCTTCGGATTGAAGCGTACTATTGTATTCGGCTGAACGCCAGATTCCGTATACCACACATTTCCATCAGGTGTCACGGCGATGCCGTATGGCGTTGGCGCAGGCGAAGAAGGCCATTATCTATCTGAGTCACAGGTTCAGCGGCCTTTCGCTCAAGGAGATTGGGAGGCAGTTCGGCATCAAGGAATCGGCAGTATCACAGGCGAGTCGCCGGTTTGAATCAGCTCTTTCACAGAATGTGCGGCTGAGAAAGAAGGTGGAAAGAGTGAGAGAGGCGCTTGATTTATGAAATGTGTAGACCTGACCCTTGTAACTGTAATTCTAAAGAGAGGGCCAAATGTCAATAAGCAAGCCTGACCCCGCAACCTCTCTGTCTAATGTTATCTCCTTACAAATTTTATTGCTCAGTAAAATAGTAAAATAAACTTACTATTTTGTCAATGTCTATTTGCCTGCAGGAGAGAGGGGAAGAGACGCGGGGTGATATTACCTGTTGGAATAGACCGGAAATCTCGTCGGGCGTCTTTCATCCCGAAAGTAGTATGTTTTTTTTCTCGGATTCACCTACAAGCCTGTAAAATCAAGCAAGGGTCGTAACTGAAGATTTACAGGATAAACAAATGCATAACACTGGGGATCATCGGCGACTGAAAGCCGTCAGGGGGCTTCGTTTGTTGGGCATTTTCTATAAAATTCGTTTCCAGCGCTTGAATGCCCTAATATCATCTGGTGACAAAATAAACCATTCGCCTTCTCCACGTTTATCATTGAATCTATTATGCCAGTAAGCTTCAACTCCAACAGGGTCGTCTGTCTCGATGCTATGGATTGTTTTTGCTGGAACTGGAATCTGGATTGCAAATTCTCGCTCTCGACGACCAACAGAATTAGTTCGACCAATCTTGTAATGCTTCCCCGATTTCATTAAGTAAACAAAGCCGGAAGTCACCTTTGATGCCTTGCTTGAATCTTCTTTTTGCTCGTGACTTGCAACAGGGTTGTAGTCAGAACAAAGAGTAACAATATCTTCATTGCCAGGATGTGTTTGACAGTAACGTACAACCGCTTTAATTAATTTTTCCTTACCGCCGAAACGATCAAACATACTATGAGATGGGAACGATCTATCATTCTTTGATTTGCGCTTAATCTCTCCGGAGACGGGAAGTTTCCCCAATTCTCTCACCAAGTAAATGTAACTTTGAATGATTGAATCATTGTCTATTGCTGTCTGCAATTTGTTTGGAGTATAGCCAGCATCCAGAAGTGCATCACCCCAACGTAGCCAAATGTATGGATACCAATCAGATTTCCTGATTCCAGTTTCACGCTCAAACACCATAGAGCCGGGAGCTTTGCCTTTGTTCTCTTTTGCTATACGTTTGATTTCAGAGATAATGTGATTCTTGTCCATATTGTTTCCCTTTGCGCAACAATAATTATACAAACTTCTGATCTTCTGCGATTATGAACAGAATATAGCACAGATGGAGAAGTGATGGGAAGCAATAGCAAGTAGAATCAGTGGGAAGAGGTTGTGCCATTTCGCATTATGTCCGCATTACGAGATAACACGTATTCGTATAACGAAGATTTGTTGCCCTGCGGTGTTAATTATCCGTTAAAATCAACGCCACCATATCATGCTCTTTCGTTGCGACTTACAGGAAGGACATTGCGGTGTTCATTTCGATTCGTTATCTCGCCTTCCTACTATCCACCTGCGGCTAACTTCTTATTGACCATATTATCTGAGTAAATATAAAATTAGGCCATGACAAAGAAGCGGGAGACTCTTATGAAAAGCCATAAGATTATAGGTTATAAATCAATGCTGGGCGAGGTTGCCGCACTCCTCGAATTATCCCGCCGTGCGTCAGTCCGCGCAATCAACTCCATTATGACAGCGACTTACTGGGAGATAGGTAGGAGGATAGTGGAATTTGAGCAGAAAGGCCGAACAGCGTACGAATAGGACAGGCTGCTTTTTTTGATCATCGAACAGAAAGACTGACCACATGAATTTTGAAGAAATCCGTCAGCGGCTCGCTGCATTTGCCGAAGCCCGCAACTGGGCACAGTTTCACTCTCTAAAGAATCTCTCCATGGTTCCCGGCGCCGAACTTGACGCCATTCTGCCATCGGTGCTTGATAAGTCGTTTAAGGGGCAGTTGTATTTATGGCTCTGCGCTATCAAGCAGGGATTCCACCCTTCAGCGTACATCAGATTGAAAGCGATCGCAAGGATTTTAGAAAACTTGATAAAGCGAAGGCATCGAGAACGTCCGTGAGGATAATCGATATGTAGTATAATAAGAGCCCACATAGCCCGACGATGTCAATATTTAGTGGCTTGACTCATATATCAGATGTGATATACTATGAATATAGCGAAACTGCCGGATAATATAAAAGTGCACCCGAGTGTCTGGAGGAGCATCAGGGAAATTGCAGCCCTTGATGAGGAGAAGGCAGGAAAGATTATGCAGAGGATCGTTGGACTGGGGTTGGACCCTTTGCCCGTAAGCGGCGAATGTAAGTCCGAGACGATCAGTAACCTTAGAAAGAAAAGAGTTCTCGTCAAACGGCTTAAATGTCTGGATATCCTAAATTACAGAATATTTTATGCTTTGAAGAAATCAGGATTGGTTTGTGTGTATTGCGTTGTTCCGAGGGATAACGACACCTATAATGAAAATTCATGGCATTATCAAATGGTAAAGCTTCTTTATGCAAAGTGGAGGGAATGTCAATGATCTCAATTGAAAAGCTGCGTTATGCACCGGTTTTGCCGTATCGATGGGAAATCCCTGCTAAGTCTGTTTCCATACTCACCCTCGATAAGATCTGTGAGACCTGTGATTCGATAAAGGACAAACACCTTGAAAGGCTCAAGGCTGAAAACAGAAAGCTTAAAAAGCATATTGCGTTTCTGCAGAATGAAATCCAAGCGCTGGAGCTAAGAACCGCCCTGACAGCGAAGGCTGTTCCCCTTGAGGATATGGTTAAAGAAGTGACTGCGACTTCCGAGGGTAAACGGGCTTGGGAAGGGGCATGGAAAGAGCAGAGCGAGGAATGGCGGAAACAAATGCTGGCGGGCGCCATCAGCCGGGTGAAATACTGCCGGCTTCTCAGTGGGATGAATCAAAAAACCTTGGCGGAGAAACTCAATACTGCCCAGCCTAATGTCAGCAGACTCGAACGTCAAGGCTATAACGTACCGGTTGTAACGTTAAGGAAGCTTGCAAAGATTTTCAACGTAAAAATGGAGGATATCATTGGCGGCTGATACCGGCATTCAATTCAACAGTGTCGCATTGTCTGAATTATTTTTTAAGCTGAATAAGTCTTTTGTTCCACCGAAAGACGGTATTCCTATTGCAATCACTTTTAAAGCCAAGAATTCGTTCAGTCCTGACAAGAAAAAACTTACAGTGCTGCTATCGGTCAGACTGTTCGAGAAAACTAAGGGCCAGCCATTTGAAATGGCAGTCTCGGTGGAAGGAATCTTTTCGGGGAAAGACTATAAAGAGCTTCTAAAATTTTCGAAGATCCTCGCACCCGCACATCTATTTCCCTTTATACGAGAGATAATCGGAAATACCACGATGAAGGCGAATATCCCGCCTCTTCTCCTCCCGCCGGTTAATCTATTGGCTGTCACGGGCAAGAAGAAAAAGAGTTAAACGTAGCTCAATATGGCCCTGTCTTTGGCTTGTTTCTGCAGTTGTTTCCGCTTGTACTCCGCAGAATGATCAGGCTGCCCGGAGGTCTTGACTTCTGTGAGAAAGCAAAAGGGCGATTCGTGAGTGACACCGATTTGAAAACAGGCAATAAAGACATGATTGATTGCTCATGGAGCATAAAAACAACGTGCCATATCTGACCTATCTCTCAGCGACTGCGGAATCTGAACTCTGCGGAAAGGATATTCTTTCGGAACTTCTTATTGACCATATTATCTGAGTAAATATAAAATTAGGCCATGACAAAGAAGCCGGAGACTCTTATGAAAAGCCATAAGATTATGGGTTTTAAATCAATACTGGGGAGGTTGCCGCACTTCGTCTTCTTAATATGAGTAAAGCATGGTCTTTTATTTCAGTTTAAAGAAATGTTAATGGATGAATCATCTTCCAGAAAACTCTTAATGCAGCTTGTCAGCGCCCGATCGGAAAGTGAAGTCAGTAAAATTATCGATTCAGACCCTCTGTTGGCAAACGAACAGAACTGGAAGCCTTATGGCGGGTATGAAAGTAATTTCAATACGATAAATAATCAGGCAAAAAATTCCGTGGCTGCCCTGGCTGAAAAGCCCATCAATTCCATTGATGCCTTACTTCTGAAGGAATGCAAACTGAGGGGTATTGGTCCGGAGAGCAAGCAGGCGCCGAAATCAATGAAAGAGGCAAGAGAGTTCTTCTTCGGCATTAAGAGTGGAGATTTTTCAGACCTTGCGGATAAAGAGAGAAGAAGGCTTGCCGGGAATATTCAAATCATCGCGGAAGGTGACCGAAAAAGACCGAATTTAATCATTGCCGATAAAGGCGAAGGGCAGCATCCCGATGATTTTGAAAATACGTTTCTTTCTCTGCACAGAGGCAATAAAAATAAAATTCTCTTTGTGCAGGGGAAATACAATATGGGTGGAAGCGGGGTATTGCCGAATTGCGGCGAATACAACTATCAACTGATTCTATCAAGGAAGACCCCTGAATTGCTCAAAAAAGGACAGAAGGATACCTGGGGCTTTACGCTGGTAAGACTGCACCTTGCAACAAGCACCGAGTATAAAAATTCCTGGTACGAATACTTTGTCGGTAACGACGGCGAAATTCTGTCTTTTGCGGGAGAGCACTTATCAATCCTTCCTGAGAATGAATTCTTGGAATCAGGGACGTATATAAAGCTCTACAATTATTACTTGCCGAATCCTTCCCAGATTACCCTGGATTTGTGGCGTGAATTGAACAGGGTATTGCACTACCCGGTCCTTCCTTTAACGTTGCATGAAACAAGGAAATTCAAAGTCCGCGATCGCTCCATAATTCTTGTCGGGAACAGGATGAGAATCCTGAAGGACGACAATAAGAGTGTCGAAGATAACTGTCCGGCGATAATCCCGATTATCGCCGAACTCGGGAAATTCGGTAAACGCACCATAGAAGTGACTGTTTTCAAAGAAGGGACCGTCAAAGATGAATTCGCCTCACCCGGTGAAGCGATTTTTTTCACTATTAACGGCCAGACGCATGCGACGATCGGACGGTCTTTTCTCAGGACAAAAGCCAACCTCCATTACCTGGCCGATTATATGCTGGTGCATATTGATTGCACCGATGTCGATACGAATATAAGGGAAAAGATATTTATGCCTTCACGTGACCGGATGAGAGACACCGAAATCTCGAAAGAAATTGAATTAATACTGGCGGAAGAACTCAGCAGGCACGAAGGGCTGAAACAATTGAATCAATACCGCAGGGAACAGCAGATTACCAAGAACCCGAAAGATGTAAAATTCCTGGAAGGCGTTGTCTCCAAATTAATAAAAAAGAACCGGACTATTCTGCATTACCTGGGAGTCGGAGGCAATATCAAAGACAGAAACGAAGCAGGCATAAAAGAAGCAAAAGAATTCGAAGGGAAGGAGATCCCGACTTATCTGAAAATAATCGGACCCGAGAGAAAGCAGATGCCGATTAATTCTTATTCGAGGATAGCATTCGAGACCGATGCGTCAAATGATTATTTCAGCAGGGAGACCGATCGGGGGTCGTTGATAGTCTATCCGGATGTGATGAAATCCTGCCATTTATGGAACGGCAGAATAACGGTAAAAATTATCCCGTCAAAAACGGCGCGCGTAGGCGCAATCAGGAAAATGATTGTTTTATTAACAAGACCCTATGATGACCCTCTGTCCGTTGAATTTGAAGTCGAATATATGCCGGAGGTTGAACCTGAAGCAATACCGCCGCATCTGATCAAACCGCCAAAAGTGAAGGACTATAAATTGCCGGAGCCGATATTGGTCTATAAAAATAAGCGCACCGGCTACAGGTCATGGGATGAAATCAAAAAAGAGGACGGCACGAGTTGGAACGGTGAAGACATTGCCAAGGTTGTCCCGAGCGGTGACGGAGCAGGAGTTGACGTTTACATAAATATGGATGCCGACGTTCTGCGAAATTTTCTCAGACAGCAAAAAGTGACCGACCAAAGACGGGACTTTGTTAAACGTTCGTGGGAAACCGCTATTTTTCTGAACTCTATGGTTATATACAATGATCTGGCCAAAACAGAGAGAGGAGAGATGGTTTCAGATATTATGAAGAGTGTTTCAAAAATCATTCTCGATTTAATGTGCAATGACACCTTTCTGAAAGAACTCGAAAAAGGCGATTGAGAAATATCTGAGGAGTTCATTTGCCGGGACTTCACTTAAGAGAAGAACTCAAGGAAAAATTCCTGCGTGATCTGAATCCATCGGAGAGAATCTTTTTTCTCAAAAAGGCGAAAGAGGCCATTCTGCTGAAGGGGTATCAGGCATCTGAGGACTTGTTTCACTACTGTTATTTCCTTACGATGAAGGAACGTTTCCATAGTATAAGTCCGGAAAGCGGCGATGGCATGTTGAGGTTCCTTCTCGTAGAAGGGGTGAAGGATGTGGAAGAAGCTGTGCAGTTGTATGAAAAGAGATTAGAGGACCACAAATTACCTCTGCCCGATGAGAAAGGGTCACGATTCATTGAATATTTTTCCTGATCAAAAAGACCCCCTATAGCCCCCTTACCAGGGGGGTGTAAATTAATTCAATGCAGAGGTTAAAATAATCCGTGCGACTGATCTTATTTGACATTGACGGCACATTAATAGATTCCGGCGGGGCGGGAATACGCTCACTCGATCTGGCACTGAAAGAATTATTCTCGGTCGAGAACGGCTTCTACGGCATTAGTATGGCCGGCAAGACGGATACACAGATTATTAAGGAAGGTTTGATGAAACACGGTATGTCGGCCGATGGGAACGTCGAAAGTATCGTAAGAGTTTATCTTAATCACCTCCGTGAAGAAATAAACAATGACAGGAAACACGTAAAGCCGGGCATCTATGAACTGTTGGAAAACTTGCGACAAAGAAGAGAGTCAGGACTGGGTCTTCTTACCGGCAATCTTGAACAGGGTGCAAGGATAAAACTCGAACCCTTCGGCCTCAACAAGTACTTTTCTTCGGGAGCATTCGGAAGCGACGATGAAGACAGAAACAATCTCTTGCCTATCGCGGTAAACAGATTCGAGGAATTATTTCGGATAAAAATCGAGATTGACAGCTGCATAATTGTCGGCGACACTCCGCGTGACGTCGAATGTGCACATATTTATGGCGCAATGTGTATCGGAGTCGCAACCGGCCCATATTCCGTTGAAGATCTGATATCAGCCGGAGCGGACTATGTTTTTAAGGACCTATCAGGCAATGATTCTCTATTTCAGTTCCTTTAACGCCCGTACCTTTTCTCTTAACTCGTTGACAAAAAACTGATACGTGTCCACTCCCGCCGGTTTTCGGGAAAAATCTATGTCCGACGGCCATAAAGGTTTTCCAAGCGTGACTTTTATTGCAGTAAACCTGGGCCATATCGCCTGACGCGGCAATACCTCGAATGAACCTTTGATATAGGCCGGAATGACAGGGACATCAAGTTCCAGAGAAAGTATCCCGACGCCCTTTTTGAACTCCATCAACTCACCGTCATACGATCTTCCTCCTTCAGGAAATATGAGAAGGGATTTGTCGTTCCTGAGTATGAAAGAAGCCATTTGAAGGGCTTTGGTGAGATACGCTTCGGGGTCTATCGGAATAACGTGGGCAAGTCCGGCTAATGTTTCCTTTAGTCCCCCCGTAAAAAACTTCTGAAGGCCGATGATATATAATCCCTTAAAAGATTCCGTAGAAAGTGCAGAGATAATGACGAACGCATCCAGATAGCTTACATGATTCGGCGTGATGATATAAGGTCCTCTTGCAGGCAGATTTTCGATACCCTCAATCCGCAGCCTGAAAAACATTCTTGTAAGGATCTTTATCAATCCAAGACCAAACAGGATTATCAGCCAGTCCAGGAGGCCATGCCGGAGTCCGACCTTTTTTCTATCACCGAAATCCGGGGTTGAGTGCAAAATGTCTTTCCACGCGGATATTTCTTTAATCTCTCCTATCTCGCCTGTTCCATATTCCTTTATCTTAGCAACGAGTTCTCCGACAGTCTGTATTCCCGAAGTAAAGGTCTCGGGTAGTTTCATTGAGAATGTCTTTTCGAGAGCCACCACAAGTTCTATCTTTGCAAGGGAATCAAATCCGAGATCGAGTTCAAGGTTATCATTCGACTGTATCGGAACCTGTTCTCTTAATAGTGGTTTTATACAGTCAATGATCTTTCTTCCGATTTCATCCTGAACAAGGTCTTTGTCTTCACTTCTAACTCTTAATTTTTCACTTTTAACTCTTATTAAGTCTTTTATCATGAACCTCCTGAGCTTGCCGAGAGGGGTTCTCGGCAAAGGATCAGGATAAACCGTATATCCCGTTAGCCGCATATATTGCGGAAGACGGAGAGAAACATTGTTAATTTCCCCTTTCAGCTCTTCCTGCAGATTTCCGATCTGCGCCTTTCTCGCGTATTCGAAGTCCGGCACTACGATCGCATGAAGAGATTCAGCCATACCCTTCCCTTCAAGTCCCGTCACACAGATTTCCTTTACGAGGGGGATTTTCAGATACCGCTCCTCTACTTCGTCGGGATAAATATTTTTCCCGGAACTCAGGACTATTACCTCTTTCAATCTGCCGGTCACAAAGATATATCCGTCCTGATCCTTGTACCCGAGGTCTCCGCTATAGAACCAGCCGTCTTTTAGGACTTCTTCTGTTGCCTGAGGGTTTTTGTAATAGCCCTTCATGACCATGGGGCCCCGGATCACGATCTCACCTTCCTCCATGACCCCGGCCTCTCTATGAGTATCTGAACTGATGATCTTTATCTCTGCAGCCGGAAGCGGCTTGCCGATGGATCCGGGCTTTCTCTTCACATGGGGACTGTTGAAGGTGACTACCGGTGAAGTCTCTGTGAGTCCATACCCCTCAAGGACGGTGAATCCAAGGGCTTCGAGGTCTTTCATGACTTCGGGGTTCAGTTTCGCGCCGCCGCTGGCAAAAAATCTGAACTGTTCTCCCAATGCCAGATGCGCGGATTTGAATATGGCCTTGCCGGGGTTTATCCCTGTTGCCATTCTGATTTTTCCGCAGAGGTTCAAAACCCCGAGCATTATCGCCGACAAAAGAGCGGGCAGTTGCTTTATCTTGGTGAGGATACCGTTCCTTATCAGCTCGATAAGCTGGGGTACCCCTACAAGGACCGTCACACCTTTTTCCCGTATCGTCGACAGGAGTTCAGGGCCCTTCAAGCTCGGCGGGAACGTGATGGCGAGTCCCGAAGAGATCGGCAGGATGAAGTTGCCCATGAAGGGGTACGTATGGTGATACGGAAGAATCGAGATGAAGTTGTCTCCGGGTTCGATGAGACCGATTTGCAGAATGGCCTCCACATCGGAACAGAAATTCCCATGACTGAGCAGAACTCCCTTTGGTGTGCCCGTGGTGCCGGAGGTATAAATGAGTGAAGCGATATCATCTTCACAAAGCTCAGGATAAGTGCCACGGTCGGGAGTCTTGCATATATTAACGAATACAGGAGCATCGAAATTGACAGGGATGACAGGTGATGCAGAAGAAAGTCCATTCAGGGCCTTGGAAACATTTTCCCCGGTTTTTAAACTGTGAAAAACCAGGGCTGATTCGGAATCGGCAAGGAAATTTTCTATTTCCGACGGTCCAAGCTGGGCATCTATGGGTACCACGATGCCGCCTGACAGGGAGATTCCGAGATATGTCATACACCATTCAGGTCTGCTCTCCGAGACAATCGAAATCCTGGTCGCCTTTCTTCACCCCATTCGTTATGAGATAAGAGGCGATGCTCTTTGTTTTGATGTGGAACTCGTCGTAGGTAATGGCCTTCCAGGTCTGATCAAAATAGTTGAAGGCGATCTTGTCTTTGAATTCGTTAGCTGATTTCAAAAATATTTCCGGTATAACCTTTTTCATTTAATTCATTATCCGGAAATCATAGTGGAATAGCAATGATTTGACGGGGGCATCTCATGCGCACTCTGGATTCTTTTGGTTCAGTGCTCAGTCTACTTGGTAATTCGCAGCCTTGAGGTATGGGCGTGGTTAAGCCTTTCACCTCCTAACAGACAATACTTTGAGGAAGCACTTCACATGTTTGTAATATTGAGGTAATACTCATGCAATCAAGTGCTTCTCAGTAGTCGATACCTTTCTGTGGTTCTATACCCTGCCGGTAAGCGTGTTTGATCTCTTTCATTTCGGTGACGGTGTGGGCTCTCTCTATCACTTCCTGATGAGCATCCCTGCCGGTCAGAACGAGGTGCATGAGCGGCGGCTTTTTATCTATCAACTCCATCACCTGGGGAAGATCGACGAGTTTCAATTTAATGGCGTTGTTGATTTCGTCGAGGATTAAGATATCGTAGTTTCCGGATAACATCTTCTCCTTCGAAAGTTCTATTGCCTCCTGGGCATTAGCCCTGTGTTCACGAAGGGAGTAAGGGTTCCCCATGATCCCGTAAAATCCCTTTCCCGTGAGATGAAGCTCGACATTCGGGGAAAGTCTTTTTATCCCATCAATCTCGCCTGAATACATATCCCCTTTCATAAATTCTATGATGCAGACCTTCATGTTATAACCCGAGGCCCGTAACGCCATACCCAAAGCAGAGGTGGTCTTCCCCTTTCCATCCCCTGTTATTACTACAATAAGGCCGACTTTTTCTTTTGGTTCAAACATCTGTAGTTTAATCTCTTCCATACTCATTCCTCTAATCTCAAATCCAAATAATACGAATTATGAAAAATATTTGATGCAGTATGTTGTGAAGAAAATTTCTTATTTTTCGATAAATTTTTGAATCATCGAGTTAAATAAATTTTTGAATAATATCTGCATCATTCGGGCTAAATATTTAAAAGTCTCTTGTTTATCTCAATAGCCGCAACAGCGCCTTCTCCGGCAGCGATAATCGCCTGGTCATGGCCGGTATTCAACGGGCCAAGAATGTAAAGGCCGTCTAAAGAAGACTCGAAGATGTGATTAACGACGTATTTGAAATCACGCCCGTCTTTTTTCAGAGACAACTCGGCGAGAAAATCATCGCTTAATTTAAAGCCGAAATCGGACATAATAACGTCACACTCAAATTTTCTGCCGTCCTGAAGCTCTAAAGACTCGATCCTTTCGTCGCCGATGATCCTGCCCGGCCGGCCTTTTATAAGTGGTATCCCTTCCTCTTTCAAGAGTTCTTTATACCCTTCGGGCGGATCAAAAAAATAGAGTATGAGCGTAATATCTTTTGTGAACATCTCTTTCATCGCAAAGGCGAGGCGCACGGTGCTGATTGAATTGCCGATGATCACCAATTTCTTACCGGTGGTTTTGTGTCCGTCACAATCCAAACAGGTGAAAAAACTTGTTCCCAGGAATTTGTAGATGTTTTCTATGGGAGGAAGGTTATCGTAGCCGCCTGAAGAGACTATTACGAATTTTGAGGAAAAGTTATCTCTCTCAGTGTGGATTTCGAAATAACCTGTCTTCAGAACTTTCTTAACGCGACCCTTTTCGATTCGTACATTGAAACTTCTTGCCTGTTCCATACCGCGTTCTATAATTTCTTTCCCTGAAATGACTGTTTGAGTTAAGAAATTCTCGATGGCTCTGGCGTGATATGTCCTGCCGCCGCCTCTATCGATTAAAAGGGCGTTCCTATTGTATCTCCCGAGATAAATAGCAGCCTGCAACCCGCCCGGGCCGGCGCCTATGATGATGCAGTCATATATTCTTTCGTCTGCCATAAAAATAGCGATTCTCGCTAAATATCCATCTAGCAAGCATTATAGCAAAGTCCCCCCGAAAAGCTAATTGGTTGAGAAATGCGAGGGCATCCTGCCGCGTGTTGGACAATTTACCCTGACACATGACTAAGGCGGGCACTGCGATCTCAATGAAATCAACGAGTTCTCTATGGCATCTCTCTTGCAATATCAGTCTCGAACCGCCGGTCGTGCAAGTGCAGCACGATACTCCAGCCGGATTTGAGCGGAGAAGAACTTGCAAAAATCATTGCAGAAGATATAATGAAAACAAATGACCCGAAGGGTTTTATCCCATGGGGGGGTAATAAATATGGAGATAGAGAGGATTTCAAGGAAAATAGGATTCCTGAGAGCAGGGTGGTGGATAATCCATTTCTTAGGCATAGCGACCGTATACACCCTCGGCCATCTTCTCTGGAGGTAAGATGCTCAGATATTTTATGAGGTATAAACCGGGGTGGTGGGTCCTTCATATTATTGTGATCGGATTTACCTTCTACCTTGGGCGCATGGCCCAATTTCAATTCTAAGAAATTATGACCAAAAAAATCCTCTTACTCACACTTTTTATATTGGCCGTATCGGGGCTCCTTCTCCATTACAGGATTCACAACTTTATGGTGCCCGACCGATTGAATCCGGGAATTTTTATTTTTGACGGGACAAAGTTTCTTTCCTTTATATTCCCCATAATCGATGTTGTTCTGGTCACGCTGCTTTTTGCTTCACGGAAGACCGCTGTTTACGGGTATCTCCTGAACGGTCTCATCGTCATATACGGCACGGTTTTCATGGCACACTTCAGCATCGCCGAGATATCCGCCAAATCGATACCGCCCGGCGCCTGGTTCTTGAAATCAACCTTAGCGGACATCGGTATAGCATGGGCAGACTTTTTTGTGGGCAAAGCGCTCTACGATATAACCATTAAAGGGTAAACTGCACAATCTTATGACGGCTGAACATTTCAGGGTGCTCTATGTCGGATGAATTAAAACAAATAAAAAATATCGCTCAAAGATATACCCCCGAGGAGATAGAGAACTGTATTACTCAACAGGTCGAGACCGGCAAAAACGTTTGTCTTACAGATGCGCGAAGTGAAAAAATTGTAAACCGGCTTTCCAAGGCAGGGGTTGTGAGGGATTTCATGAATCAAGGGATGGGTCTTGCCGACGCCCTGAGGGAACTGGCAAGGCGGATGAGGCTTTTACAGTCAGGTTTCAAAGAGCTGAAAGTGGACAAATGAACGCAAGAGAACATTATGAGCTTTTCAGGTATCTCATGGAACAGGTTTGTCTGTTTCAGGAGGACTTGGTGTTTGTGGAGAATATTGCCGATTGGTGCAGAGAAGAGGGGATACCCGAGACCGATAAGGAAAGACCGGTGAAACTCGTGTCGAAGGAGGGACCAGGCTGCAGGATGTTGATAAAGGAATATATATCCGGCGATGTGATGCATGAAAGGATTAACGCACTAAGGGTCCGAAGCCAATTGAAGAATGTGGCCTTTGACAGGGCTGATTTGCTGGATTCAGACAGGAAAAGACTTGCCTATTTATTTTTGAGTGAATATGCTGCCAGCCTGCCTGATATCCAAGACGATTTTCTCGCTGATGATTGGGCATTCAGTGAGATGAAAAGGCTTGGATTTTTTAAAACATAAAAGGAGGAAAAGATTATGGCTTACACTGCAAAGGATTATTCGAAACTCTTAGGGATGGAGGGATTCAGCGAGACCCTGCTCAAAAACCACTTTACACTCTACCAGGGGTACATAACCAACACCAATAAGGTACTCGAAACACTCGACCAGATGCTGAGTGGGGATAAGACAGGGACACCGGAGTTTGCGGAACTGAAGAGGAGGCTCGGCTGGGAATTCAATGGCATGAGGCTTCACGAGTATTATTTTGAGAACCTCGGCGGCAAGACGCCGCTCGATAAGAACGGGCGGCTGGCAAAGAAGATGGTGGAGGATTTTGGCAGTTATGAGGCATGGGAGAAGGACTTCAAGGCGACGGGGTCGATGAGAGGTATAGGATGGGCTGTTCTCTATCAGGACCTTACGAATGGGAAACTGATCAATTTCTGGATCAACGAGCATGACGTGTCACATCCGGCGGGATGTAGTCCCCTGTTGATTATGGATGTCTTTGAGCATGCCTTTATGCTCGATTATGGGCTCAAGAGGGCGGATTATATCGGTGCGTTTTTCAAGAACATTAACTGGGCAGCCGTTGAAGCAAGACTGAAATAAAGGGAGGTTTGAAATGGGTAAAGTGCTGAGTTTTGATTAACCGTGGATGCCCTTCTGAAATTCTGGAAATCCAGCTGAAAGGAGGAATGTGTATGAAGGCATTAATTATCAGCGCAGACAATTTTGAGGATACGGAACTCCTTGTGCCTTATTACAGGTTAAGGGAGGAAGGAATACCTGTGGATATTGCATCGATAAAGAAAGGTTCCATAAAGGGTAAGCACGGCTATGAGGTTATGGCGAATAAACCCCTTAAAGAGATTAAGCCGGATGATTATGACATCCTCATCCTGCCCGGAGGCAAGGCCCCCGAAACAGTAAGGAAGGAAGAGAAGGCCCTTGAGATAGCGAAACATTTCTTCCGGAAAGATAAACCTGTCGCGGCCATATGCCATGGACCTCAGACGTTAATATCAGCCGGCCTGCTCAAAGGGAGGCACGCAACGTGTTACAAGTCCGTGGCTCAGGAGATGAAGGATGCGGGGGCTCTTTATGAAGATAAGGAAGTGGTGGTTGACGGCAATCTGGTTACGTCGAGACAACCCTCCGATCTGCCTGCATTTTTGAGAGAGCTGATGAAGAAGCTCAAGGGGAGTTAACCGAGAAGAGCATTTGATGAAAGGCATATACGCAGAAAAACCTTTACCAATCGCAATTTGCCGTTTAAGGAGGTCCATAGGTGATGAATGAAAACGTGCAGATTTATCGGCGATCTGATGTCCTGCAAAGGAGGCGAAAGTAAAGCTTTTTCCATGAACCGACTATCGACCGAAAAATCCCCTTATTTAAGGCATTCCGCTCATCAGAAAATCGACTGGTATCCGTGGTCTGAAGAAGTATTCGAGGCTGCAAGGCGTGAAAACAAGCCGGTATTCCTCAGTTCGGGTGCTGTTTGGTGCCATTGGTGCCACGTCATGGCAAAGGAATGCTTTGAAGACGAAGCAGTCATAAAGCTCCTCAATGAAAATTTCATTGCCATAAAGCTTGACAGGGACGAAAGACCCGATATAGACAAGAGGTACCAGCAGTCTGTTCATGCCATGGGCTCAGGAGGGGGCTGGCCCCTCAGCGTGTTTCTGACACCCGACAAAAAACCTTTTTTCGGGGGGACCTATTTCCCTCCCGAAGACAGTTTCGGCAGGCCGGGGTTTAAGCGGGTGTTGAGGGCGATAATAGATCTCTATAATTCCAAGAGAGAAGAAATAACCGAGTATAGCCGGAGGATCCTAAATTCCGTCAAGTCTAAGCCCGTAAGGGCCGGAGAAGTAGGCAAGCTCGCAATCGATAAGGCTGTAACAGCCGTCCTTTCCCGGTTTGATCCTCAGCACGGCGGGTTCGGTTCATTCCCTAAATTTCCGATGCCCGGCGCCATCGAATTTCTCATAAACAGATATTTCTTCACGGGAAAGGAATCCGTCGGGTTTGCGGTAAAAAAAACCCTCGAATCGATGGCCGACGGCGGTTTTCACGACCAGATCGGGGGCGGTTTCCACAGATATTCTGTTGATGAAGCATGGATTATCCCTCATTTTGAGAAGATGGCGGATGACAATGCGTGGCATTTAAGAAATTACCTTGATGCGTTTTCCGTATTCGGAAACAAGTATTTCAAAGAGGTTGCCGAAGGGATCCTGTTTTTTACCGGCAGTGTTCTCTCCGATCCCGGCGGAGGTTTTTTTGTGAGCCAGGATGCCGATGTTGTTCCGGAAGACGAAGGCGGATATTTCACCTGGACAGAGGAGGAATTCAGAAAAGCCCTGGATGACGAGGAATACAAAGTCCTATCGCTTCATCTCTTTGACGAGAGAGGCGCCATGCATCACGATGAATCAAAGAAGGTTTTGTTTGTTTCAAAGGAAGCATCGGAGATTGCTAAGGGGACAGGGATGGATGTCCGTCTTGTTTCCAGAATAATACAGGCGGGAAAGAAAAAATTGCTTGACCATAGAAACAGCAGAAAACCTCCCTTTGTAGATAAAACATTGTATACATCCCTCAATGGCATGCTGATTTCTTCACACCTGAAGGCTTTCAGAGTGCTGGGGAGAAAAGATGTGAAAGATCTTGCGCTGAAAAGCCTCCGTAGGATAATCGACAGTTATTTTATCGGTGATGAACTATTTCACACAGAAGGTGTAAAAGCCGTCCTGGATGACTACGTCCATCTGATTGATGCGCTCATTGCTGCGTATGAGACAACAGGGGATTCCTCTTATCTCCTTCAAGCAGACAATCTTATGGGGTCTTGTATAAATAAATTCTGGGATAAGGATGGAGGCGGTTTTTTCGATACGGAAAAAGAGATTATCGACATGAGGCTCAAGGGGATCGAGGACCTTCCCCATCCGTCTGCGAACTCCCTTGGCATCATCCTTTTGCTTAAGCTTTATTTTATGACAGAGAAGAATACATATTACGCCCATGCAGAGACTTCATTGAAAACCTTTTCTTCGGAGGCAAAGGATTCAGACATCCATGCGGGATATTATTTTTGCGGGCTGGATGCATATTTTCATATGATCAAGCTTACCCTGCAAGCAGCGCCAAAGGAAGAACTGGCCAAGGCCGCCCTTTCATCCTTTCGTCCTTATGTGAGTACCGTCTATGGGGAAGACAAAGGCTGTGCGGTACCTTGCTCTCACGATGTGTGCTATGAACCCATTTACAGCCCTGACAAATTGAAAGATTTCCTGCAATCCAGGAGGTTGTCTTAACAAAAAATAAGGCAGGAGAAAATCCTGCCTTAGATCGAAGGCTATGAACAGAGCAAGTTTCTGAAATTATTTTGGACAAGCGATACGCTCTTCCCTGGTCGCTCCGTAGGGATATACCTTTCCTTTCATATGATCCAGCCTTGTCAGCATCTCATGATGCTTCACTTCGTCAGCCAGCAGATAGGAGACGATGTAGCCGACGAACATATCCTTGTTTTTCGTCAAGGCGGTATTCGCAAGTCCCATAGACCTGGCTTCAGCCTGGAGATGTTTGTCCAGAACCCCGGCGAGTGGAATAAGATCATCCGGCGCCAAATGACCCGCTTCCTTCGTCACGCTATCGATGGCATACTGCAGCATTGCCTTATGTTTCTCCGAATCACGTCTGATCATCTCCATGTTCACCTTAATGAAAGCGTTATCCGATTTGGAGTGCAGATCTTTTGCAATTCTGATCGTCTCATCCTCCAGGGACATCCATTCTTTGAAAATTTTTTCCATTTCTTCGGTTTCTTTTACGTGACTAACCATCTTTGTCCTCCTTCTTCTTAATATGTGTTTTCATGCCTTTTGAGAGACCCTGTCTGACGAATTACTCATTATCTATGCCCGACCACCTCCTTATATTTCTTAATGAGGAAATAGCAAAAGGAGTGCCAGACCCTAACGTTTTGTTTTTGTTGGTAAATAATAATGAAGACCGGAACTCTATAAGGCAATTTGTCTTTTTCTCAGGAAATATGCCCTAATTCTTGTCATTTCTTGATGGTTACCAACGATGCTATTTGGGCGGTTATCGATCATTTTGTGTGCGGGTTGATTTTACAGATGTGCAGCAAGCTGCTTTGATTCAGGAACGATCCTGGATAGTTGCTTGAGATATCAGAGGCATTCTATAAAGTGGTTCTTAAGAGCTTCAGTGCCGTGAGTCTATTGGGATGGCTAAGTTTCCGCATGGCTTTAGCTTCTATTTGTCTCACCCGCTCACGTGTCACAGAAAGATGTCTTCCCACCTCTTCGAGAGTATGGTTTCTTTTCGCTCCTATGCCGAATCTCATTCTGATTACCTTCTCTTCCCTCGGAGTCAAGGTATGCAGGACCTTTAGTACCTGCTCTGTGATCCTGTTTTGTTCGACATTACTATACGGAGAAAGACTGTTCTTGTCGCCGATAAATTCCTCAATGGTTGTACCCTCTTCACCAACGGGAGTTTGCAGAGCTATCGGGTCCTGTACGGCCTTGAATACTTCTTCAATTTTTAGGGTCGGCACTTTCAATTTTTCGGCAATTTCTTCTTTGCCCGGCTCTCTTCCAAGCTGTTGCGTCAGTTCTCTCGATGCTTTGGTGACCTTGTTATGTAATTCCATCATATGTACGGGGACCCTGATAGTCTTCGTCTGGTCCATAATCGCCCTCGTTATTGCCTGTCTTATCCACCAGGTTGCATATGTGCTGAATTTGAATCCCCTTTTATAGTCGAACTTATCTATAGCTTTCATGAGACCGATATTGCCTTCCTGAATAAAGTCAAGGAAGGAAAGACCTCTTCCAATATAATTCTTGGCGATATTCACAACCAGTCTCAGATTGTGATTTATCAATTCACTCTTTGATTCGCCGATAAGGGTCCTTGCCCTTGTTATCCTGTCCCACTTGGCCCTTAATTCATCAATCCCGATTCCGGTCTCTGATTCAACCAGCTTATACTCATTTTGGACCGCTGCTGCAAGAGAGTTGAGTTGCACAGAATCGATACCGCGCTTCTTTTTTTCTTTTCTTGTTCTTTTCAGGTTTTTTAAGGTCCCGTATCTCGCAATTTTTCCATCTGCTATTGCTATTTTTATCATAAGATTTTCAAGTATTTGCAAGGTCATTTCATATGCCCCGGCTTTTTCCCCTTCTGAATTATTCAACCCCTCTTTGTCTTCGCAGTCTGATCGTTTTTCGAGGTTCTTGTAGAGGGGCAGTGTCGCAACAATTTCCGTAATTATCGCGTTTCCTTCTTCCAGTCTCTTGGCGAGATCTATTTCTTCCTGTCTTGTGAGTATCGAGATATTCCCCATCGAATGGAAATATGTTTGAACAATGTCCTCTGTTTCTTCATGCTCTTCTTTTCCTTCCGAGACCAAGCTTTCTTCCTCATCAGTGTCCGATTCATGATCATCTACAACTTCAACCCCCGCATCGTGGAGAAGATCCATAAGATCTTCTAATTCATCCGTGGAGAAGTATTCTGAAGGAAAAGCGCTGTTTATCTCATCATAGGTGAGAGTTCCTCGCCTCTTACCTAAATCCAGGATCTCATCAAAAATGTCCTGTTCTCTCAAATATGTCTCCCCGGTATGACCTATTACCGTTTTTTATTTTCCGGATTCTTCTGCCGTGCTACTGACTACATTATACTCCCTTGTACTTGCTGCAGATAGTCGTTCATTATGGTAACATTAATCTTGTTATGGAAATGCCCTTCAAAAGGTCAAAGAAAGGTGTAACAATAAAGATAAAAGTGGAGCCGAGATCTTCGAGGAAAGGCATTTCAGGGGTTATGGGCGATACCCTTAAAATAAGGGTCAACGCACCACCCGTCGGGGGGGCTGCAAACGAGGAGCTCATAGGTATTCTTTCGGAAGAGTTCGGCATCAGAAAAACCGCAATAAAAATTATCCGGGGAAACTCTTCAAAAGATAAGGTTGTTGAGATTGAAGGCATAGCTTCGATTCCTTGACATCCGCCTGGCCAAATAGCAGCTTATTTTGAAAGGAGAAGCATGATGCTCGATGCAAAATTTGTGAGAGAACACATCGATATTGCAAAAATATCATTGGAGAACAGGAATTGTTCCCTGTCTTTTGATGAATTCTTAAACCTTGAAGAACAAAGGAGACCGTTGCTCAGACAAGCTGAAGAACTGAGGAACAAGCGCAATATCGTTTCAGAAGACATAGGGAGATTAAGAACCCGCAAGCAGGATGCCTCAGCCCTTATTAATGAGATGAAACTGGTTTCAGACAGGATTAAGGAACTTGACGAGCAGCTCAAGATCATTGAAGAGAGTGCCAATGAGTTTTTATTGAACATCCCCAATATTCCCGATGGATCGGTGCCCGTCGGAAAGGATGAGACCGGGAACGTTGAGATAAGGAAATGGGGTGAGCCGAGAAGATTTGATTTTGAGCCCTTGAATCACTGGGATATCGGCACGATACTTGACATTATCGACTTTGAGAGGGCGTCTAAGATTGCCGGTGCCAGGTTTTCATT
This sequence comes from Thermodesulfovibrionales bacterium, assembly GCA_963776195.1. Classification (GTDB taxonomy): domain Bacteria; phylum Nitrospirota; class Thermodesulfovibrionia; order Thermodesulfovibrionales; family SM23-35; genus CAVZMO01. The sequence goes on from CAVZMO010000021.1 coordinate 51,304, forward strand.
GACAAAAGGGCTTGGAGCCAGACTTGAGAGGTCCTTGATGAACTTCATGCTGGACCTGCACACGGCAAAGGGATATAAAGAGGTTTTCCCCCCGATAATTGTGAATAGAGACAGCATGACGGGGACGGGACAGCTTCCTAAATTCGCCAATGAGTTGTTCACCATATCCGACCCGGAGTTTTATCTCATTCCGACGGCAGAGGTGCCCGTAACGAATATCCATAGGAACGAGATCCTGAACGAAAAAGATCTCCCGATTTATTATACGGCATACACCCCCTGTTTCAGACGGGAGGCGGGTTCCTATGGAAAGGATGTGAGGGGCCTCATCAGGCAGCATCAGTTCAATAAGGTGGAACTCGTTAAATTTGTAAAACCGGAGAACTCTTTTGATGAACTCGAATCTTTGACCAGGGACGCCGAGGAGGTCCTTCAAAAGCTGGAGCTTCCTTACAGGATTGTCGCACTCTGTACCGGGGACCTGGGTTTCTCGGCGGCAAAGACCTATGACCTTGAGGTATGGCTGCCGGGTCAACAGAGGTACAGGGAGATCTCTTCATGCTCGAATTTCACCGATTTCCAGGCAAGAAGGGCGAGTATAAGGTTCAAGCGGGAAGGGAAAAAGGGCACTGAGTTTGTGCACACCTTGAACGGCTCAGGCCTCGCGATTGGCCGAACCCTGGTGGCGGTTCTTGAAAATTACCAGCAGAAAGACGGAAGTGTGGTTGTGCCGGAAATCTTAAGGCCATATATGGGCGTTGAGGTAATCAGGTAAGAGGACATGACCATCCGTGAACAGACAGAGGAAATCGAGAGGAAGGTCCTTCACCCGAAGGCGTGCCTGAGCTCTCAGAGCAAAGGCAGATTGAGACCCGAAAAAGAAGGTGACATAAGGGCATGCTTTCAAAGGGACAGAGACAGGATTATCCATTCAAAGGCATTCAGGAGGCTGAAGCACAAAACACAGGTATTCCTTGCACCAAGAGGTGACCATTACCGAACGCGCCTTACGCACGTCCTCGAGGTGTCTCAGATCGGAAGGACAATAGCGAGGGCATTGAGGTTAAACGAGGACTTAACAGAGGCCATAGCGTTGGGTCATGACCTCGGCCACACGCCGTTCGGTCATGCCGGGGAGGCTATCCTGAGGGAGATCCATCCGGGCGGTTTTGATCATTACAAGCAGAGCCTCAGGGTCGTAGATTTCCTCGAAAAGGGCGGCAAGGGTCTGAATCTTACCTATGAGGTAAGAGATGGGATTGCGAAACACTCGAAGGGAAAAGGCAGAATCATACCCGGGGCAGAGGCGGACAAGGCCGCTACCCTTGAGGGCCAGGTGGTGCGCGTTTCGGATGTCATCGCTTATCTCAACCATGATCTTGATGATGCGCTCAGGGCCGGAGTAATCAAGAAATCGGATATACCAAAAAATATTACAAAGACGCTTGGCGATACCCATGCAAAAAGGATAGATGCCATGGTAAAGGACTTTGTTTATAGCTCGGTGAAAACAAATCTGGAAGACCTTTGCATGAGCGATGACGTATCGTCCTCCATCTATATGCTCAGGGATTTTCTCTTTGACAGGGTCTATGAGGGTGATAATTTGTTGAAAGAATTTAACAAGGCAAAAAAGATTCTTCGTGATTTATATGCATATTACCTCGAACATCCGGAAGAGGTGTTTATCGATATCCCCGGTGAAAGAAAACTCGACAAGCACCGCAAGGTATGCGACTTCATAGCAGGCATGACCGATAGTTTCGCCCTGATGACCTACGAGAGGCTTTTTCTCCCCCAGCAGTGGACCGTTATTTAAGAATAAAAATATATCCTATGCTAATTATACAAGTATGTTTATTGCGCGCATCGATTAAGCAGCATAAATAAGCAAATATTAAAAAATTTTAGTGTATATATTATAATGTTACGTATGACTTTTGGTGAAAGACTCAGAAAGCTTATGAAATCGAGAGGCATAAAGGCCATCACTCTCGCTCAGAGAATGGGGGTAAGCTGTGCTTATGTCAGTCAGTTGATTACGGGGATAAGAAGACCGGGGCGTGAAACACTGTTAAAGCTGTCAAAGTCGTTGGAAGTTCCACTGGACGCTCTCTTGATGATGGAATCGGATGTTTCGGATATATCCGACAGAGTCTTGATTTCGCGGAAGGTGCCCGTTCTGGACGAGATGAAGGTTCAGGAGTGGGCCGACCTTATGGATTTAGACTATCCCGCTTTGGTTGCCACTGCATTCGAGTACGCTACGACCACTGATCCTAGTGCTTTCTACATCACTGCCAAAGGCCTGGTGTCGTGCTGCGGATTGGAGACATGCGATCTGATTTTGATCGAACCGAACAAGGAAGTTGCGAGTGGTGATACGGTCTTTGTTTTGTTGCCTCAGGGTTTTTCGATCAAAAAGTTCATAGTCAAAGATGACATCGTATTGTTCATGGATGAGAAACAAGAACCCCTTATCTTTTCAAAGGAAAATAGAGAAGGCTTCAAATATTTCAGAGTCAGTCAGTGCCTTAAGAAACTGTAGAATTCGCTCCTTTTTAATCTTTCTTATAATCAAATAAATATTTTAAATTAGTAATTGCTAATTTATCCCTTGATTAAATATTAAGCTATAGCGTAATAATATTACGCTACGTTCCATTTGGAATGTTTTTTAATCGTTGACAAAAACTCCCCCCTTAATAGCGGCAGGAGTTGACTCCTGCCGCTATCTTTTTTAATCTTACTGAAAATAATCCAACATTTTTGAACCCTATTGTGGGAAATTATTAATTCCGCATTCTTGAAGGGATTCATTGACCCGAAAACTGCATTTTGGGGGTTGATATAATAGAATAAGGTAAATAGAGATGCCGGCCAATCTTCCACCAGAATATTTCGAGTCTGAAAAAAAATATAAACAGGCTTCAACATCTGCCGAAAAGGTTGCTGCACTTGAAGAACTGATAGCCGCCGTTCCGAAACACAAGGGAACGGACAAGCTGAGGGCTGATTTAAGGAGAAGACTTTCTCATCTGAGAAAGGAGATGGCCAGCAAAAAGAAAGGGGGCAAGGCTGATCTTTATGTAGTTCAAAAAGAAGGCGCTGCGCAGGTGGCACTCGTTGGCTTCCCGAACTCCGGTAAATCCTCCATTTTGGCCTGCCTTACGAAAGCAAACCCTGTGATTGCGGAGTATCCGCTTTCAACACTTTCTCCATTGCCGGGAATGATGCATTTTGAAGATATACAGTTCCAGCTTGTTGACCTTCCTCCGATCGGAAACGAGTCAACCGATGGGTGGGTATCCGGGATCATTCGATATGCCGATGCACTTTTGCTCGTTGCAGACCTCACGGAAGATTCTGAAATCCAGGTGGAGCTCCTGATAGAGCAGCTCAGCCGATGGAATATCCATATAATCTCCTCTGTCCCAAACTCGGATCTCCAATCACCCGCCGGCGTACCCAAAAAGGTTCTTCTTGCTGCGAATAAGAGTGATTTCCCTTTTACCGAGGGAACCTTTAACAGGCTGAGAGAAAAACTTGGGGATATCTATCGCTGCATTTCTATTTCTGCCCTGAAAAAAGAGAACCTGGAAGAACTCAAGCGCGCGATATTCGAGATATCAGGGATTATAAGGGTTTACTCGAAACCCCCGGGAAAAGACCCCGACCGATCAACACCATTTACCATACCATCGGGCTCAACCGTGCTGGATCTCGCAAGTTTTATCCATAAGGATTTTATATTTAACCTGAAGTTTGCAAGGGTATGGGGTTCCGCAAAGTTCGATGGCCAAAGAGTAGAGAAAACTCATGTTCTGAAAGACAAGGATATCGTTGAGTTTCATATCTGAAGTACTAAAAATTTCTTCCAGGAGCAAAAAAGATAAACTGGAGAAGCCGGAAATTTAGTCCCTCTCCGCAACCTTTCCGATGCTCACAATCTTATCATCACCTTCGACATCCATGAGCTTTACCCCCTGTGTATTCCTTCCGTGCAGCGAAATGTTTCCTGCGAGGGTCCTGATAAGTTTCCCCGAACTGGTGATCATTACGACCTCATCCTCGTCTCTTACCTGCATGAGTCCGACCGCTTTGCCGCCTTTTTCTGTGATCTTGATCGAAATTACGCCTTTCCCCGCACGGCCCTGAACGGGATAATCCGATATATTCGAACGTTTCCCGAATCCCTTCTCCGTGACGGTAAGGAGGGCTGTCCTTTCCTCTGCCACCTCGGCAGAGACCACCTCATCGCCGTTCATAAGTCTGATGCCTCTGACACCCATTGCAGTTCGTCCCGTCTCGCGCACCTCTTCCTCATTGAATCTTATGGAAAGGCCGTTTCTCGTGCCTATAATAAGATCGCTTTTCCCGTTGGTCTTCTTTACGGCGATGAGTTCATCACCTTCATCGAGTCGTTATGGCGATGATCCCTTTGCCACGCGGGTTACTGTATTTCTCTAAAGCGGTCTTTTTGACTGTACCGTTCTTTGTGAACATTACGAGAAAGCCTTCCTTGAAATCGCGGACCGGAAGGGCAGTCGTGATCCTTTCGCCCTCCGTAAGAGCGAGCACATTTACCAGTGCCTTGCCTTTTGCGGCCCTGCCCGCTTCCGGTATCTGGTATATCTTCAGCCAGTAGAGCCGGCCAAGGTTGGAAAAGAAGAGCATGTAATCATGCGTAGCTCCTATGAAGAGTTCGCTCACAAAATCCTCTTCCTTTGTCTCCATCCCCATCGAGCCTTTGCCGCCGCGGCGCTGGCTCCTGTATGCGCTTAAGGGGTTTCTTTTTATGTATCCCTGATGGGAAAAGGTGATGACCATCTCTTCATCCGTTATAAGATCTTCGATGGTAATTTCCTTAGTCTCAGCGGTGATCTCGGTTTTTCTCTCATCCGCATACTTGTTCCTGATATCGAGGAGTTCGTCCTTAATGATCTGTGAAACGAGAGCATCGTTTTCGAGTATCGCCTTGAGCCTCTCTATCTCTTTTAACGTCTCTGTATATTCCCGTACGATCTTTTCCCTCTCGAGTCCGGTCAGCCTCTGGAGTCTCATATCGAGGATGGCCTGTGCCTGTATCTCCGACAAGGGATAATCCCTCATTAAACCGGTTCTTGCCTCTTCAGGGTTTTTTGATCTCCGGATGAGGGCAATTATCTCGTCGAGATAATCGAGGGCGATCTTCAGGCCTTCCAGGATGTGCGCCCGTTCTTCCGCCTTTCTCAGTTCAAAACGCGTCCTCCTGAGGACGACATCCCTCCTGTGCTGCAAGAAGTGCTTGAGGAGTTCCTTGAGTTTTAATACCCGGGGCTGGCCATTTACGAGGGCGAGCATGATGATCCCGAAGGTCGTCTCCATCTGGGTGTGTTTATAGAGGTTGTTCAGGATAACCTGGGCAATCTCACCTCTCTTGAGTTCCACGACAACCCTGATACCGTCCCTGTCCGATTCATCCCTGAGTTCGGATATCCCCTCAATCGTTTTTTCCCTCACAAGCTCTGCAATATTCTTGATTAACCGCGACTTGTTCACCTGATAAGGGAGTTCTGTGATAATGATATTTTCGCCGCCTCTGTACTCACGCTCTATCCTTGCCTTTGCCCTGACCTTGATAAGACCCCTTCCTTCATTGTAAGCCTGAACAATGCCGTCAGTCCCGTGGATGATACCTCCTGTTGGAAAATCAGGACCTTTAATCCGGGACATGAGGTCTTTTAATGTGGTCTCGGGATCGTCGAGCAGCAGCACAAGCCCGTCTATAATCTCTCCGAGATTGTGCGGAGGAACATTGGTCGCCATACCGACGGCGATTCCCGATGAGCCGTTTATGATCAGGTTCGGGACCCTCGAAGGAAGGACCAAAGGCTCCTCCGTTGTTTCATCAAAATTCGGGATGAAGCCGACCGTATCCTTGTCTATGTCTGCGAGCAGTTCCTCTGCAATCGCCGCAAGTTTTGCCTCTGTGTACCTGTAGGCGGCAGCCGGATCTCCGTCAACAGAGCCGAAATTGCCCTGCCCGTCGACGAGAGGATAACGCATATTGAAATCCTGGGCGAGTCTGACAAGCGCATCATAAACCGCCGTGTCACCATGGGGGTGATATTTTTTTAAGACCTCGCCCACGACGCCGGCGGATTTGGAATACTTCCTGCCGGGGAGCAGACCTTCCCTGAACATCGCATAGAGGATCCTTCTCTGAACGGGTTTCAGTCCGTCTCTGACCTCGGGCAATGCCCTCCCTATGATTACGCTCATCGCGTAATCGAGGTAAGAACCCTTCATCTCTTCTTCGATACTTACCGGTACTTTCGTCATCAATTCTCCTTATGAAAAAAACAGGTTATATTTTACCATATTGCTTTTTGGAGCGGTTAAAAATATAATTAAGCTTATGCTATCAAAAGCTCTCAGCGCAAGTATTATAGGTATTGAAGCACACCTCGTTGATGTAGAAGTGGATATAACTTCAAGGGGCCTTCCTCATTTCTCGATGGTGGGGCTGCCGGATGCAGCGGTCAAAGAATCGAGGGACAGGGTCAGGGCGGCCCTCAAGAATATCGGCTTTCATTTCCCGCTAAAACAAATTACCGTTAATCTCGCACCCGGTGATTTGAAGAAAGAAGGCTCATCTTTTGATCTCCCGATAGCTATCGGAATTATTGCAGCCGAGGGTGTGATAGAAACGGGCTTAATTGAAGGATATCTTTTCACGGGAGAGCTTTCTTTGGACGGGGCTATAAAGACTGTAAGGGGTGCTCTATCGATGGCCATGAAGGCAAGAGAGCTTGGGTTAAAGGGGATCATTCTCCCCGAGGAAAACGCACCTGAGGCTGCTGTAGTTAAAGGGGTGCCCGTTTTTGGGTTGAAAAGTCTCCCCGAGGTAATAGATTTCCTGAAAGACGCGACACTCTTCAAACCTTTCGATGTGGATGTCCATCATGCAATGGAAGAAAACTCCGTGTATGAGGACGATTTTGTCGATGTCAAAGGCCAGGAGCACGCGAAAAGGGCTTTTGAGGTTGCTGCTGCGGGA
>CAVZMO010000022.1:0-127780 GCA_963776195.1 Thermodesulfovibrionales bacterium
CGAGTCGCGCAAGGACAGTTACAGATAACGGTCTGCGATAAAGTCTATTGAGCAAGTTTGCGGTCGAATTAGGCCTGTCTGCATAAACACCGATCGGTTCGGGCGGCTGACCATTCGGAGGCGCTCGAGTGAGACACCCAACGCAGAAGAGGCATCCGTGTGAATGTGTCCTATTGTTTTTTGGTCGTATTTGTGCTCAAATAGAAAAGCGGAAGTTTAATTTTTATGACAGTGGAATAGGCACATGCATAGTGAAAAGAAGTCTCTTTTATTGTTTTGGTGGCGTTTCTCGGTATGTTTTGCGTTGTCGCGGGATCTACTGATTCATATGCGGCGGAACGTCAGAGCAGTATCAGGGAACGAATCGATGTGCTTCAAGAGAGGATCGACGCAGGGATTAGTTCGGGCGCACTCACACGGAAGGAGGCGGGAAGAGTCCAGCGCGAACTTGACGATGTGAGAAAAGAAAGGGCAAGCATGAAGGAGGATGACGGGCGAATTTCGCATCAAGAGCGGGCGCGTCTCTACCGGAGACTCGATGAGGTTGGAAAACTGATTTACAAGGAAAAACACGATGATCAAAAGCATTAACAAAGGCATAACCTGAACGCTGCGCATTAGAACATATAGTCTTCCCGAACAAGTTGTTTTATATAACAGACTGCGGGGTCGGCCCTTGCCAGGCTGTTGAAAAACTCTTACAGAAAACAGTTCAAAGCCATTTAAGAAGGTGATTGCCTATTCCACTGAAGTCGACCATCTATTCCGCATGATTCCGTCCAGTTGAGAACGCATAGCGAAGCTGGTGTTGTTATCTTACTTTTCCTGGCCGGATTGAGTCAATTTTGCTTTTGTTTTTCTCAATGATTCACCCTTCAAAATAATCTTATGTGCATTATGTACGATTCTATCGAGGATAGCATCAGCGAGCGTTGGTTCGCCGATCAGCTCATGCCACTTTGCAACAGGGTACTGGCTTGTGATAACGGTTGAACGGATGCCGTGACGGTCTTCCATGATCTCAAGGAAGTCTCTACGTTCGGCGTCATTCAATATAGACGCATTTTCTTTTTCAAACCCACATAGAAACCCGTGCCCAGCAATGATTTGAAGGCAGTTTTGCATTTCCGGAATATGGCTACAGCGTTACCTTCAGCAGATCCAGTATTCTCTTTTGCTCTTCATCGGGAGTGCTGACAACCCTGCAGTTGGTATCTTCTACGGTCACAATTTCCCTGCGCACACTCTTCAATCTCTCAATTACATTTTCGAAGGTCCATCTGCGGTATTTGTTTTTGCCGTCTGATTGAAATAAAGGTTTCAGCCTTTGATTCATATGCCACTGGATATAATAGGCAAGCATGCAGAGAAAGACGTGGCAGCGGATCCGATCATCTGTCTTGTGGTAAACAGGACGAATTTCAAGCTGCACGGTCTTAAGATTTCTAAAGGCCTGTTCCACCAGCGCAAGCTTCTTGTAAGAGGCAACGATCTCCTGCTTGTCCATAAGCTCCGCAGGAACATCCGTATTAATTATATAACAGCCATCCAGAAGCTGCTCCGCATATACCTTGTCCTCTTTAAAGCTCCACAGCAGGCACCCCTCTTTTACTTCCCACTGCACAAACTTCTCCATCTTTGTTTTGGCGAACACCTTGCCGACTCTTTTGCCTATGGCCTCAGGCGTCCCCTTCCGTTTGGATTGCGATATCTTCTCCAAGGCCGTGCGCGTAGCGTCCAGCAAGGCCTTGCGGGTCCTGGTCTCTCTTTCGGCACTCTTAGGATTCCGGCATAAACAATACCGCTGCCCTGTATTGTCAGGGTCAATCACCTCCACTATATGCTTTTCGTCAAACATATCCACCTGTATAAGCTTGCGGTTCAGCAGTTCCACTATCTGACGATGCGTCAAGGCCGATATCGTACTGAGGCCTTCTACATCCTTTACCTTCTCGTAATTTGCCCGTGTCACCATCCCCCTGTCGCCTACAAAAATAATCTCCTGTATCCCATAGGTCTTTTGTAGTTCGGCTATCTTGTTTACCACGGTTGCGGCATCCTGTGTGTTGCCGGGGAAAACCTCCAGTGCCACAGGACAGCCTTCAGAACTGCACAGAAGCCCTATGACCATCTGCTCATGTCCGCGTTTGCCGTCACGATTATATCCAAACGCTACAATATCGCTGTCCTCGTATTGCCCTTCAAAATAACTGCTCGTTATATCATAGAGAACCAGAGCCCCATTGCGAAGATGTCGCCTTGCCAAGGTATCTTGTATCGCCCTCTGTCTCTGCAATAGCTTGTCCATAGCCTCATAGCAATGATTGTCCACATCAACCTCGCCCTGTACTCCGCACAGCTCCCATAATGCCGTGTCCTTCCACCGGTGAGACAGGGATAACTTGCTGCCGGAATATATCAGACGGCCCACAATCATCGCCAGACAGTCCTTGACCCACTGCTCTGTCGGCTTTGAATAAATAGCCTTATCTAATTGCAGTTCCTTTGCTAACTGCAATGCGGCATATGATGCCCCGTATTCCTTTGATTCAGTGATCTTATGGGCGCCCTGAGAACTCTTTATTATTGCATCGCCTCTAAAGGCAGCCTGTAACAGCTTCAACTCTTCATAGCTTTTGTCTTTTATCCTGCCGTGTGTTGTGTGTTTGATCTTGTCGCCTTCGCGGAACGTGGTGCGGATGAGGCCGGAGTACGTTTGACCATATTTCTGGATCTCCAGGTGCATGCGGGGCGTCCTTTTTGCTCTCATGGCTACTATTATACACATTACATCATATCATGTCAAGCTATATAACTGTATTTACTGGCTACATTAGAAATGTTAAATCACCCCTAAACCCTTTTCTGTTCTACATTTGCAAGTGATTTGCTAAAAGAAGATGCGTATAGACAAGCCCCAGTCATCCACAACCAGAAGATCTGTCTTTGCCAGTTTGCCGAGCAGCTTTCCATAACTACCGTCACCCCGCGCAACTGCCAGTTCTCTGAAGAGACGGGATGATCGGTAATACAGAGCGGCAAAGCCTTCACGGCATGCCTTCTGGGCTAATGCCTCAGCGAGGTAGGACTTACCGATACCGGTTTGTCCTGTGACAATGACGTTCTGGTGGTTTCTGATCCAATTGCAATTGGACAGCGTCAGCATCACGGATTTGTCCAGTCCTCTGGGATGCCGGAAGTCGATATCCTCTACCGAAGCCTGTTGCTTCAGCCGGGCAGCCTTCAATCTCCTCTGAAGTTTTCTGTTTTCTCTTGATATCCATTCACGGTCTACCAGCATCGCGATCCGTTCTTCAAAACTTAATTCCTGAAGAGACGGTTGCTGAAGCTGATCCCTTAGCGCATCCGCTATTGTGTGCAGTCTCATCTGAGAGAGTTTCTCAAGGGTTTGTTGTATCAATTCTAATCCTCCTTCATTGTTCTCAGGGTAGATTACCCTTTGGTCGTTTCCTGATCGTTCATCCTGGGGCTTCTGGGAAGGCCGGTTTCAGCAGTAGTAGCCTTCTCCCCGTATATTTTCATGTTCTATAGGCTTCACCTCCTTTTCTTCCGGTAGCGGCTGCTGGTCGAACCCGGTATCTAAAATAGATTTGACGCTTTTGTATGAGCATGATTTAATCGCAACGGCCCGTCTGCAGGCAGCTTCTACCCGCTCCTGACTGTATTTCTTTGCAAGACTGAAGATGCCCAGACAACTGCGATATCCCTGTTCGGGGTGGGCTCTGCTGGAGAGGATGTGATCAACTACGGCCGCCGTCTCAGGTCCGGTCTTCTCCGCCCACTGGATTATCCGTGCCGGGGTCCATTCATAATATTTCCTGTGTTTCTCCGGTCTGTGTTCAGGGACAGTGGTAAACCTGCCTTTTTCATAACTCCGCCGATGGGTAGCAATACGATTGCCCTTATAAAGAACCTCTACCGTCTGTGCCGTCAGCCTTGCCTCTACCTCCTTTCTAACAAGCTGATAGGGCACGCTGTAGAAGTGTCCGTCCACTTCGATGTGATAATCAATATGCACTCTCGCTTTTTTCCATTCAGCGTACTGATACCGTGTTTGAGGCAATGGGAGCAGTGACGGTTTGTCCAGTGTTTCAAACAATTCCCTTCGCGTGCTATCCAGTTTTTTGAACTTTCTTGTGTTGAGGCGTTCAAGGAGTTCCGTGACCTTGTCGTTGACTTCCCGGATGCTGAAGAAGGCGTGATGTCTGAGGGCTGCTGTGATCCATCTGGTGACCAGAAGAACGCCGGCCTCGACCTTGGCTTTGTCCTTCGGTCTTGCAACCCGTGCCGGGATGACGGCAGTCCCGTAATGCTCGGCCATATCCTGATAGGTCGGAGAGAGGTCCGGTTCATACCGGCATGCCTTCGATACTCCCGACTTAAGATTATCGGGTATTGTAATCCTGGCGACACCGCCAAAATATTCAAACGCATGGATATGGGCTTTGATCCATGACGGGATATCCTGTGACTCCAAGGCCTCTGCATAGGTGTAATTGCTTGCCCCGAGCACTGCAACAAAGATCTCCGCCTCTTTGATCTCCCCGGTAAGAGGATTTATCACTTCAATCCCTTTGCCGGCAAAGTCTACAAACAGCTTCTCCCCTGCCCGATACTCCTGCCTCAGAGAAAGATCGAGGGTTTCCGCCCATCTCTGGTACAACTCGCAGAACCGGCTGTACTGATATCCTTCGGGATATTGCTGCTTGTACTCGATCCACAAAAGCTGTAGGGTTACGCCTTTTCTCTTCAGTTCTTTGTGTATATCCGTCCACTGAGGAAGGGGTTTCTCTAACGGGATGAGGATTGTCTTGCCGGGAAAAAGCTTTGCCTCAAGGGTTGCTTCATCGAGCCATTCAGGCAGCGGCCATCCAATCCCCGCTGCCTCCGCCCTTCGCACATAATCAGCTACCGTGCTGTGGGAGATGTTGCAGGAACGCGCTACCTGACGCTTCCTCAGCCTTATCCCAAAATATAATCGTAAAATCTCTTTCGTCTTTCGCATGGATACTCTTTCTGCCGCCATTCTTCCTCCTCGAATCGTGATAAGAGTGTAGAATGACGGATTTTATCCAGCTAAGACTATGCGTCCACGTAGAACTTGCTTCGTCCCGATCCATACCGGCCATCTGTTCCGGCCTCACCAGTAAAGTGGTAGGCTTCAGAGCGGAATCACTGGACGGAATGCCCCGGAATCAGTGGTCGACTTGCTCCGGAATGACTGGTCGATTTGGGCCGGAATAGGCAGGTGATAGACTATTGCAACTTCTGATGTGTGGAGGTGCAATCAAATATCCAGGGACACATCCTATATTGTTTGACATTAAGGCCGTTATTCTGAAAGCCCCTCAGGAATATTCTCCGACCCGGAGAGCTTCCAAAAATTCTTTCCGCGGAAAACACACACCCCTTCTTGACAGATGCATTGCAATGCATTACAATGAAATATCTTGTAATAGGAGGGTATATAGTATGAACTCTCAACTAACAGTCAGATTGCCTGATAATCTTGAAAAAGGCATCTCAATGATCGCTAAAAAGCTTCACTTAAAGCGGGCTGATATCGTAAGAATGGCATTAGAGAGATTCGTTAAACAAGCTGAGGGGGAAGACGAGAGTAGCCCCTATGATAGGGTAAAGAGCCTTCTTGGAAGTGTTTCGAGCGGCATCTCTGACCTCGGGGAGTCACACCGGGAGCACCTTTTGAGGAAAATGAAGCGGCATGCGTAGCTTGCTGTTTGATACTGGCGTATTTGTCGCGTTGCTTGATAAAAGCGAAAAGAATCACGAGCGTTGCGTTGCCTTTTTAAAAGAGTTTAAAGGTAAGCTTTTTACCACTGAGCCGGTACTCACAGAGACCCTTTATCTGCTCGGACCATCAATAAAAGCTCAGCGGGCTTGCATTGACTTTCTATTGAAAGGCGGAGCAACTCTTATCCCCCAATCAAAGGAAAGTTTATCTCGCGCATCTGCACTCATGGAAAAGTATGAGGACATCCCAATGGATTTTGCAGATGCTACCCTCGTGTCCCTTGCTGAAGAGATAGATGTAGTCGAGATATTCACTCTTGATCGGAGAGGTTTTAGTACTTACCGTATTCGCGGGAAGACAGCATTCAAAATCTGGCCGGAGTAGGCGACACTGAGTAAAATTACTCAAGCTATTGAGTAAACCGTATGTTTAAATATCCAGAGCGAATGCCCATCGGGGTCGTGTCTTGAAATATAAGATTTTCCCGCGAAGACGTTTGGACTTAAAACAACGCTGCTTTTGGATTTTTCCGGCAAGTGCCGCGAGTGCTCCTTGACATATGACGTATATTATGAATAATATTATACGTCAGGAGGTGAGATGAACGGATGGCTGTAAAATTAACATTAAGAATGGACGAACGGTTGATAAAAGACGCAAAAAAAATTGCCAGGGCCCATGGGGTGAGTCTTTCAGGGATGGTTTCAAACTACTTCAAATCACTGGCAATGAAACAGAAGAAGGAATTTGTTGAATCTCCTGTTTTATCCGAAGTATCAGGGATTTTATCAACAAAGAAGAGCAAGAAGGAACTGCTCAGGAGTTATAAGAAGCACATACAGGAAAAGTATCTTTGAAATCAGTTCTCTGTGATATTAATTTCGTCCTCGACATTTTTTTAAAGCGGGAACCCTTTTATTATCCATCTGCCCGCCTGTTCAGAAAAATAGAAAACAAGGAATTGAAGGGCTGTCTTTGCGCATTAAGCTTCCCCACGCTTTTCTATCTGTTATCCAAAGAATTGGGCAGGGAAAAAGCCTTAAAGACACTTGAAAAAATAAGGCTTGTTTTCAGAGTTGCTCAGGTAGATGAAAGGATAATAGATTTATCTTTGGCGTCTGACTTTAAGGATTTCGAAGACGCTGTACAATATTATGCGGCTATTCAGGCAAAAGTGGAATTCATCATAACAAGAGATAAGCCTGGCTATAATAAAGGGAGCCTGCCGGTTTTAACAGCAGAAGAATTCCTTGCTCTCCTTTTCCCAACGCCGCCATCCTCAAATTAAATACTATTCTCTATGTTTTTTCCTCGTTCTTCATAAATTCCTGACGAACAGTACAGAATTTTGAATTTAAGATAAAATAATTAAATGAATAAATGGATCATTACATTGACCGTAATGCTCCCCACGCTTATCGAGATCATAGACACGTCTGTTGTCAACGTGTCTCTCGATCATATCCGGGGCAGTCTTTCTGCGGGCATTGACGAATCGACATGGACGATTACCTCCTACCTCGTATCAAATGCGATCATAATACCTATGACAGGCTGGTTGAGCAGAGTTTTCGGCAGGAAAAAATATCTTATTCTTTCGATATCAGTTTTTACCATAAGTTCTTTTCTCTGCGGTGCTGCCTGGAGTCTCCAGAGTCTCGTTGTTTTCAGGATACTCCAGGGAATCGGCGGCGGGGCCCTTCAGCCGCTCTCGCAGTCGATCCTCCTCGAGACCTTTCCTCCCCGTCAGCACGGGATAGCAATGGCGGCATTCGGGGTCGGGATCATGTTCGGTCCTATCATCGGCCCTCTTTTGGGAGGCTGGATTACCGACAACTGGTCGTGGCACTGGATATTTTTTATCAATATACCCATAGGGATCATCTCCGTACTTTTGACTATTTTGTTCATAACGGACCCGCCATATATGAAACAGGCCAGGATGAAGATAGATTACTGGGGGCTTGCGCTCCTTGCTCTTGGCCTCGGCTGCCTGCAGATAGTCCTTGATAAAGGGCAGCAGGAAAACTGGTTCTCATCGAGTTTCATTGTATGGTTAAGCATTATCTCCGTACTGTCCATGATATCCTTTGTGATAAATGAATTATACGCCAAGCATCCGATAGTCAATCTCAGGGCATTTAAAAATATTTCTTTCAGTACCGGGAATATTGTAATGTTTCTGGGTTTCTTCAATCTTTTTGCGAGTATAGTCCTGCTCCCGATCTATCTCCAGACCCTCATGGGATATACATCATTCCTTGCAGGGTTCGTCTTAGGTCCGGGAGGTATTGCAACGTTAATAGCGCTTCCTTTAGCCGGAAGTCTGGTAAATAAAGTAAATCCAAAAGCCCTTCTGTCCTTTGGAATTGTTGTAAATGCCTATGCGACCTATCTCATGTCGAACTTCAACCTTGAAGCCGATTTTTATACCGTCATCTGGCCGAGAATTGTTCTGGGCGTCGGTATGGGATTTTTCTTCATCCCGCTTACCACAATGACTATGTCAGGAATTAGGAAAGAGGATATGGGGAATGCCTCGGCAATCTACAACCTCCTCCGAAACCTTGGAGGAAGTTTTGGCGTCGCTTTTGTAACAACTGTGCTGTCACGTCGTGCGCAGTTCCATCAGAACCGTCTTGTCGAGAATCTTACCCCCTTTGACAGGACATACCAGATCTTCTCTGAACAGAGTGCCCAGTTTCTTCAGTACAGGGGTATGGAAAGTTCCCTGTCTGATCAGGGAGCGCTTGGGACTATGTATAAAGAACTTCTCAGACAGGCATCCATGTTGTCATTCAATGACGCATTCCGAATCGTTAGCATAATAATGATATGTGTTCTTCCGCTCGTGTTATTCATGAAAAGAGCGAAGGCGACCGCACCGCCGGGGATGCATTAAGGAAATTAACCGTGACACTCTTTATGCTGACTTTTTTTCTCCTTTACGGCGGGATGCATCTCTATGCCTTTCTGAAGGCAAAGGCTGCCTTTGCTTTCAGTACAATGACGGGTATCGGGGTTGCCCTCTTTATGCTGGTCATGATCTGTGCCCCCGTGATCGTCCGATTATCTGAGAAGGCAGATTTTGAAGTTTTTGCCAAAATTGTGTCTTATATCGGCTATACATGGTTGGGGATTCTCTTCCTCTTTATTTCAGTTTCAGCAGGTTTAGATCTCTATCGTCTTGTCATATATTCGTGCGGATTGATCCTGAAAAAGGATTTGGCTTTTCTGACGCTAGGTGCAAAATATGCCTTCTTTATCCCGCTCATTGTTTCTTCGGCGGTTGCAGTGTATGGATATTTCGAGGCGAGAAATATCCATACCGAAACCATATTGATAAAATCAGCTAAAATTCCTGCGGAAGCCGGCAGGCTGAGAATAATCCAGATATCCGATGTACATCTCGGACTGATCGTTCGAGAGGAAAGATTAAATAGGATCGTCAAAGAGGTGATAAAGGCGAATCCCGATATTCTTGTATCAACCGGCGACCTTGTAGACGGGCAGATCAATAACCTCTCAGGGCTTGCTGAAATCCTGCGGAATATCAACCCGAGATATGGAAAGTTTGCGATAACCGGTAATCACGAGTTTTATGCAGGACTTCCACAGGCATTGGATTTTACGGAAAAGGCCGGATTTAAAATACTGAGAGGTGAAGGGTTGACTGTTGCCGGACTCATTAATATGGCCGGTGTCGATGATCCCCAGGTCAAAGCATACAGCCGTTTCAAAGGAGCTTCGGAAAAAGAACTCCTGTCAGGTATTTCGAACGGGAAATTCACTGTCCTGCTCAAACACCGGCCCCTTATTGATAAGAGTGCGCTCGGCTTTTTCGATCTGCAGCTCTCGGGTCACGTCCATAAAGGCCAGATATTCCCCTTCAGCCTGATCACGGGCATGTATTATCATCCTATCCAGGCGGGCTTCGCAGTACTTGCAGGTAATTCTCATTTGTATGTAAGCAGGGGGTCGGGGACATGGGGTCCGCCGATCCGTTTTTTGTCCCCTCCGGAAGTTACTGTGATAGATCTTGTGCATGAGGATAAATAGCGGCCCTACTATGTTTTTCTTTCAGTGCTGTTTTACAATACTGTATGCGTAATATATTAGTCATCTCCGATGAGGCGAGAGGGATAGCCGCATTATTTAAGTCGACCAACAAAAAAGATTTAAAGCAGAAAGGCATCTCTATCGGTATCGATCCGGTCAATCCCTTGAAATATGATATAGTGTTCCTCGATCTCGACATTCATGGCTGGCAGAAAAAGCTGCTGGATTTCCGGCAGCGAATGCCCGTCATCGCCTTTTCAAAATCTGATGTGAAAAAAGCTGTTGAGGCCATGAAATTGGGTGCGACCGATTTTCTTGAAAAGCCGCTTACCCACGAAGTATTGACCGCCATAATAAGCAGACACAAGAGAAGGATACTTAATCATGTGTCCGGTTTTGATGAAACGATGGGCACCAGCGGGTTAATACAGGAGGTTTTTGGTCTGATCAAAAAGGCTGCGGCGAGTGAGAGCAATGTCTTGATTACGGGGGAAAGCGGTACGGGGAAGGAACTTGTCGCAAGGGCCATTCATAAATGGAGTCCGAGATATGAGAAGTCCTTTGCCGTAATAAACTGCAGTGCTATCCCCGATACCCTCCTTGAATCGGAGCTCTTCGGTTTCGAAAAAGGGGCCTTTACCGGTGCAAATTATACAAAAAAAGGACTCCTCGAATTTGCAGACCGCGGTACCGTGTTTTTTGATGAGATCGGAGATGTTTCTCCCTTATTCCAGGTAAAGATCCTGAGAGTCATACAGGAAGGCGAAGTTATGCGAATAGGAGGAGCGCAGCCTATAAAGGTTAATCTGAGAATCATTTCGGCCACAAATAGAGACCTTATTATCGCCTGTAAAAAAGGCAACTTCCGCGAAGACCTTTTTTACCGGCTGAACGTTATCAATATCCATCTCCCGCCTTTGAGAAACAGAATTGAGGACATACCGTTGTTGATAGAGCATTTTATAGAAAAACACGCACGTAAGAGGAAAGACCTTTTGATGAAAGGTATAAGTGATGAAGCTATGGATGTCCTCAGGAATTATTCATACCCCGGCAATATAAGAGAATTGGAGAATATTATTGAACACGCGATATCTTTTGCAAACAGTCCTAAAATATTACCTGGCGATCTGCCGTCCCATTTGATGCAGGTGCTTTCCCAAAGGGTCACTCCTTCGCCCAGATTAAAAGAAACACTGAGAAATGTTGAAAAAGAATTGATATGGTCCGCCTTACAAAAATCAGGCGGTAATATATCAAAGGCGGCCCTGGCACTGGGCATACACAGACAACATCTCCAGAGAAAATTAAAAAGCCTGAAAATAGAAACATAAAGTTTCTCTGCAACAAATTATTACACTCCACACCACAAGCCGAAAAATGTATAATTACAGGTTTTACTGCACCATAATGTTGCCAATTTTATTCTAATAAATATATTTCCGTCTAAATATCAATAAGTTATATGAATGGCACACCTATTGCGTATTAGTGAAAAGTTATAAAGATATGAAGTAATAAGCATATGAAGATTGAGAGAACCATAGACAGAGAGAGCAAGCTGAAACTATATGTTCAGATTTATACCATTATTAAAGAAAAGATAGAAAGCAGTGAATGGCCTGCAGGCACCCAGATACCTACAGAAGATGAGCTCTGCAAGACCTACGATGTGAGCAAGGTCACCGTCAGAGAAGCTATCCAGGAACTGGCAAGAGAAGGTTACCTGAAAAGACAGCAAGGAAAAGGCACATTTGTTCTGTATTCCGTCCCACACCTGGGTTTGGCGATGAGAACGAGATTGACAGGCGTTATAAATGGGGGGGGGGTGACATTAAGAAAAGAGATAATAGAAAGAGAAATAAGAGAGCCTTCAGAGGATATCAAATCGATATTACAGACAACGGAAAAAATATATTATGTCCTTTGTAAACAATATGTGAATGAAGATTTATCTGTTCTCGAAGAGATTTTTTCCCCATTATTTACGTTTCTTACCATAGATGATGAGGATATCCGTTACAAATCTTTTCTTGAACTCATGGAGGAGAAAGGGACAAAAAAAATATCCAGGGTCACGCAGACCGTTGAGGTGGCTCTATTAAAAAGGGATGTGGCAGTTAGTCTCGACTTGAAAGAAGGTTCTTGTGCAATGGTGGTCGGCAGAATTTTTTTCGGGTCGGACGGGAGTCCTCTCGCTTATTTGAGATGTGTATTGAGCGCCGGCAATAAGGTCAAGATGGAATTTGAAAGGATTAAATGACAGAAGGAATAAAACAAAAGGAGGGTATGAGATGAGTTTTCCCAGACAGATGTATGAATTTCTAAAAGCGGCGAGTGTAGCTCATGCCAGGTGGGATTATGAGGTTTCGATGAGCATTATCAAGAATCGAAAGAAACTCTTAATTCTTCTGGTTCTTCTTCTGCCGATACTGGGTATTTCATTGTTACAGGCAGCCGATATGATTGGGAGTAAGACCGCATATGCGCCTGCTCACTATTCGAACATGATATTCATGGTTTCGATAGCGGTGGGTCTGGCGGCGGGTCTCATCACGGGATGCATCGGTGCCGGAGGCGGCTTTATCATAACACCGGCGCTTATGGCGGCTGGTGTTAAGGGTATCCTTGCAGTCGGGACCGACGTGTTCCACATCTTTGCTAAGGCGATAATGGGAACAACGGTCCACAGAAAACTCGGCAATGTGTCTGTCAAACTGGCGATCGCGTTCCTTGTAGGGTCCAGCGGGGGTACTTTTATCGGCGGCTGGATAAATAAAACACTCTACAACAAAGACCCCTTATTGAGTGAGGCCTTTATCAGTACGGTTTATGCAGTATTGCTGGGCTTCCTCGGTACCTATGCCATGATAGATTTTATCAAGTCAACGAGGAAACAGGCGGGCGGCGAAGGCGGCGGGCACGACGCCCATGGCGGGCCTGCAGGTATGACCTCTTTGTCAATTAGCCTGCAGAAGATCAATATCCCTCCGATGATCACCTTTGACGAGGACTTCGGCGGAAGAAGGATCTCCTGGCTCTTTGTCGCAATGGGTGGCCTAGTAGTGGGCGCTTTAGCGTCGATTATGGGAGTAGGCGGCGGTTTTGTCACCTTCCCGATGTTTGTTTACATCTTCGGCGTTTCAACTGCTACGACGGTTGGTACGGATATCCTCCAGATCATCTTCACCGCGGGTCTCGCATCCATAGTTCAGTATGCCATTTACGGCTATGTCTTCTATACGCTCGCAATGGGTATGCTCATCGGTTCACTGATCGGCATCCAGGTCGGCGCGCTCACGACAAAAGTCGTTAAGGGAATACACATCAGGGGGTTTTATGCCATGTCGATCATCGCCGGTTTTATCAACAGGGCCTCAACCCTGCCGAAGAAGATGACCGAGCTTGAATATATCAAGATGTCGCCGTCTGTTACTTCGAATATAGAATTTGTCGGGAATATCTTCTTCTGGATTGTTGTCGGGTTCTTCGGCGTTTGGGTCATCAGCAAGTTCTTTGTGAACATCGGAAAATTGAGAGAGGAGGGATAGAAATGGCACAAGCAAAGAAACATATGGGTTTCGGGATAATCATGGCCATATCCTTTTGGGTAGTACTGTTTCTGATGTTCTCGAATATTTTCCCTAAGACGAAAGAAGGGAACCCTCAGAACGGATTAGAGTGGGCCGACGAGATGTTCAACCAGCTCGCGAAGGGCTCGTCGTATTTTATCCCCAAAGTGGCAAAGAGCAATGAGAAGTTTATGGGCAAGATGTTTACCGTCAGCATCAATGTGGGTAAGCCTGAGGATAAGCCGGGGGAGGGTGAAAAAAGGGCTGAACGGGCCTCCAAGCTGTTCACT
Source organism: Thermodesulfovibrionales bacterium (assembly GCA_963776195.1). Classification (GTDB taxonomy): domain Bacteria; phylum Nitrospirota; class Thermodesulfovibrionia; order Thermodesulfovibrionales; family SM23-35; genus CAVZMO01. The sequence continues at coordinate 13,695 of CAVZMO010000022.1, forward strand.
GCTAACCCTGGCGCTAAAGCAGAGGTCCAGGGGACGACATTAAAGATCGAAGGAGACCTTGGTTTGGTACTGAAGGCAGCGTTAGATGATGCAGATATAATGTTTAAAAACGAAGGTGACAAGATCAAGGCCAAATACGCAGAAGCGATGGCAACCGATGATGTGAAACAGATGTTCAGGCAGTGGAATAATGTCTTACCCAAGATAGACAAGGCCTTCAAGAAGGAAGGAAAGATCGAAGATGCCAAGATAGTCTCCGATGTCACCAAGAAGGCGATCGAGACGGCATACAATTTCTATAAAGTTGATGCAGTAAAGGTGAAAGAAAAGGCCGGTTTGATGACGTTCCTGCTGGTCTTTTATGTGTTCTATACGTTGTGGTGGGGCTTTGCGATCTTCTTCATCTTTGAGGGCATAGGGCTCACCATGACAAAGGCCAAAGTAAAGAAGGAAGTCTAAGGAGGGAAAAATGAAAATACTGGTTCCTGTAGACGGTTCTCAATATTCAATGGAAGCCGTAAAGGTTGCGCTGGATTATGCCAAAACAAAGGGAGCGGAGATAACGCTTATCACCGTGACCGCTTTTATACCGGGGCTCGACCTTGAGATCTCTGCCAAAGAATTGGATAGTCTGACAGAGAAGATGAAGCGCAGCGGTGAAGAAATCCTTGAGAAGGCCCAGGCTGTTCTCAAAGCCGACGGCGTATCGTCCCGGAGTATTCTCTCTTCATCCGTCTCTGCAGCGGATGAGATTATCGGTGTTGTCGAGAAAGAAAAAACAGACCTTATCATCATAGGGAATCGCGGCCTTGGAGGTGCAGCAACAAGGTTCTTTATGGGCAGCGTTGCTTCAAAGGTGGTAAGCCATGCACCATGTAATGTTTATGTAGTGAAGACTGCTTAAAATAGCTTAACCCCTCTCTTCAAATATATTTTAAGGGCCTCTCAACGGAGGCCCTCTTCTTTTGTGTACAAGAATTTGTCCCTTTTAATGAAATCCTGGTTTAAAATAAACAATGCATGGGATTCTTGTTATTTCCGATGAAGCGAAAAAGGTGGAAGATTTACTAAGATCAGTTAAAGTCCCTTTTACACGGCGGGGTGTCAGGCAAAAAGATGTGTCGATCAGCACTGATCCCGCAAGCGCCTGTCAATATGATATAGCCTTTCTGGATCTTGACACGGAAGATTGGCAGAAAAGGATCCTGGATTTACGGATGCGTATGCCTGTCATAGTCTTTTCTTATGCAAACATAGAAAAAGCCGTTGAAGCTATGAAGCTTGGCGCAAGCGAATTTTTGGCAAAACCTCTTTCCGCGGAGATGCTCGAAGAAGTTATCAGACAATATAAAAAAAGGGTACTCAACCATGAGTGTGGCTTTGATGAAACCATAGGTACGAGCGCCCTGATGCAGGAGGTCTTCGGCCTGATAAAAAAGGCGGCGGTGAGTGAAAGCAATGTCTTAATTACAGGGGAGAGCGGTACGGGTAAAGAGCTTGTGGCGAGGGCCATTCATAAATGGAGCCCAAGGAAAGGGAAATCATTCGTTACCATCAATTGCAGTGCCATCCCCGACACCCTTCTTGAGTCCGAATTGTTCGGCTTTGAAAAAGGCGCTTTTACCGGTGCAAATTATACCAAAAAGGGCTTGCTCGAAATTGCCGATGGAGGAACGGTATTCTTTGACGAGATTGGGGACGTATCTCCGCTCTTCCAGATAAAGATTCTGAGGGTACTGCAGGAAGGCGAAATCATGAGGATCGGGGGTACCCACCAGATGAAAGTTGATATCAGGGTCATCGCTGCAACAAACAGGGACCTCGGTACGGCCTGCAAGAAAGGTACGGTAAGAGAAGACCTTTTCTATCGCTTGAATGTTATTAATATCGATCTCCCGCCCCTGCGGAACCGTATGGAAGACATACCTTTCCTCGTTGAACATTTTATAAAAAAACACGCGCCAAAAAGAAAAGACATCTTGATAAAAGGCATCAATGATGAAGCCATGGGTCTTCTTACGAACTATCCGTTTCCGGGTAATGTGAGAGAGCTTGAAAATGTCATTGAGCGGGCAATGTCATTTGCGAACGGCCCCTGGATATTGTCTGCTGACCTGCCGTCATATCTATTAAATATTTCCACGAGAAAAAAGACCGCCACTCCAAAACTTCGGGAAGCTCTTACGGTATACGAAAAAGAATTAATTTGGTCCGCGTTGCAGGATTCCAGGGGAAATATTTCGAGAGCAGCTTCACTTCTCGGGATCCACCGTCAGCAACTTCAGAAGAAGTTGAAAGATATGAAACTGCAATAATAAATTCCACCGCAATTAATTATTGCTTTTTAACCCCATTTATAGCATATTCTTTCCGTTAAATGCATCTAAATATTGCTTTTCGTCTCTATAGGGAAAATCTATTTTTATAAATATCAATAAGTTGCAAAATGGCATGTATATTGCTCTCTAGTAAAACATCATAAAGACATGAATTAATAAGCATATGAAGATTGAGAAGACAGTAGACAGAGGCAGCAAGGAGAAGCTCTATGTTCAGATATATTCTATCATCCTTGAAAAGATAGAAAGCAGAGAGTGGACTTCCGGAAACCAGATACCGCCGGAGGATGAACTCTGCAGGATCTATGATGTGAGCAAGGTTACTGTCAGGGAAGCTATTCAGGAATTGGTGAGGGAAGGGTACCTTACAAGACATCAGGGCAAGGGGACCTTTGTTGCATATACAGTGCCGCATCTTGGCATTGTCATGAGAACAAGATTATCGGAGAACATGTTTGGAGAGGAGGTGAAGGTAAGAAGGGAAGTTATAGAAAGAGGTTTCAGGGAAGTCACAAGTGATATTAAAAAAGTTCTTATTACAGAAGATGCGGATATTTATTATATCCTGAGCAGAAAGATTGTTGATGACGAGCCGTTCAACGAAGAAATATTTGTCCCATCTTTTATCCTTCCCGGGTTGGAAACGGAGGAGGTGCACCAAAAATCGCTTTACGATCTCATTGAGGAGAAAGGGACAAAGAAGATATTCAGGGTTGTTCAGACCATAGAAATTACGAAGTTACAAAAGGATCCTGCTGTTTTGCTCAATGCGATGGAAGGATCATGTGCATTACTTATCAGTAGAATACTCGTCAGTTCGGATGGAAGTCCCATCGCTTATACAAAACTTGTCGGATGTGGAGGGGGAAGAAATAAGGTTCAGATGGAATTTGAAAGGATTAAATGACGGAAGGAATAAAACAAAAGGAGGGTATGAGATGAGTTTTCCGAGAAGGATGTACGAATTTCTCAAAATGGCATCAATTGCTCATGCCAGGTGGGATTATGAGGTTTCGATGAGCATTATCAAGAATCGAAAGAAACTCTTAATTCTTCTGGTTCTTCTGCTGCCGATACTGGGTATTTCATTGTTACAGGCAGCCGATATGATTGGGAGTAAGACCGCATATGCGCCTGCTCACTATTCGAACATGATATTCATGGTTTCGATAGCGGTGGGTCTGGCGGCGGGTCTCATCACGGGATGCATCGGTGCCGGAGGCGGTTTTATCATAACACCGGCGCTTATGGCGGCTGGTGTTAAGGGTATCCTTGCAGTCGGGACCGACGTGTTCCACATCTTTGCTAAGGCGATAATGGGAACAACGGTCCACAGAAAACTCGGCAATGTGTCTGTCAAACTGGCGATCGCGTTCCTTGTAGGGTCCAGCGGGGGAACCTTTATCGGCGGGGCTATCAATAAAGGTCTATATAATAAGGACCCATTGTTGAGTGAGGCCTTTATCAGTACGGTTTATGCAATATTGCTGGGCTTCCTCGGTACCTATGCCATGATAGATTTTATCAAGTCAACGAGGAAACAGGCGGGCGGCGAAGGCGGCGGGCACGACGCCCATGGCGGGCCTGCAGGTATGACCTCTTTGTCAATTAGCCTGCAGAAGATCAATATCCCTCCGATGATCACCTTTGACGAGGACTTCGGCGGAAGAAGGATCTCCTGGCTCTTTGTCGCAATGGGCGGCCTAGTAGTGGGCGCTTTAGCGTCGATTATGGGAGTAGGCGGCGGTTTTGTCACCTTCCCGATGTTTGTTTACATCTTCGGCGTTTCAACTGCTACGACGGTTGGTACGGATATCCTCCAGATCATCTTCACCGCGGGTCTCGCATCCATAGTTCAGTATGCCATTTACGGCTATGTCTTCTATACGCTCGCAATGGGTATGCTCATCGGTTCACTGATCGGCATCCAGGTCGGCGCGCTCACGACAAAAGTCGTTAAGGGAATACACATCAGGGGGTTCTATGCCATGTCGATCATCGCCGGTTTTATCAACAGGGCATCGACTCTGCCGAAGAAGCTTACCGAGCTTGAGTATATCAACATGGACAAATCGCTTACCACAAACATTGAGTTCGTCGGGAATATCTTCTTCTGGATTGTTGTCGGATTCTTCGGTCTTTGGGTCATCAGCAAGTTCTTTACTAACATCGGAAAATTAAGAGAGGAGGGATAGAAATGGCAGGCGCACATAAAAAACATATTGGACTTGGCATAGTCATGGCCCTATCCTTTTGGGTAGTTTTGTTTCTGATGTTTTCAACTATTTTCCCCAAAACGAAAGCGGGGGTACCTCAGAATGGACTGCAGTGGGCTGATGAGATGTTTAACGAGCTCGCCAAGGGCTCATCTTATTTCATCCCCAAAGTTGCAAAGAGCAATGAGAAGTTTATGGGTAGAATGTTTAGCGTTACCATCAAGATGGACAAACCCGAAGATAAGCCGGGAGACGCTGAAAAGAGAGCAGAGAGGGCAGCCAAGCTGTTCACTGTTAATCCGGGCGCTAAGGTTGAAGTCAATGGCGCTCAACTGAAGATCGAAGGAGACCTCGGGCTGGTACTAAAAGCAGCGCTAGAAGATGCAGATGTCATGTTTAAGAACGAAGGAGAAAAAATCAAGACAAAATATGCCTTTGACGATGAGAAACAGATGTTCAGACAATGGAATAATGTCTTACCCAAAATAGACAAGGTCTTCAAGAAGGAAGGAAAGATCGAAGAGGCCAAGATGGTATCCGATGTTACCAAGAAGGCTATCGAGGCGGCATACAACTTCTACAAAGTGGATGCAGTAAAGGTGAAGGATAAGGCCGGTTTGATGACGTTCCTTCTGGTCTTCTATGTTGTGTATACCTTGTGGTGGGGCTTCGCGATCTTCTTCATCTTTGAAGGCATAGGGCTTACCATGACAAAAGCCAAAGTCAAGAAGGAAGTCTAAGGAGGGAAAAATGAAAATACTGGTTCCTGTAGACGGTTCTCAATATTCGATGGAAGCCGTTAAGGTTGCGCTGGATTATGCAAAAACAAAGGGGGCGGAGATAACACTCATAACCGTGACCCCTTTTGTACCCGGGCTCGATCTTGAGATCTCTGCCAAAGAATTGGATAGTCTGACAGAGAAGATGAAGAGCCGCGGTGAAGAAATCCTTGAGAACGCCCAGGCTGTTCTCAAATCCGGCGGCGTATCGTCCCGGAGTATTCTCTCTTCATCCGTCTCTGCTGCGGATGAGATTATCGGTGTTGCCGAGAAAGAAAAAGTAGACCTCATCATCATAGGGAATCGCGGTCTGGGAGGTGCGGCAACAAGGTTTTTCATGGGCAGCATCGCTTCAAAGGTAGTCGGTCATGTGCCCTGTTCCGTTTATGTCGTGAAGACTGCTTAAAATAGCTTAACCCCTCTCTTCAAACATATATTTGAGGGCCTCTTAACAGAGGCCCTTCTTTTTTTAAGGTTTATACAAAAACTGTCGTCCGATAAAGACTTACCCGTCTCCCTGTTCCGTTTCTGTAGTGAAGAGGAAATAAAAGACGGTTTAAAAGCCTTGCATAGCTTTTATCCAGAAAGGTCTCTTTTTAGAGGCCCTTTTTATTGGAATTGACTATAATATTTTTATAAGAAAATCTCTCCTTACTCCTTCTTTGCCCTACGGGGCGTAGACCAAAGAGGGGTACTATTTCCCCCTTGGCAAAGGGGGATAAAAGGGATTTTTTTGTTGATTGTTAGCACAAAAATTAATGAACTTATGAAAAAATTCCCTTTCTTACATCTTATCCTTTTTGTTCTGACAATATTATCTACGCTACTCGTGGGAGCGATGCAGACGGGCGCGGATCTTTTGAAAGAACCGGGCAAGATCTATAAAGGCATTCCTTTTTCATTGACTTTGATGTTAATCCTTCTAAGCCATGAATTATCCCATTACTTTACGTCAAAGAGGCACGGAGTAAAGGCCACGCTTCCGTATTTCATTCCGGCCCCCACAATCATCGGAACATTCGGGGCGTTTATTAAGATGAAATCTCCGATTGTTACGCGGAGGGCGCTCATCGATATCGGCGCGTCAGGTCCCATAGCGGGGTTTATTATCTCCCTGATAGCGACAGTCTTCGGCCTCGTTTTATCTGAGATTGTGCCGGCATCTCAAACAGGTGGCGCCCTAAACCTCGGCGATTCAATACTCTTTTCTTTCCTGTCCGGAATAATACTGGGTGCAATACCATCCGGATCGGATATCCTTTTGAACCCCATTGCCTTCGCCGGGTGGATCGGCCTTTTTGTTACCTCAATCAATCTGATACCAATCGGGCAGCTCGACGGCGGCCACATCGCATATGCGCTCATGGGCGAAAAACACATCCGTCTCTCCATGTCCTTGATTCTTATAATGATTTTACTTGGACTGTTATCATGGGAAGGTTGGTTTGTATGGGCAGCTTTATTATTGATTCTGGGGCTCCGGCATCCGCCCATCCTTTCTTGGGAAGTCCCGTTAGACAGAAAAAGAAAGGTCATCGGGTGGTTCGCGCTTGTGATTTTTATCCTGACGTTCATACCGGTTCCTTTTAAGATTCTGTGAGAGCGCTTGATAATTTTTTTGCTTTTCAATACGGTTAAAATCCGTGGTATACTAAGAGATTCACAAAGTAAAAAAAACTTCTCGAATGCTTTCAAAAATCATTGAATCGGCGAATGACCATATTTGCCTGAGAAGTATTGTTTGGGCAATTTGCACAGTGCTATGAATGATTTTTTTATTCGTTTGAATACCGGGGAATGAAATCTTTTATCGAAAAGGAGACGCTGCATGAAGGTTATATTGAGAGAAGACGTTAAAAATATCGGGAGTATGGGGCAGATTATTGATGTGGCGGATGGATTTGGAAGGAACTATTTAGTGCCGAGGGGGTTGGCAGTCGAGGCCAATACAAAAAATATAAAATCCCTGGAGCATGAAAAGAAGGTTATTCAGGAAAAGGCAAAGAAGATCAGGAATCAGGCGCAGGACCTTGCGGGCAAGATCTCTAATACGACCCTTGTGATTAAGGCAAAAGCCGGAGAAGAAGGGAAACTATTCGGTTCCGTAACTACCATGGATATTGCGGAACAATTGAAAAAAGAGGGGTTCGATATAGATAAAAAGAAAATCTCCATGGAAGAACCGATAAAAAGAATCGGCTCGCATGCCGTGAAGATAAAGATACATCCTGAAATCGCAACAGAGGTCAAGGTGCAGGTTATCGAAGAATAAAGCATTTATGCCGTCAGCGCGGGATAAACAAGAATAATTCTCATATTGAATATTGTATCCAATTAAATGTCATTCCAGCTTGACTGGAATCCTTCTGAGAAACAGCTCATTCATTAAAGAAGGATTCTCGCCTCGGCGAGTCGCCTGAGGTGACCGGTGAAGCCGGGATGACAGGAAAGAAACAAGGTCAGCAACTGACATGAAAGACATAGATCTGCATCTGGACAGATTGCCGCCTCAGAACTTAGAGGCAGAACAGTCTATCCTCGGCGCTGTCCTGATTGATAATAACGCCCTCCCTAAGGCGCTCGAAATCCTCGATCCCGGGGATTTCTATAAGCTGTCTCACAGGAAGATATTTTTTGCCATGACTGAGCTTTTTGATAAAAATGAGCCGATCGACCTTATAACCCTGCCCGACTATCTTAAAAAGAAGGATGAATTAGAGACTGTAGGCGGTATATCGTATCTCTCGTCTCTAGTCAATACGATTCCGACCGCGGCGAATGTGAAATACCATTCCAACATCGTCAGGGAAAAGGCATTGCTGAGAGGGCTGTTGCGTTCCGCGAACGATATCGCCGGCAAGGTGTATGAGAACAATCTTGATGCAGAGGATCTCGTTGATTACGCAGAGAAGTCGATCTTCGATATTTCCGATAAAAGGGTCAAAGCCTCATTCGTGACCTTGAAGGAGGTTATCAAAGACAGTTTCGAGATGATCGAGCGTCTCTATGATAAGAAAGAGACGGTGACGGGAGTGGCGTCAGGCTTCAAGGATCTCGATGACCTTACGACAGGTTTTCAAAAAGGGGACCTCATAGTAATCGGAGGAAGGCCTTCGATGGGAAAAACGGCCTTCACACTCAATGTGGCCCAGCATGTCGGAGTTGAAATGAGAGAGCCTGTTGCCATATTCAGCCTTGAGATGTCAAAAGAACAACTTGCCTTAAGGATGCTGTGTTCTGCAGCGATGGTGAATTCGAACAGTATCAGAAAAGGCTTTATAAAAAAAGAGGACTGGCACAAACTGACGAGCGCGGCAAGCAATCTTACGGGTGCGCCGATATTTATCGATGATTCGTCCGCCATAACCGTCCTTGAGCTGAGGGCAAAGGCCAGACGTTTGAAAATGGAACACGGGCTCAGCCTCGTCATAGTCGATTATCTTCAGCTGATGAAAGGCAAGGGAAGTTTTGAAAGGCGAGAACAGGAGATATCGGATATATCCCGCTCACTGAAAGGACTGGCAAAAGAATTGCATGTTCCCGTTATTGCAGTGAGCCAGCTCAACAGAAGTGTTGAGTCACGCAGACCTCCAAAACCCATGTTGGCGGACCTTAGAGAGTCGGGAGCTATTGAACAGGATGCGGACGTTATCCTTTTTCTTTACAGAGATGAGGTTTACAATAAGGATAATCCGGGCAACAAGGGAAAAGCGGAAGTAGATATCGCCAAGCAAAGAAATGGACCTGCCGGAGTCACGGTTCATCTGGCATATATTTCTCATTGCACGCGGTTCATGAACATGACTGATAGAGCTTACCAGGATATTGAGGAGGAAGCTTTTTGAAAAGGTCCCCGGCGGTTGCAGGACAGTTTTATTATGGCACCGCATCTGATCTGACCCATCAGGTCGGTCAGTATATGGACAAAAATGCCAGGAAGGAAAAGGTAATAGGGATGGTTTCTCCTCATGCGGGATTGATGTATTCAGGCGCTGTAGCAGGGGCTGTCTATTCCGCAATAGATTTTCCTGAAACTTTTGTTTTGATAGGGCCGAACCATACCGGGCTCGGCCCCAAAATATCCTTAATGGAATCGGGCGAATGGGAGATACCGACAGGGACATTCCGGATTGATGAAAAGATTTCTTATAAAATTGCGCTGAACGTACCTATCACAACAAAAGATGTAAAGGCGCATATGTTTGAACATTCACTGGAGGTGCAGCTTCCCTTTATTGCATATTTTTCTCGTCCGGCAAAAATTGTGCCTATTATTATGCTGTCGGCCTCGGTTGAAGAGTGCAGAATGCTTGGAGAAGGTATAGCTAAAGCGATTGAAACCGTGGGTTATTCCGTGGTTATTGTGGCAAGCTCTGATATGAGCCATTATGTGCCCGATAATATCGCAAGACTGAAAGATAAAAAGGCCATAGACAAGATATTGTCCCTCGATCCGGAGGGGCTGTACGAAACCGTAGTCAAAGAGAGGATATCCATGTGCGGATATTTACCTGCGATTACCGTTTTATTTGCCGCGAAGGCCCTTGGCGCTCAGTCTGCGAGACTCGTGAAGTACAATACATCCGCTGAGGTGAGCGGAGATTATGACCAGGTTGTTGGCTATGCGGGTATCGTGTTGAGATAAGGTATAATTTATTTAGTGCGCTTACAGGGCAAAATGTATGGAACAAAATAACGAGAACAGAAAATCCAGAAGGTATGTTGTTGAGGGGATCCACGGGAATGTGCTCAATATCACTGACCTCGATATTCTCAACATCAGTATTGAAGGAACTGCGGTGGAGACACCGAAGAGGCTTGAATTAAATAGGGAATACACCTTTAAAATTAAATATCAAGATGACCTTTTACATTTAAGAGGACGGGTTGTCTGGGCAATGCTTATTTCTAAAGAGGAAGAGGATTCACACAGGATAATCCCTGTTTATAGAGTCGGCATAAAATTCATTGAAATCTTAAGTGAAAAGGCAAACATGCTCCAGAATTTTATTGAAGAGAATAAGATTAAAACCCTTGAGCACAGATTGGGTGGCATAAGGTTTAAGATTGCAAATAACAATAATATCAAACTTAGTTATCCTTATAAGTGCAGGGTAAAAAAAATGAGCACGTCCGGAATGCTGATAGAGACAGAACATCCGCTTGACCTTGATTGCAGTCATTCTATTGAACTGTTTGTCTGTGACCGGCAGTTAAATATTGTGGGAAGGGTCGCCAATTGTGAAAAAAAGAACGATTCTGAAAAAGATGTGAAATACGACATAGGCATAGAATTCATAATGATGCCGGATGAGGACAGTGCTTTATTAAAAGATTTCCTCCGGACACTCGATTAAGGTATAATATTGTTTTCCGGTGCTTCATTATGGTAAATTAAAAGACTTCGGAGGTAAGAAAATGTACGCAATAATTGAAAATGGGGGAAAACAATACAAAGTTTCCCCGGGAGATACAGTAAAGGTCGAGAAACTTTCTGTGGATACAGGCGCTGATATTGCTCTTGATAAAGTGCTCATGGTTCAAAAAGATGACAAAAGTGTCTACGGTTCGCCTTATGTTGACGGGGCGAAGGTCATCGCATCGGTTGAGGGCATCGGAAAGGAGCGCAAAGTAATCGTACATAAACAGAGACCTCGCAAGGTCTACAGGAAAACAAACGGGCACAGGCAGCTCTATACGTCCCTAAAAATTAAAGAAATAGTTTTCGGAGGATAGATATGGCGCATAAAAAAGGTGTAGGAAGTTCGAGAAACGGCAGAGATAGTGAATCGCAACGCCTGGGCGTTAAGAGATTCGGCGGACAGTTTGTGCGCGCAGGGAGCATACTTGTCAGACAGAGGGGAACGAAATTTCATCCGGGGATGAATGTTGGAAAAGGCTCTGATGACACTCTCTTTGCAAAGATCGACGGCGTAGTGAATTTTGAAAGGAAAGACAGGACCAGGTTACAGATAAGCGTCTATCCGCCGGCAGCCGGCACAGTAAGAAAAGTTACATTAAGAATAAGAGGCGGGCTTCATGCTCGCCTTTTTTGTTGTGATGAGATATTATTGTTAACCCAAAAAATGCAGGTGTGATATGCAGATTCAGGCAGGCATAGTGACATAAAAACCTTACAATGCAGACATTTGAGTTTTCTGCGCCATAAATTTCTTCTGAATAAAAATATCCAGGCGGCCTTGAATATCTTGCGGCCTAAAAGAGAGATTGCTGATTGGTAAAGCTTTTTCTGCCACATATGCCTCCCCGGACATAAGTGAATTGCAATTTTCGAGTTAAAGCTTTTTCTTCTATATAAGGTGTGGGATAATTTATTATGCAATTTGTTGACTATGTAAAGATTCATGTAAAGGCCGGAGACGGCGGCAGAGGCTGTGTCAGCTTCAGGAGGGAGAAGTATGTCCCGAGAGGCGGTCCTGACGGTGGAGACGGGGGAAGGGGAGGACATATCATTTTCAGGGCGACTGATGCGCTGAATACACTCCTTGATCAGACATACCATCGTGAATACGGAGCTCAGAGGGGGCAGCACGGCATGGGCAAGAAGATGCACGGTAAGAACGGTGAAGACCTGATTATCCCCGTACCTGTAGGGACTATCCTGAAAGATGCCGAGACAAAAGATATCCTGATAGACCTTGACAGAAAGGGTTTGCAAGTGGTCATTGCAAAGGGAGGAAGGGGAGGGTTGGGCAATTCCCATTTTGCTACCTCGACCAGACAAGCTCCCAGATATGCACAGCCAGGGGAGGAAGGAGAGGCAAAGTGGTTGATACTCGAACTAAAACTCCTTGCCGACGTCGGATTGATCGGCCTCCCCAATGCGGGGAAATCGACTCTCCTGTCCGTAATATCTTCTGCCAGACCGAAGATAGCGGATTACCCCTTCACAACCCTCGCGCCGGTACTTGGAGTCGTAAAACTCGAAGATTATAGAAGTTTTGTTGTTGCAGATATCCCCGGGCTTATTGAAGGCGCTCACAGAGGCGTCGGCCTTGGTTTTCAGTTTTTGAGACATGTCGAGAGGACATCGATTCTCCTCCACCTTGTCGACATATCAGAAACCGGCAATAATGACCCTGTCGAGGATTTCGAAAAAATAAACAGAGAGCTCGAACTGTACAGCCCGGAACTTACCAAAAAACCACAGGCAGTTGCGGGAACAAAGCTTGATATCGCAGGCGATAAGGAGAGACTTGATAGACTTGAAAGATATTGTAGGATGAACAGAATAGATTTTTTCCCTGTTGCCGCGGTGACGGGGAGCGGAATTAAAGATCTTTTAGCCTACCTTACAACCGAGATAGAAGAAACTAAAAACAGAAAAAATGAGGAAAAAGCCTCTTAAGCCGTTTGTGCCGGTTGAAAGGCATGAGACCATCCGGCAAAAAATAATCTCTTTACTTGAAAGTAATACTCTTTCGGCCAAAGATATATCTGTCGAAATCGGTATTTCCGAGAAAGAGGCATACGAGCATCTCGAGCATATCCAGCGGACTATCAACAAAAAGAATCAAACTTTTGTTGTTACGCCCGCGGAATGCAAGAAGTGCGGTTTTGTCTTCAGAAAGAGGGAGAGATTGAAGAAACCCGGCAGGTGTCCCGTATGCAAGAATGAATCAGTCCGGGAGCCTTTATTTTCTATCGGAAACAAATAATGGTTCGACAAGCTCACCATGACAGTTTGGTTGTCATCCTGAGCATGTCGAAGGGTCACGCCGAAGGCTCACCATGATATTGGGTGACCTGTTTAAAACGAGAAAACGGCCTTTATTTTATAGCATCGCTGGTTATTTGCTCCGCCAGAGCGAATATGGCCTCTTTGTCTTCTTCAGTTCTCCCCTCTATATAGAATCTGACTTTCGGCTCTGTCCCCGATGGCCTTATCATGAGCCACGAACCGTCATCAAAAACCAGTTTTGTACCGTCCACGGTGATGACATTTTTGACCGTTCTTTTATTGCGGCCAATACTAACTACAGTCCCTATCGCATAATTCTCTTTAATTTTCGAAAGCTTTCTCGTCAAAGGCTCACCGACGAGGGAGGCGTCGACGGAAATGCCTGAACGGTCAGGATAATAATCACCGAATTCATCCATTAAATCCCTCAGATATTCACTCAGGTTCTTGCCGGTAACAGCCATCATCTCGATAGCGAGAAGAAGGCCGAACAGGGCGTCTTTTTCAAGGGTGTGATTATAAGCAGATATGCCGTCTGATTCCTCAAAAGCGACTATTGCCCGCTCATCGGAGGATTTCAGCATATAGGGTCTGAAGTTTTTGAACCCGACCTTTGTTTCCCTGATAGGAATACCAAGCCTTTCGGCAATAGCGTTCACAAAATTACTTGTTCCGACTGATTTTGCGACTACACCGGAAATATTTTTGTAAACATGGAGAAAGTGCAGCGCCATCGCCCCGAAGTAATTCATGGGTATTTGCGTGCTGCCGTCGGAATGTCTGATGCGGTCGCCGTCCGGATCCATAATAACGCCCAGCCTAAACCCGGCACTGTTCTCCCTTAAAACTTTTACGACTCCCTGCATGTTTTTTTCAGACGGTTCAGGAGCTATACCGCCGAAAAGATAGTCATCTTCTGTGCGCAGATATTTGATCTTAGGGATGCCGCCCAGAATTTTCTCGATATACCCCCTTGTTGAACCGTGAACATTGTCTATGCAGATGATACAATCTCTTTTATCTATGAACTCACGGATTTGTCCGATGTCGAGGGTTTTTCTCTCTGTTATGAATTTTTCATAGAGAGCCGCCAGATCTATTACATCTATGCAGTCCGGTTTTACAGGTTGAAGTATAAGGGATTCCTTCATCTTTCCGTTCGCTATTTCCTCTATTACCGTAGTAATTTCCGAACCAGCGGGCCCTCCGTCAGAGGGGTTGAATTTGAATCCCGCATAGTTTGCCGGGTTATGGGAAGGCGTGAGGTTAATGGAACAAGCGGCATTCAACATCGCAATTCCCGCCGAAAATGCCGGGGTAGGGGACTCGCCGGCGTACCAGGTTTTGATCTGCTCTTTTTGAAGAAGTCCTATTACTTCCATCGCGAAATCGGCGCCGAGAAACCGGTTGTCGTGTCCGACAATAACACCCCGTTTCTTTATTTCGTCAAAACCTGACACTCCCATCGCCTGCATAACCCGGCGGTCATTCCCTTTAAACATCTCTACGATTGCCGAGGTTACAATCCTCACATTATTGAATGTAAAGTCAGTGCCTATTTCTCCCCTCCATCCCGACGTACCGAACACGATCCCTGCCGGCGCTGTATTTTCTCTCGCAAATTTTTCGATAACGGACAATAATCCTCTGTTTCCGGTAACATCGGACATTATTGCCTTCCAGCACGAAGCCGCGTTTTCAAACCCGTGTATCATGCACCCTCCAAAAAAATCTGTCTAAAAAAATACCTTGAAAACCTCGTCGATTTCCTTTAGGGTTTTTATGATCCCCGAAGCGTCAACCGGTTTCAGTTCATCTATCTTTATATCGGATACTATTTTATATAATCCGTCAAACGCTTTTTTCATATTTAAGTCGTTGTCCATATGTCTGGCGAAAGCACTTCTCAGACTTTGCGGGACCTTCCCTTGAAAATGCGACCTGTGGGACGCCTTTGCGTTTATTTTGTTTATCAGTCTCTTAAATGTCCTCAATTTCTCTGTCACCAGATGTACCTGTTTGTCCGAATAGTTGAGCCGTTCACGATAATGTCCGTAGACAAGGAAAAATCTTGTCTCCTTCGCATCATAACCCCGTTCCCGGAGTGTGTCTGTGTATAGGATATTCCCCTTGCTTTTGGACATCTTCCGGCCGTTTACATAAAGGTGGTTGCAATGCAGCCAGAACTTTGCCATCGGATATGGTCTCACCGACTCAAGAATTGCCAGCGTGTAGTCGTGATGGCGAAAGAGATTATCGATCCCTCCACAGTAAATAGAAAGAGTTTCATGGAAATATTTACTGATCATGCTCGGGTCCTGTACGTTCCAGGCCGGTCTTCCTTTGCCGATCTTCGTATCCCACATGTATGTATCGTCACCCTTATATCCATGCCAGATAATGAAATCCCCGAGATTCCACTGCGTTCCCGGGTAGGTATCCTTGTGGAATCTCCTCTTCTTTAGAGGCCACTTTGACATATCAAGGCCGTAGAGTTGTCCAAACCCGGGAAACTTCAGAGGATCGAAATAAACATTACCGTTATACCAGTAAGCGATCTTACGGCCGAGTAAATGCATTATGAGGTCTACGGCTTCGTCGACACACTCGGAGGCCCTCGGAAGATAATCGGGCGGCTTCATCACCAGAAAGGCCATCTCATCGATAAATTTCTTGATATTCTTTTCCGCGAGACTTTTCACGGTGGTTTTCTGTTTTTGAGCCTCCAGGATTGCTTTGTCTTCAATATCGGTGAGATTCATACCTCTCTTAATCTTGTATCCCGAATATCCCAGATATCGCACGAGAACATCTTCGAACAAGAACGTCCTGAAATTGCCGATATGCGCCCTTTGATATACAGAAGGACCGCAGGTGAACACCGTAACCGCTTTTTTATTGACCGAATGGAACATCCCGAGCCTTTTGCCCAACGTATTATAAAGTCTTAGCAAGGTTATGAATCTCCAATTTTATGAACGAATGCATCCGCTATTGTTTAAGGGGGACAGGAGGTGGTGAAGCCGTCTGATGAAGCAAAACACCTCGCCCATGTACGCCGTCAGTACCCGTAGCCCATCCTTCACCGGATGAGGTGAAGTGGACGTTGGTAAGATACCAATATGAACTCACGGAGGGGGGAAACACAGAACTCCAGGTATTTCCGGAATAATGAAGCAAAATTCCTTTCCCGCCTTTGCCGTCGGACCCTATAGCCCATGCTTCACCGGATGAGATAGAGTAAACACTGGTAAGTACCCAGTGCGAGCTGTCGAAAGGGGGAACCACTGAACTCCAGGAGTTGTTTAAATAGTGAAGCAAAACCCCTCCTCGCTTTTCTTTATCCGGCCCCGTGGCCCATCCTTCGCCTGCTGAAGCAAAGTGGACGCTGCTAAGAGACCACTCTGTGCTCGCAGAAGGCGGAATAACGGAACTCCAGGCGCTGCTGGAGTAATGAAGCAAAACCCCTTTGTGATTCGGATAGTTAATCCCTACAGCCCACCCCTCACCGGCTGAGGTAAAGTGGACGCTGTTAAGCGACCAATAGGAGCTCACAGAAGGCGGCGTGACAGAACTCCAGGTTCCGCCGGAATAATGCAGCAAAACCCCTATTCCGTTTGCTTCATCGGAACCTGCAGCCCACCCTTCACCGGCTGAGGTAAAGTGAACACTTCTGAGCAACCAATCTGAACTCACGGAAGGCGGAGCAACAGAACTCCAGATGCCGCCGGAATAATGCAGCAGAACCCCTCTGCGATTAGAGTTGTCTCCCCCTACAGCCCACCCCTCACCGGCTGAGGTAAAGTGAACACCGTTGAGCAACCAATCTGAACTCACAGAAGGCGGAGCAACAGAACTCCAGATGCCGTTGGAATAATGCAGCAAAACGCCTTTATGATTTGGATAGTCGATCCCTGTGGCCCACCCCTCGCCAGCTGAGGTGAAGTGAACACAATTAAGAGACCAGGACGAGCTTACGGAAGGTGGAGCAACTGAAGTCCATTCAGCATGAACGGATGAATTTGAAACTGGGAGCATAATAAAAGCGATGAATAATATTAAGAATCCTTTGACTGGACAGTGTGCCTTTACCAATTGCGCCTCCTATAATTTTGCTTCTCTCCAAAGATACCCCATTGAGAAAATTTTATATGGAAACCCCAATATGTTCAACTCATTTATTCTAATTTTAATTTCTTCCAATGTCCCCTATGAAACCTCCATGTCATGAGAATTCCCTGAACATTCATGGAAGTGACCATAGCAATCCAGACACCGAGCGCTCCGTAGTTCAAAATAACGGCAAGGAAATAGGCGAACGGCAGCCTGATCATCCACATCGCAATAATTATTACCCACATCGTGCCCTTCGTGTCACCCGCCCCCTGAAGTCCGCCCGCAAGAACAACGCTCAATGCCATAAGGGGCTCTGATAACATATTGATCCTGAGGTAGCGCGTCGTTTCTTCAATTACCGCTGAGTCTTTTGATATTGCGGAGGCAACATCTCGCGCCCAGATATAGATCATCAGAGCCATAAAACTCATAAGGATAACCCCTGTAATGGCTATTTTCCATCCTATTTTTTCTGCCCTGTCGGGATGCTTTGCACCGAGATTCTGTCCGATGAGCACGGACGCAGCCATGTTCAGAGCGAAGGCAGGAAGATATATGATCGCCTCTATTCTCAGTCCGTTCGTTATGGACGCAAGGGCAACGATACTTTTATCGCCAAGCTTGGCGAGGATGTTATAAAGGACGATGCTTCCCGCGTTCCAGGCTATCTGCAATAGGACCGCCGGCCATCCGAGTTTTATAATCCTTTTTATCGTCACTGCAGACATGTTCCATGGCCTTGCATATACCGCTCTCCACAGACCGGTGAAGAAGAAGGAAAGGTTTATTATCATTCCTATCATGACCGAGATTGCTGAGGAGAGTGCGATACCTATATATCCCATTTTCGGAAATGGGAAAATACCGAAGACGAGCACAAAATTTCCTATGATATTAATAACGCTGACTATGAACATGGTTAACAATGGTTTTTTCACTTCACCGCTTGCCCGGAATATGGCATTTGATATGATCAGAATATAGTTTGGTCCGAGGGCCAAGGAAAAAATTTTCAGGAAGTTTTCAGAGATCTCGCCGATGTTTGTCGGGAACCCCGAAACGGAGATTATCTCTTTTGTGAAAAATAAACCGGTCACCGTCACTCCTAATGCGATTACGATACTGAACAAGAGGGACTGTTTGGCCGTCTCCACAGCCATTTCTGTATTGTCGGCGCCGATAGATCTTGAGACGAGAGCCAATGTTCCGACACTGATGGCATTAGCGATGATAATAATAAGAAAATATATCTGATTGACAAAACCGACTGCTGCCTGGACCTCAGGACTGATGAAACCGGCCACATAAACATCGGTTAATCCCACCAGGAAATTAAAGATCATAATGAGGAACATGGGCCATGAAATCTGCCAGATATTCACCCAGAGGTTTCCTATGGTAAGGTTGTTTGGCCGGATTTTAAATGTGTTGCGCATGCCTCTGATAATTCTATCACAAAGGCGATTAAGGGCTGTTCGCGATTATGCGGGATTGTCCATTACATTTATGTTTTTTTTTGCTAAAATTCTAATAACCAGGGCCGGTTGGATAAAGGAGTTTCTTATTCATGTCAGAAAAGACTGTCTATTTGAGGTGTCATAAATGCGGCGTGCTCAACAGTATACCTGCGGATAAGCTGCATAGCCATCCTAAATGCGGAAAATGCAAGGACCTCATAGAAATTCCAAAGACACCCGTTGATATAACGACCTCTGCTTTCGACAGGGAAGTTCTTGCATGGCCGGGTACCGTGATGGTTGAATTCTGGACTCCCTGGTGTGGCTATTGCCGCATAATGGCGCCGTTGGTCGAGAAGCTGGCTCGCGAAAAAGCCGGAATATTGAAAGTGGTCAAGGTCAATCTTGACAATGAACCGTTATTGGGGGCCCGTTTCGGTATAAACGCAACCCCTACATTTTATGTTTACCGGCACGGGAACAGACTCGGAGATATTGCGGGAGCCGTGCCAAAGGAGCAATTCGAGGCGTGGATTGACACTGTTCTCCTCGGATAATGAAGATCTTTTCTTCACTGTTCATTGAGAGGAATAACTTTTCTGAAATGCCTTAACAAGGTGTCAAATCCGTCCAAAATAGTACCCGCCCGGCGGCTGAGAGTATATCTGGAATGATTCTCCAGCAGGTATTTCAATTTCTCCATGTCCTCATCTTCTAATCTATGGGAACGGACATAAGAAGCGTTAAGCCTTTTCTCAAGGGTATTGTTCTCATCATAAACATAGAGGGTTCCGCCTGTCATCCCGGCGCCGATATTGTAACCTGTTTCACCCAGAAGAACCACGGTACCCCTTGTCATATATTCACAGAGATGATGCCCTGTGCCTTCAACAACTGCAACAGCCCCGCTATTTCGGACGGCAAACCGCTCTCCAGCCCTGCCGGCAGAGTATAATTCTCCTCCCGTTGCGCCGTAGAGTACAGTATTTCCCATGATCACATGCTTGTGGGAATCCCTGAGATCACGTGGTTTTATGATTATTTTGCCTCCGAACATTCCTTTTGCAACGTAGTCATTCGCATCGCCGATGAGTGTAAGGGAGAGCCCTTTGTGGTTGAACGCACCGAAGCTCTGCCCCGCCGTGCCTCTAAAGATCAGACGTATCGTATCCGGAGGAAGTCCTGCATCCCGGTATAACAAAGCTATGTGATAATTCAGTCCGGCAGGAATGCTTCTGTCTATATTTCTGATGGCATATTCCTTTTCGACAGGTTCTGCATCCTCAATGTAAGGGCGCAGATCGTTGACCAGCACGTCATTCATTGACGAAGAAGGATTGTTGTTTCTTTCCCATGTGCATGTTCTGCGTGTTTTTTCGGGGTATTTCTCAAAGAACCTGTCAAGGATTATTCTCGAAGTCCTATGACTTCCGGGTGGAGCAATAGAGAGCAGATCCGTTCTTCCGATTATTTCCTCCAGGCTCTTAAAGCCTGTCTCGGATAATATTTCCCTGACCTCCCGAGCAAGAGCCTTGAAGAATGCCATGACATCTTCAGGTCTTCCCTTAAATCTTTCCCTCAATCTTTTGTCCTGCGTAGCAATACCGGTAGGACACGTGTTCAGATGACACTGCCTCGCCATCACGCAGCCAAGGGCTACCATCGTAGCGGTGCCGAAACCGAATTCCTCCGCACCGAGAAGCGCCGCGATAATAACGTCCCTGCCGGTCTTGAGCCCTCCGTCGACCCTCAAACGAATCCTCTCCCTCAACCCGCTTTCCATTAAGACTCTTTGAGTTTCTGCAAGTCCGATCTCCCAATAATTGCCGGCATTCTTGATCGAACTTAAGGCAGCCGCACCGGTTCCTCCTTCACACCCGCTTATCTGCACAATATCTCCATACGCCTTGGCCACGCCTGCGGCAACGGTACCGACACCTGTCTCTGAAACAAGCTTTACACAGACCTTTGCTTTCGGGTTTGCTTCTTTAAGGTCATTGATTAATTGTGCGAGGTCTTCTATGGAATAGATATCATGATGCGGAGGCGGAGATATAAGAATGATGCCGGGTTTGCAGTGCCTCAGAGAGGCGATATATTCCGTGACTTTGTTTGCCGGGAGAAGGCCGCCTTCCCCGGGTTTTGCGCCCTGGGCGATTTTTATCTCCAGTTCCCTCGCCGATGCGATGTATGCAGGCGTGACGCCGAATCTTCCGGATGCTATCTGTTTTATCGCACTATTTTTTATGGTCCAATACCTTGAAGGGTCTTCACCGCCTTCGCCGCTGTTGCTTCTGATGCCCAGCCTGTTGCAAGCCTCGGCGATGGTCCCGTGAGCCTCCGGAGACAACGAACCCACAGACATTGCGCCTGAAAAGAACCGCTGAAGGATTCCCTCAACGGGCTCAACTTCATCGATGTGAAGGGAAACGCCCTTTTTGTAATCGAGGAGTTGTTTGATGAAAGATGGCTGATCGTTCGTGGTACGAGAATATGTTTTATACGTCTCATATCCCGTATCCTTTGTAAAGTTTCTCAGGGCGATGACGGAAGAAGGTGCCCAGGCATGCAGTTCTTCTCCCTTTCTATATCGCACATTGCCGCCGTAGTCGAGTATAGGTTCGAACGATTCGAATGCAGCGGCATGTTTTTTGAGAAGGGATTGCTCTATCTCGGACAAGCCGTCTGATTCGAGGGAGACCGGAGTCCCTTTGAAGTACTCTTCTACAAAGCGTCTGCTCAGGCAGATGGTGTCGAATAACTCCGCGCCATAATAAGAATTGAGTGTGGAGATACCCATCTTTGCAATAACTTTAAGAAGACCGTCCTCCAGTGCTTTCTTATAATTTATGACCGCTTTTTCATAGGTGATCTGCAACTCTTTTTTATCACACAGTTCCTTGATTGTCTGAATGGCGAGATAAGGATAAACAGCCGAGGCATTATAGCCGATGAGACACGCCATATGATGTATGTCTCTCGCTTCGCCTGTTTCTATGATCAGGCTCACCCTGTTGGACAACCCTTCTCTTTGAAGTGCCTTAAAAGACGCTGAAACGGCAAGAAGGCTCGGTATTGCCACCACCTCTTTCGAAATATCGCTGTCTGAAAGTATTATGAGTTGAACTCCGCCTTTAACTGAATCGATCGCTCTTCCCTGAAGATTCTTAACAGCACGGTAAAGAAGTGGATCTCTCCCGGCTTTCGAAAAGGTTATCGGTATTCTCTCAACCTTAAAAATATTTTGTCCCTCTATTGCTTTCATATGGTTTTCAAAGAGTATGGGCGACTCCAGATGCAGTCTTCGTGCGTGTTCAGGGGTTTCCTTCAGGAAGTTCATCTTATATCCAAGGTTCATCCTGAGAGACATGACCATCCTTTCCCTTATGTGATCGATCGGAGGGTTTGTCACCTGTGAAAAACGCTGCCTGAAATATCTGAAAAGGAGTTGGGGTTTTTCAGACAAAGACGGCAGCGGAGTATCATCTCCCATGGAATAGGTCATTTCTTTTCCTGACCGTGCCATTTCTTTCAAAGAGGTCTGAATTTCTTCCTCCGTAAAACCGAAGGCGATCTGTTTTCTGTTTATATCAGGCATAGAAGCGGGAGCGTCAATTTTGTCTTCTCCTATTTTCAGGAGATATCCGTCTATCCATTCTCTATAGGGTTTCTGCACCGCTAGTTCTTCCAAAATGGTATGAGTAAACCTCAAATTACCTTTTTTTGTATTTATTGAAAGGGTCTCTCCCGGACCTAATCTGCCTCTCTCTCTTATAGATTTGCCACCGAGATCTACCATGCCCGTTTCCGATCCCAGAACAAGCATGCCGTCTTCTGTTATTGAATATCTGAGCGGCCTGAGGCCGTTTCTATCGAGATGGGCTCCTACGGTATCTCCATCTGAAAAGACAATCGCAGCCGGACCATCCCAGGGTTTCATAAGAAAGGACTGGTAAGCGAAAAAGGCCTCTACCTTACGATGAACTTCCTCGGTAAAATCACAACACTCAAGAGCAGGGGGCACACACATATTAATGGCATGCTCGGGTGAAAAACCCGAAAGCATAAGAAGTTCCAATATCCTGTCCAGAGATGCCGAGTCGCTCTCCTCGAAAGATATTAAGGGAATTATTTTTTCTCCGTCCAGACCGGAGAGGGCCTGACGGATTTCGTGCTCAATGGAAACCATCCAGTTTCTGTTGCCCTGGATGGTGTTTATCTCACCATTATGCGCGAGAACTCTGAACGGTTGTGCGAGAGTCCATTCGGGAGAGGTATTCGTAGAAAACCTTTGATGGAAGACACAAAAGGCGGATTCCATATCTCCGTCGGTAAGGTCCGGATAAAAAAGGTCCAGATTTGTTGCAACCAGCATCCCTTTGTATATGATAGTTTTTGAGGACAGGGAAACAATATAAACGTTGTCACACTCCTTCTCGATGGTTCTTCTGGCGAGAAAGAGTATCGGTTCTTTGTTTTCAGAGTGAACATCTATTGTGTCAATAAGGAGCTGTCTTATCCGGGGCTTTGTCGACAGGGCCGATTTTCCCAGGGCATCTTCGTTCGTCGGGACATCTCTCCAGCCGACCGCCCTGAGATCGAACCTTTCCAAGATAGTTTCAATCTCCCGTTCTCTATGATCACGCAGGAAAAATACGCCTACTGCAAGGTTATTGATATGAGAGATCTTAAAGCCGCATCGATCTATCTCCCTCAAAAAAAATCTCTCAGGCATCTGAAAGAGCACTCCGGCGCCGTCTCCGGTCTTGCCGTCAGCGCCTACCGCACCCCTGTGAGTGAGGTTCTTAACGGCTTCGATTCCCGATTTGATTACTTCGTAACTCTGCGCTCCTTTTACATTGCATACGAAGCCTACGCCGCAGGATCCGGAATGATGAGTATTGGATGCATTTGTCGGACAGGGTTTATTTATCATGTGTTCTAAGAGAATTATAGATAAATCTTAACTGAGATTAAAGGCTGTGAATTTTTTCCTCTGAGCATTACCTGTAAATTTATTGCCGGAAGCGGTCTTCACAAACGGGAGATATTTAGACTGCGTAGGGGAGACAAGAACACTTTTCCGGGAGGTGAAATCTATCTCAGATACCCTTGAATCAGAAAATCTTCGCCAATCCTTTTTATACTGATGTCTTTTAGCCTGTAAGCCTCTTCGAGTTTTTTGAAATTTTTTCCGCCGATTGCGGAAAAGGACTCTCTTCCCCCGATGATAATCGGCGCAATAAAAAACATTATCTTATCGACAATCCCGTCTTCGAGCGCGTGGGCATTTAACGAAGAGCCCCCTTCTATGAGCAATGACGCAATCTCCATTTCCCCAAGTTTTTTCATCAGACGGTCAAGGTCAAGCTTCTCTTTATAAAAAATTATCTTAATACCCGCTTGTTCGAGACGAAATGCTTTGGAGTTTTTAACGCGGGTGACAATTATCGTCTCGGGCGGAATTCTGAGGACATTTGCATTGAGGGGCACTTCAAGCCTGGGGTCAATAATGATTCTTGCCGGGTTCTTACCGGCCTTTATCCTCGCTGTAAGCTGCGGGTCATCGGCTTTAATCGTACCTATCGCAGTCATTACGGCATCGGCGTTGCTCCGCAAGCGATGGACCAATGCCCTTGCTTTTTCACCGGTAATCCATTTTGACTGACCTTCCGGGGTTGCTATCTTCCCGTCGAGGGTCATAGCGGTCTTGAGAATAACAAAGGGTTTTCCGGTGCCTATATATTTAGTATAGGCCTCATTCAGTCTTTTTGCCTCATCTTCAAGAACTCCCGATACCACTTCTATGCCGGCCTTTTGGAGTTCGATAACGCCTTTGCCGGAGACCTTCGGGTTTGGGTCTTTCATAGCAATGATCACTTTTTTTATGCCGGCATTGATGATAGCCTTTGTGCAAGGAGGAGTCCTTTTTTCGGTATGGCAGCATGGTTCAAGATTTGCATACAATGTTGAACCCCGTGCTTTTTCGCCTGCCTGTTCAAGGGCAAGGGCCTCGGCGTGAGGGGTTCCGGGTCTTCTATGAAAATCTTCCGATATGATCTTCCCATTCTTGACGATTACAGCCCCGACCATCGGATTAGGGCTCGTCATGCCCCGTGCTTTTTCTGCGAGCCTGAGAGTCCGCTTTATATAAAGCTCGTCATTCATGGATATTTAGAATACCATAAAAACTATTTGAATTCTGGGCAATATTCCCCTTCTAACTCCCTATTTAATCTGGTATAATATTTTTATGGGGAACCAGATATGGTTGACATTGATAGGAATTGCGATCGTTATAACGGCCGGGTTTGTTATATCGCTGATTATAGAACTGAAGAAAACAGTCCGTTCACTCAATGAGTTCTTGCAGACAACGGAAGCGTCGATTCAACCGACCCTTGAGGAATTGCAGCTGACACTCAAGAGTTTAAGAAATATCTCTGAAAACCTCAATGAAGTGACGGACGATATGAAGACTTTATCGGGGTCGGTCAGAGATGTGGGATTAACTATAAAGCATGTGACCGGCGTAGTCGAGGATATTACATCGTCGGTTGCCGTAAAAGCTGCCGGAACAAAGGCCGGGATAAAAACAGGCCTGATGGTTTTATTGAATAATCTTTTTTTAAAAAAGGGAGGCTGACAATGAGGGAAGAAGAATGCGGATACAGCTCGGGAAGCATATTCCTTTCGTTTTTACTGGGAGGCTTAGTAGGTGCAGGTTTTGCCCTGCTTCTGGCGCCCCAGTCCGGTCGTGAAACGAGACAGAAGATAAAAGACCTGACAGATGACGTAAAGGAGAAGGCCGTGGGTTATGTCGGGGATGTGAAAGAGAAAATAACAGGCGGAATTGATAAGGGCAAGGAATTCTACGAAGAAAAGAAGTCTATTATAACAACTGCTATTGAGGCCGGCAAAGAGGCTTATGAGAAAGAAAAAGAGAGGTTGACTAAAGAACCGAATGCATGAGGTTTCGATCGCCCAGGGTATGCTTGATATTGCTATAGACAACTGTACGAAACAAGGCTATACGGGCATTGATTCAATAAAGGTTAAGATAGGCAAGGCTTCAGGAATCGTGCCGGACTCACTGCAATTTGCTTTTGAGGCGCTAAAACCCGGGACTATCGCTGAGAAGGCGGTCCTGACCATAGAGGAAATCCCCGTCGGTGGTTTTTGCAAGAAGTGCAATAAGAATTTTACTGTAGAAGAGGCTTATGTGATATCATGCCCGATGTGCGGCGATACATCATTCAGTGTTGAGACGGGACGGGAATTAAATATCGATGAGATGGAGGTAAGTTGAGTGAAGGTTAAGGTTGTGACCAATATCTTAGAGGCGAATGACAGGATTGCCGCTGAGAATAAAAAGATATTCGATGAAGCCGAGGTTTATGTGATGAATATCATGAGCGGGCCCGGGGCGGGCAAAACATCGCTGTTGGAGAGAACCATCAAAGAGTTCAGCGGCAGAATAAAGATCGGCGTAATAGAAGGCGATATCGCAGGTTCCGATGATGCAGAGAGGATCGAAAAACTCGGCGTACCCGTTATCCAGATCAATACCGGCGGCGGCTGTCATCTCGATGCAAACATGATCAGGGAAGTGACGGATGATCTGCCCCTGAAAGACCTTGACCTGCTTATCATAGAAAATGTGGGTAATCTCGTCTGTCCGGCTGAATTCAAGCTCGGCGAGGATATGAAAGTTATGCTCCTTAGTATTGCCGAAGGTCATGATAAGCCCCTGAAGTATCCCCTCATGTTCCAGGAATCATCGGCTCTGATACTGAACAAGATCGATCTCCTGCCCTATACCAATGTAGATCTGGAAAAGATTAGGAAGGACTCCCTGTCCCTCAACCCTAATCTGAAAATATTCGAGGTTTCATGTAAGACAGGTGAGGGGATAAAGGATTGGACGGACTGGGTGGAGTCGATCGTGAAGTAGTTGAAAGATGCAGATATTGTTCAAAAAATTACTTAACTTGCTGTGGTATTGAAAGCATCTTTATTCGTCAAATCCATAAAAGCATTCCACGAAACCATCGGTTCGAGGTACATTGAGGTGTCAATCAATGAATTTTTTTCTCAACACCTGCATTTTTATTTGAGACAATTCACCTGTGAAAATTTAATCAATGGAACCTACCAGATTTAAGATATAGTCAAAGGCATTGTGCAGGGAGTCGGGTTCCGGCCTTTCGTTTATAACCTCGCAAAATCGTTGCAGCTCAAAGGCTACGTTAATAACTCCTCTCAAGGAGTGACAATCGAAATAGAAGGTGACAAGGGTGAAACCTTCATCGACAGGCTGACCATGGAAGCGCCTCCGCTCTCTCAGATAATGAGTGTCGATGTAATACCCATGCCTTATCACGGGTACAGTGATTTTCTGATTATGGAGAGTGAAGACGAAGGGAGTTTTACTCTCGTTTCTGCCGATGTCTCTGTATGTGAAGACTGTTTTGGAGAAATGCTGAATGAGAATGACAGGCGTTACCTCTATCCTTTCATAAACTGTACAAACTGCGGGCCGAGATATACCATAACGAAGTCCGTTCCCTATGACAGGCCGAATACGACAATGTCGGTGTTTAAGATGTGTCCTGATTGTAAAAAGGAATACTATAATCCGGAAGACAGGAGATTCCATGCCCAGCCGAACGCATGCCCCGTGTGCGGACCGCAGGTGCAGCTAAAAGTTAAAAGTGAAAAATTAAAAGTTAAGGGAAAAGAAAATCCGATAAGAGAGACTATTAGACTTTTTAAAGAAGGAAAGATCTTAGCTGTTAAGGGCTTGGGCGGATTCCATATAGCATGTGATGCGACGAATAAAGAGGCTGTGCAGAGATTAAGGGAAAAAAAGAGGAGGAGTAATAAGCCCTTTGCCCTTATGTCTCCTGATATCGAAACGATAAAAAAATTCTGCGAGGTGTCTCGAGAAGAAGAGGCCGTCCTGACTTCCAATAAACGTCCGATCGTTCTCTTAAAGAAAAAACAGAACAATCTCCCCGATGCCGTCTCTCCCAACAATCCGTGCATCGGCTTTATGCTCCCGTATACGCCGTTGCATTATCTGTTGTTTCATTACCCTGCAGATCAGAAGAATCGCAGGCTGAAGCCTGCGGCTACATCTGTAAATCCATCCTTCGTCCCTCATCCTTCATCCCTCACTCACAATTTCGATGCCCTTGTGATGACGAGCGGGAATATTTCGGAAGAGCCCATTGTCATCGATAACGAAGAGGCTATCTCCAAACTCTCAGGTATTGCCGATGCATTTCTTATCCATAACAGGGATATCTTCATGCGGGTCGATGACTCAGTCACGCGGGTGCTTAGCCAAGAGGTGAGGGTCAACAGTGGAAAATCGGCCCCCTCTGCTTTCTTTATCCGCCGTTCAAGGGGATATGTGCCCGATCCGGTCCCCCTTCACGATGATGGCCCTGAGGTCCTCGGATGTGGTGCAGATCTGAAGAATGTATTCACCCTCACAAAGGGAAGCTTTGCCATACCGAGCCAGCACATAGGCGATATGGAAAACTATGAAACCTTAATGTTTTTCGAAGAGAGTCTCAGGAACCTGAAAGAGGTTTACAGGGTAAAACCTGAAGCCCTTGCATACGACCTTCATCCGATGTACTTGTCCACACAGTGGGCATTAAGACAGGAAGGCATAAGAAAGATCAGTATTCAGCACCATTATGCCCATGTTGCGTCTGTGATGGCCGAGAAGGGGATTAAAGATGACGTGATAGGCGTTTCTTTTGATGGGACCGGCTACGGCACAGACGGAAATCTCTGGGGCGGGGAATTTTTAATTGCCGGCATAAAAGGATTTAGGAGGGCGGGACATTTTAGGTACATTCCTCTCCCGGGTGGGGAAGTCGCGGTAAAGGAGCCGTGGAGGATTGCTGTGAGCTATATCAAGGACGTTGCCGGAAGTGACGCAAAGACCTATCTCAAGTCCATCGGCTTTCTCGATAGGTACGGATATGATCGTATCCGGGATATTTTAAAGATCACTGATAAAAGACAATTTTCACCGTTGTCCTCAGGCGCCGGAAGACTGTTTGACGGGATTTCCGCAATGATAGGTGTACGCGATAATAATACGTTCGAAGGTGAGGCCGCAATCGCGCTGGAGGCCGCAACAAGACCTGACGTCATTGAAGATTATCCTGTAAATATAAAATTCAAAGAGACGATGGAGATCGATTTCTCTCATACTGTCTTAAGAATCATAGAGGATTTGGAAAAAGGTGAAGAAAAAGGATTCATTGCATCGAAATTCCATAATACAGTTGTTGCGGCTATTGTGAGGGTTGCGGAGAAACTCGCCTCCCTGCATTCTATAGAAGACGTTGTCTTATGCGGCGGAGTTTTTCAAAATATGTATCTGCTGGAAAAGACCGTTGATGGGTTACAATCGAGAGGTCTTAAAGTTCATATCCATGATAAAGTTCCGACGAATGACGCTGGCATATCCCTCGGCCAGGCATATATAATAAGAGAAAGGATAAAGGCGGGAATAGAATGAAATTGATGGAGACTCGTGGAGACTC
The DNA here is from genome assembly GCA_963776195.1 of Thermodesulfovibrionales bacterium. Taxonomy (GTDB): domain Bacteria; phylum Nitrospirota; class Thermodesulfovibrionia; order Thermodesulfovibrionales; family SM23-35; genus CAVZMO01. The sequence goes on from CAVZMO010000022.1 coordinate 42,875, forward strand.
AGGGTTAGATTGATGAAAATAGTGACTGAGAGGAGTAAACGATGAAAAACTTACCCGAGAAAATCAGAGACCTGATGGGTTCTATCGGAAGACCGATAAAATTTATGGAAGTCTGCGGCACACATACGGTAGCGATATTCCGGCACGGCATAAGGGATGTTATTCCTAAAGAGATCAGCCTTTTGAGCGGTCCCGGATGCCCCGTGTGCGTTACACCGATAAAGGATGTGGATGCTGCCATAGCGATTGCGAGACGGGACGACTGTCTCCTCTCTACGTTCGGTGATATGATGAGGGTGCCCGGGAGCAAGCAGTCTCTCTTTCATGCCCAGGCGGAGGGCGCTCATATCCGCATCGTCTATTCACCGATGGACGCGTTGAAACTCGCGGTGGAAAATAAAGACAAGAACGTCGTATTCTTCGCAACAGGCTTTGAAACAACCTCGCCATCCATCGCCGGGACCCTTTCTGAGGCCGAAAGGTTAGGGATCGATAATTTTTATATTTATTCCGCACACAAGACAGTCCCGCCCGCCCTGAAGGTCCTTTTGGATTCTCCTGATTTAAAGATCGATGGGTTTATCCTCCCGGGACATGTGACCGTCATAATAGGTACGCAGCCCTATGAGTTTATCGCAGCAGATTACAAAATACCGGCGGTAGTAACAGGATTTGAGGCGGAAGATATCCTTCAGGCTATCGCGATGCTTTTAGAACAGATAGCATCAGGCAGGTCGGAAATCGAGATTCAGTATACGAGGGTTGTTAAACGGGAAGGCAACCAAAAGGCGATGGCATTGATCCATGCCTATTTTGAGCCCTGTGACGCAAACTGGAGGGGCATTGGCGTAATACCCGGGAGCGGGCTCAAATTAAGAGATACTGTCAGCCGTTATGATGTTAGCAGGGTATTCAATCTCGAAATACCCGACGGCCAGGAGCCGAAAGGTTGCCAGTGCGGTCAGGTCCTGAGGGGTATAAAAATACCGACTGATTGCCGTTTATTCGGCAAGGCGTGTACACCTGAACACCCTGTAGGCGCTTGTATGGTCAGCACGGAAGGAAGCTGTGCGGCATACTATAAGTATTCGGGAGTGATCAAGGCATAATTTGGTTTCTGCGGATCTATATTTAGAAAAAATAGATTTCCGAAGATATCTTAACCAAGCTGCCTGTGAAGATTGTGGTTTCCCCTCATGCGAAGCCTTTATCTCTGCGATCAATGACGGAACCAAGAAACCTCACGAGTGCTCTTTTATCAGCAGGAATCAGGCATATGCCCTGGAAGCAATCAACACGATTAAAGAGTTGTGGCCTCAGGTGCCACTGCTTATGCACCCGAGGCCGGGCTTTACCGGTCTTATTGAATTAAACAGTCCTGATTCAGATTCTCCGGTAATCGTCTCCGGTAATAACGAATATACTGAGCAAGTAATTATGACAGTATTAGAAACAACGGTATGTCCTTTTTTTGTCTTATTCGTGAATTCGGACGGTAATACCGTTGACATGGCGATGGTTTATCAAACACTAACGGCTGAGAAAATACACAAGGAAATAAAAGAAACAGGTTTAGAGAAAAAAGCACAAGCCCGGGAACTCCTGATCCCCGGACTCGCTGTCTCTTTAAAAAGTGGAATCGAGGAATTGACCGGGTGGAGCGTCAGGGTTGGGCCGGTATGTGCCGCCGAGCTGCCGCTCTTCCTTTCGGAAATCTGGGTCCCGCCCGATACTATCTAACATAGGTTTTGCTGTGTTAAAATACTGAAGTCGTGAAAAAGCAGACATTGTTCAGAAATTTATTTGACCCGATAATTTTATTAAAAATATCTTTATTTGTTATAACCAACAAAATATTCCCATATCCATCAATTACAGGTACATTACGGTATCGAAAAATAAATTTTTTCGCAACGTCTGTTTTTTCGGAAGCTTTATTTTTGGTTAATTAACTCAGGAGGATAAACGAATGGAGCGGATTCTTCTTGGTCACGGCAGCGGAGGCAAATTGATGTATCAGTTAATCAGGGAGCATTTTGTCCCTAAATTCGGGCTTAAGACACTGAACGACTCCGCAGTTCTTGAGGGACTGAACAAAGGGCGGGTCGCACTGACAACGGATTCTTATGTTGTTTCGCCCATATTTTTCCCTGGCGGCAATATCGGCGAACTTGCGGTCTACGGAACGGTGAATGATCTCTCGATGGTCGGAGCGAAACCGCTCTACCTTACATCAGGCCTTATTCTTGAAGAGGGATTTCCATTGGGAGATCTCAAAAAGATTCTCGCATCGATGTCCGACGCGGCGGAAAAGGCCGGAGTAGAGATAGTCTGCGGTGATACAAAAGTGGTCAACAAAGGCAAAGCCGACGGCATATTTATTAATACCTCCGGGGTGGGGATCATTCAAAAAGGGGTCGATATATCGCCTTTAATGGTCCGGCCTTCGGACAAGGTCATCCTTAGCGGTCCGATCGGTAATCACGGAGTCTCGATTATTGGAGAGAGAAACGGTCTTACCTTCAATCCGCCTGTTTTGAGCGATACGGCGCCTCTGAATGGCCTTGTTAGCGATATGTTGAAGAGAACCAAGAAGATACATGCTATGAGAGACCCTACCAGAGGAGGGCTTGCAACGACCCTCAAAGAGATCGCGGTTGATTCAGGTTTATGTGTTTTTATTGAGGAAGAATCCATTCCTGTACCGCCGGGCGTTAGAGGGGCTTGTGAACTCCTCGGCCTTGATCCGCTTTATGTTGCAAATGAAGGGATACTCATTGCTATTGCAAGTGCTGATGTTGCCGAGTCATTGATCAAGACTATGAGAAAGCACCCGTTCGGCAAGGAATCCCGTATTATCGGAGAGGTCAAGGAATCGCCCGCGGGTATGGTTTTATTGAAAACGGCTATAGGCGGTACCAGGATTGTGGATATGCTCTCCGGTGACCAATTACCTAGGATATGTTAAGAGAAGGGTCCAAGGATTCGAGGGGTCAAGGAATCAAGTGAAATACAAAAAGTCATCCGGCTTAAACCGTCGAATTCTCGAACCCCATGGGTGTTTGAATGTTACTCGGTGTTAATGTCGACCATATAGCAACGATTAGAGAAGCCAGAAAGGGGATAGAGCCTGATCCTGTTATGGCGGCGACCTTAGCAATACTTGGCGGCGCGGACGGGATAACCGTCCATCTCCGGGAGGACAGACGTCATATTCAGGACAGGGATTTAAAGTTATTGAAGGAGTTTGTCCCTGTTGAACTCAATCTCGAAATGGCCGCAACAAAAGAAATGATAGGGGTTGCCATAAGAACAAAGCCTGATCTGGTTACACTGGTGCCTGAGAAAAGGCAAGAGCTTACCACCGAGGGCGGGCTGGATCTCAGGTCCCGGAAAAGGAATATTTCTGAAGCAATAAAGAAAATAAAGAGTGCAGGGATCCCGGTAAGTCTTTTTATCAATCCAGACCCCGGCGATATTGCGATGTCCAAACAGATCGGGTCCGACATGGTTGAGATTCACACCGGGATGTATGCGAATGCAAAGGGTAAAAAACAGCAAGAAGAACTGAGCCGCGTCATAAGTGGAGTTAATTCGGCATTGGACGATGGCCTTCTTGTCAATGCGGGACACGGGCTGAATTACTTTAATGTTTCAAAAGTTGTTTCTATTAAAGGTATCAGGGGTCTCTATATCGGACACAGTATAATATCGAGAGCAGTCCTGGTGGGGATGGAGAAGGCTGTCAGAGAAATGAAAGAACTGGTAAACGACGGGGAGAGTTCATAAATGCAGAAAACTATTCTGATTCTATGCTGCGGTTACATCTATGCATCCGATGCGGGTTTCGGGTACCACGTCTGGAAGGTCCTGGAAAAGATGAAGCTGCCTGAGAATGTAGATCTTATGGAGGTCGGTTATTCTGCCTGTATGATTCCGCATGTCATCGAAGGGATGGATAAACTGATCGTTGTCGATATATTCTTTACGAGCGACACACCGGGTTCCGTAGTGCGTCTGAAACCGGAAGAGGTGCCCTTGAGGGTCCCCAGCGGCAAGACGGACACCGCGAAATTGCAGCTCATGGATACTTTGGAGCAGATAAAGTTAATAGGCAAATGTCCCGAGTCCGTCTTTATCGGAGTTGTGCCTGTAGATGTGCAGACTGAGGGTGAACGCTTAACGCCGGAAGTCGAGAGCAAGATACCTATGGTTATCGAAATGATAATGGAAGAGATCAAGTCAACCCCTTCCCCATGAGTCGCACGTGCCTGTTTAGGGCTTGTTTATAACCCCAACAATTGAGCCGTCATTCCCGTCCGGAAAGCATTCGGGATTGAGCGGGAATCCAGAAAATAGAAAGATAGATTTCGGCTTAAGGACTGCCGGAATGACAGACAAAGAGAGTTTACAACAGTCTCTATTTGTTTGAAACTGCCCATCAGCGACGAAGGGTGCGGCTCGTAGAAACAGATGGCGAATTCAAACTTTTCGTAGGATATGACAGCGGGCTGTGGTCTTTCCCGTGGCATTGCAGGTAACATTCCCCGGCCCTTCTCCCCAGGCTTCGATATTCAACAAACCCTTTGCTCGAAGGACTAACGCTCAGATTATCAAAATCGACAAGATGGCTGTATCGAGAGCTTGCATGGGGGTTGTGGCAGGTCCTACAGGAAGCACCGACAATAGATACATGGAGATCGTGGTAAAAAAAGCTTTCGTTTGCCAAAACGCTTTCTCTTCTATGACAGGAATAGCAGAGATCATACTGATAAGGACTTTCGTTACCATCTCTATCGGTAAAATTTTTCTTAAGAATATACCGATAAGAAGAACCATGGGGACCCTTTGGCCCCGAGAGGTCATCATTATTATGACAATCAGTGCATTTGATAAGACTCAATGTTGTTAAAGGATATATAAGACTGGGGACGTCCGTGTTTTTGCCCTGCGTTATAACAGGATGATAAGACGGGTTCGAAATCTTGAATTCGTCTGCTTTATTCTTCTCATCGCCGGGAAGATTTGCACTGGTTGAGTGGCATTTGAAGCAGAGCTCATATTCCGAACTAATACTCTTAACGGCGAGTCCCTGGGCACTTACTCCTTTGATGCCCGCTATTTTATTATTCTTTGTTGCAAAATGGTGATGGTGGCAATCCACACATTCCGAATGCCTTTCGATTGACCGATCTCTTTCAGGCAGGGTTTCACCGTGCTTATGGACACCGGTTTTTTCTATTGGATGACGATAGGGTTTGTTAAATATCTTCTGGAGGTCCGCAACTTTGATGTTCTTTGCGAGGGATCCATCAGCCCTCGCATCGTTGACAGTCAGGTCACTGCCATGACATCTGAAACAGAAGACATCCTTTCCGCCGGGAAGCATGGAGGTATTAAGCATGCCGTGTCCTCTATGGCAACTGCCGCAGCCCTTCTGTAATTTGCTCTTGTCAAAATGAGAGCTTTCACCCAGAGACAGTGAATAAAGAAAGACGGGATTCAGGAAAAAGAACAACAGGGAAAGCGCCAATGAAAGCCTATGTCCTTTGCCGTTTAACATTTAAGTCGAGATCACTTGATTATAATTCACCAATTTCAATGCCCAATTCCCGGTACGGATATATTATGGCATACGAGACATACGTCGTCATAGTTTTGTTTCCGCCAAAACGGTGGCGCATCAGCGCCTCCTTTGCCTCCGTGAGGATCGTGGCATGAAGTACACTGAACCCCGCGTCCGCCCTGCGTAGGATAAAGCTTCACATCTTTGTCGGTGATAGGCCAATTAAGATGCAAGAGGTCGGCTTCCGAATTCCTTTTCGTTACTAACGCCTGGTCAAAAATGATTGATAACGGATGTCCTCCTGAGAGGTCTGTTCCAAGATAACCTTCCATGCCGAACGTAAGCGCATCAGGAACTGTGTCCACTAATTCAGCGTGATTGATCAACGCTCCAAGCGCAACCGTTCCATCATGGCAACCAAGACAGAGTTTCGAGAAGCCGTCAATAGGTGGAGCCCCCTCAGGGGATGAATAGGACCGCAGCGTCGGACTCCAGTAATTCGTGTAGTGTTCGACAGCTGACGGTTGATGATTCCATAATGGATAAGCCGGGTCCGAGTTATGAGGCGTATGGCAAAATTTACATATTTCGGTCTCATTGGTCGCTTTTGCCGGTCCCGGGCCTGAAACGGAGAGATTATGCTTTGTAGCGCCGACTCCGGCAAAAACCAAAAGTGGAGTTAAAAGGATGAAAAAAACAAGATTTAGAAAGCAAATATTTATTTTTGTTTCCAACTCAATCTCATGCCTGTCACTTTTTATTATACAATATACCAGCATATTATTAATGGCCTTACAATAATTGCGACATTAAAGTTCATAAAATCCCTCCTCCATGAGTTGTAGACTAACCTCCCTTTGCCCTACGGGTCGTCGACCAAAGAGGGGTGGGGGGAAGATTTCTGGACAAATGTAAATTCAACTATGGGATCCTTTATAACTATATTCGAAAAAGGCATGGCCTTTATTCACTTCTGTTCTTTCAAATATTGGAAAATCTGTATACGATTATTGTAGGAATCGGCGACATAAATCCTATCCTTGTCGTCGATGAAAACACCTGCAGGGAGTGCCATTTCGCCTATTTTCCTGCCGGTATTACCAAAAACCAAAAGTAGTGTTCCGCTCCGGTCAAAGATCTGAACATTGTCGAAATGTGCATCGGCCACATAGATATGTCCTTCGGAATCCACTGCTATGCCTTTGGATCTGGATAAGTCTCCCGACCCGTCGCCGGGCTTTCCGAACGTTGCCAAAAATTTGCCGTCTCTACCAAATATCTGAATTCTAAAGTTCATAGAATCATTGATGTAAAGAAGCCCGTCTTTTCCAATAAAAATATTTGTCGGATAGTTGAATTCGCTATTCCCATCGCCATTTTTCCCAAAATGAAACAATAGTCTCCCGTCTTTTTTTGCGAATACAAATACCTTATTGCCATGCGTGTCTACAACGTAAATTCTGTCTTCGTCAACGGCGATACCCGTTGGTCTTATAAAAGCTTCAGCAGTACCTATTTCCTTCAAAAAATTCCCTTTTTTGTCGAAGACGATCACCTTTTTCAAAACAGAATCAGTTAGATAGATGGCATCTATGTCCGCTGCGACGCCGATCGGAGAAACCAGTGTATCTCCATGGAATTTCCTTATCTGCAAATATTCTCTATGTGCAAAGTCAAAAATATGGAGAACGCCGATACCGGGGTCGGTCACGTAGATTGTGTCTCCGTCGGCAGCGACACTGTAAGGTCTGAGCATTGCCATTCTTGGCTCTTCCCCTCCTAAGAGCATTTCAACAGTCCTTTTTAGCCAGGACTGCTTTATTCCCATATCTGAAGGGCCTGAAAAATACCCCACAGCTCGAATCCTCGGGGTATGAGGCGGTTGAGGCCAGACAGGACCTGAATCCCGATCTATCAGTAGCGTGTTCATATTTGTTATGCCAGGGATAGAGCATGCTCCAGCCATCAGCAGCAGATAAAAAAAAGCATAGACAAATATAGAAGCTCTTTTCAGCGTGCACCTTTCAGAACGCAAAGCGCACAGCCTCAAAATATCACTCTCCTGAGTCTAATGAAGAATCTTCTGACGTATATATTGTAGCTGCCGCTTGTCGTCCTTAGAACTGTCCCATCCGCGCCAATAGTCGTCTGTCCGATTCTGTATTCAGCACTGATTGAGTATTCTTCTACTCTCTGGGTGGGACTTTCAGCAATTTTATCCCACAACTCCTTCCACCGAAGTAAAAGACGTAAGTTTCGGCGCACGGGATAACTAATCCGTTCCTCATAAAAAAATCTCTTAAGACTCTCTGAATTAGATTCTCCTATAGAATAGCCTGTGCTGAAGAAAATTGTGGCCCATCCGATAGGGTAGGACACATTACCCAGAAGGCTATAACGGCTGATATTCTGCCTAATTGTCTGCGTCTGTGTAACAGGGATGTCCGATGTTTCATCGGAAAACAACTGCGGTATTTGTCTCACTATCTTTGCTTTCGAATAAATAATTTCGGCTTCCAAGTTCCATTGAGCCCGCGACAATCTAGTTCCTATCCCTCTACCTCTTATGCCTGTCCTGAGAGTATTTATCATACTGTCGATTTTAGTCACGTGAGTTATAAAACTTGCACCCGTATCAATCACCTGATCCTGCGACAGGAACTGAGATTTCTCTTTCTCATTTGACATTGTAAATGAGTAGTTCGAATATAACGTGCCCCACTTAAAATTTCTTGTAACGAGATTAAGATCGATATTGTTCTCCAAGAGATTTCCTTTGAGGTCGTCTTCTCTAATAATCAGCCTGTAGGCCGGAGTAAAATTCATTCCCAAAAAAGACTTTGCGTAACTCAGACTAAAACTTAGACCATAAAACTTTGCATTTTGACTTATACTCCCTTCATTCTCATTACGCAGACCATAATTGAGAGAAAGTGAACCGGTTAGACCGCTGACAAATCTATAGGTCCAGGAACCCGTAAGAGAATGAACCGTTTCTTTGTTATCTTGTGTTGGAATCCCCTGTTCTGGGACACCTACGAATATATTATCGGAGCGAGAAAAGGAATAGCCGTAATTTTGACTAAAAATCTGACCTGGGTTAATAGCAAGCTGGCTGTAGAAGCCAAGCAGTTTGGAAAAATCGACATCAGAGTAAGAGAAAGAGTTTTGCAAATAGGCACCCTGTTTTAAGATACTAGATATATTCAACCTTATATTCTTGGCTTTATATTTCACATCCCGTCCCGAAAAATCCACATATTGTATGATTCCGGTATACACGGAATGGAGGATCTTCAGATTTCCCCGGAAGTCAAGTGTATATTCATCGGTTCGTATTGTCTCCGGATTTCTGCCCCATCCAAATTGGCCGTCTTCTTGATGGCTATACTCAAGTCTTATCAGCGGAAGGAAGGGTTTCATGATTTTCAATCTCGCTCCGTAATACTTTGTAGTTCTGTCCTGAGTGGCCGGAAAGATGCTTCGAGAGATTGTATCAAAAGTCTTGCCTCCGTAAAGATCCAGCGAAATAGGTCTGTAAGGGAGAAAGGTAAGTGCCATCCGATATCCCAAATAGTGAGAATCTGTTTTCAGCCCCCTGACTGCGGCAAGTTGTCTGTTGTCGATGTAAGATATCCCCACATTGAAAACGGCAAGTCGCGGGTGAAGTATATAACCGCTGGCTCCGAGTCCATAGGTCTGCTGAAAGAATGAGGTGTCAATTTCACTCTTTGTTCCTGCCGAGGGTAATTTGTAGAAATAATCGTTATAAGAAAGTTCAACTATTCCGGACAAACTGAATTTAGTCGGGTACTCTGCTGTCATTTGAGCGTCTGCTTCATCATATAAAAATAAAATGACAACGATGAGAGCGAAGGAATAAATGACAGCCTGTGTCGGCTTCACGAAATTCTTTTCCTTTTTACCTTTTTGGTATACCATATATAGCATATGCTAATAAAATTACTAATTGAAAAATACTAAATGTTATATTATAAGAATTATTAATATAAAAAATAAAGAATTATCGAGGTTTTCTTAAACAAAAACTCCAGGACAGAGTCAAAATAAATCCGGCGTGATATAACTTTATTTCGTCAACTGCGGCGAATCACGTATTACAAGGTTACTCATTTCACTTCCTTCAAATACTGAAAAACCTGGGCTCTCCCGTTGAATGTGTCCGAAACGTAAATCCTGTCGTTCTTGTCAACAAATAGCCCGGCGGGAATGTAGAACTCACCAGGCTTAGTTCCCGTATTTCCCACCCACAGCAATAGTTTTCCGTCCTCGTTAAATATTTGGAAATTATTGAAAGAAGAATCGGCCACATAGACATGGCCCTCCGAATCTACGCCGATTCCCTGGGGTCTTGTAAAATAACCCGATGAATCGCCCAGCTTCCCAAATTTTTTCAGGAATTTACCTTCCGGATCAAATACTTGCACTCTGAAATTAAAGGAATCGTCCACAAATAGTCTGCCGGACTTGTCGAGAGCGAGATAACTCGGGAAGTTGAATTCACCGTCCTCGCTCCCCCTTCGCCCTATAGTGAAAAGCGGTCGTCCGTCTTTATCAAAAACTTTAATCATGTGATTTTGGGTATCTGCAACATAAAGCCTGTTTCTCTGATCATCATAGGCCAACCCCGAGGGATTTTTAAATTCTCCGGGACCGCCTATTGATAGCACATTATCGCCTGTAACCTTATTAATGCCGAAAACCTTGTCGAGTCTGGTGTCAGAAACAAACAGAATGCCTCTATTGTTGTCCATTGCAAGCCCTGTGGGACCGCCGAGAGTTCCCATCCCCAAAAACCTTAACAGATTCTTTTCCACATCGAAAACAAATACTACGCGGATCTCCGAGTCAGAAACATAGACATTCCCTGCGTTGTCGGCTACAACACCGCTCGGCCTCCTAAGCTTCTCAACCCGTTCCCTTCCCACAAGTAATTCCATCACCTGGCTCGGCCTTCCAAAGTCGTATCTATCCGACCATTGTGTTACCCATTTGATCCGAGGTGTAGCTGGAGGATTGGGCCATACATAATTACCGGAGGGCTTTGCCGGCAAGGTAGAAGTGCCGGCACAACTGATCAAAAACAGCAGTACGAAAAAGATGAGAGTAAATGAATAATATTTGCGCATGTTTTTTTGTCCTATCAGTGTTAGCATTCCCGATGATTTGGTTAATAATATTTATGGCATCGAGCACATATATTTTTTTGGGTAAAGAGTTTGGCAAAATCCGAGCTATGCGGTTCGTGACAGGTCGCGCAGGTGATCTCTTTACCTGGAACATTAGGGTCCGGTATTTCCATCTCCTGCCCGGGCCTATTCGGATCAGGAACCTTTATCATCTTTTGCGTTGAGGGATCCACACCTTTAATCGGATGAATTCTCTTTCCAGGCAAAGCAACTATATGTCTTCCGTCCGCCTTTGCCACGTGACAGGTTAAACATAACTCATTAACGCTGCCGTAAGAGAGGAGGGCGGGATTATTGGAGATATGTGGTACATGGCAGGACGTACAGCCTCCGGCAGCGATTATCGAATGGACATACTTCTTTGCGAATTTTGCTTTTTCATGGCAACTGTAGCATAGCTCCGGCTGTTCGCTTCTCAAGGATCTTAGTTGTATTTGAACTGTGTGGATTATGGCAACCCGTACACATGCCGATGTTGGTATGGCCGGATTTGCCGCCTTTGAATTTCGACTCATCATGGCAGTTATAGCAGAGTGAGGGTACATCTTTCACAAGTAGTTTGGGAGAATTTGATTGATGTGCGTTATGACATGTAGTACACATGCCGCCGGCCACCGGCGAGTGAACTGATTTTCCTTTAAATTTTGATTCATCGTGACAGCCATAACAGAGTCCGGGCATATTTTGTGTAAGTATTATACTGCCTTTCTGTGAAGGATGATTCTTACCTTCCACTGCTTTGTGACAAGACGCGCAACCCATGCCCAAAGCCGCGTGGACACTCTTTGCACGTTTTTTGAAATCAACGTGACATGACAGACAAGGGTTTTCCTGAGCTAAACAAGGTTTGGGACTAAGTGGTGAGGAAACAATAAATAAAGTACTTAAGGCAATCAAGATGGAAAGCAGGCTGAAAGTTTTTTCCCTTCGGTTCATCAATTTATTGTGATTCAACAAAATCCCTGTTCATAAAGTTGTACTATTTTAATTTTTTGGAAAGCGCTTGTCAACAATTTCTTCAAGTTCTGTCAAGTTTCTGCCCTTATGTTAACTTTTGTTACTGTGATTAGATTACAACTTAATTGTGAAGAGATTTCGAAGGGATTATGAAAACATTGTGAAGTTTGGTACATACCCGGCGACAACTGACTTTCCCGGGCCAAAAATTAACCCCGGGAGTTTCGGTAAACCCCGGGGTCGTAGTTATTGAGCGGTATTGCTATTTCCCTGATTTAGAAGGTAAGTCATGTACATCCACGTGGCATTGCAAGCAGTTAGGGAATTTCTTAAGCACAACGTCACCATGGGGTTTCCCGTGACACTCCTCACACTTAGGAATGTATCTGTGTTTGGAATGGCATTTTGCACACGCTACCTGACCATGTTTGCTTGTCGTTGCTCTGATCTTGTTGTAAGCCGATGCATGACAGGCGCCGCAGACATCGTTCTTTACGGCATCGTTGTACGTAATCTTAAGAGGACTATGCACCGGGTGACACGCCAAACAATCCTTGACGGTCTGGTCTCCGGTATGGGGTTTATGGCATTCCATGCAGGAAGGGATATAACCGTGCTTGTCATGATGACACTGGATACACTGCACCATCGTATGTTTGCTCGGATTCGTCTGAAGTACCTGGTTTACCTTAGCGTGACAGTCCCCGCAGGCTTTTCCGAACTCCGGTGTCATAGCCATCTGGGTCTTTGGGGCATGGGGATTTGAGTGACATGCTCCGCAAGATGCGAATTTTTCACCGTGGATAAGCCCATGGCAGGTCTGGCACTTCGGCATGATCTCCTGCCAATTCTGTCGTATCGGGTTGTATGCGTGGTATACCGTGTGACACTGCACGCAGTCGATCTTGTGTTTACCGCCCTCATTTTTGATCTGACTAAAAACAGATAGATGGCAGCGAGCGCAATCGGTGGTTGTCAGCGGAGTGACTTCCAGAGCATAGGGAGAAGCGGACTTCGCCGGGGCCGCCTCCTCCTTTTTCGGTGCTTCAGCAGCTTCTGATTGCTGGATTACAGGGACTGAAGAACAGAGTATGAAGAAGAAGAGCAGCGCCACAACTGTAAGCAGCAAGACAGCTTTTTTCTTGCTATTCATTATTTTTTAGCCTCCTTTCCTAAACTGTGTGCACTTATGTGACACATATTGCATTTCGGGAATTGTGCCAGCATCGCCGACGGATGTGGAGTTCCGTGACAGGATTCGCAGGCAGGAACAAATTTGTGTTTGTCTTTGTGACAGAAAACACAAGTCTGTTTGGAATGCTTCGTATCGACACTTGTAAGAGTATCGTAAATAGTCTTGTGGCAGACGGCACAATTTTTAGAGGGCATATCCTGACCGTATGTGATCGTAAGGGGCTGGTGCGCGGGATGGCAGGTTGCACAGTCTTTGTTGACCATATCCGCTGAATGAGGCTGATGGCACTTTGTGCACTCCGGGACCTCTCTGTGTGCTTTGTGACAGGTCGTGCAGAACAACTTTGAATGGAGAGTCGGATGTTCAGCCAGTTCTTTTCCCTGTTTTTCGTGACAGGACAGACAGGGATCGGTGAGATTTGCAGCCAATTTCATCTGTAAAGGGGCATGTGGATCGGAATGGCAGGTGTTACAGCCGCCTATTCCATAATGGGGTTTGCCCGCATGGCACATGCTGCAGACAGGAATAATCTGGTCCTTACTCACCATCGGCGGATGTCCCTTGTGACATCCCATACAGGTGACAGCTGTTTTATGTTTGCCTCCCTTGCTTTCGACAGTTCCCTGCACACTCTCATGACACTTAACACAATCGGCATCTGTGAGTTGAACTGCAAGTTTTGCTGCCTTTTCCTGGGCAAAACTTTCCTTTTCGTTTGCTTGGCTTAGTAAAAATATTGAGAGAAAGAAACCCAAGAAAATAAGGAAGAACAGAGGCAGTTTTACATTATACTCTTTGCTTTTATAAATCCGGCCTATTCTCATTATGCTGACCCCCTTCTAAATTTATAAAAAATTGACAAACCTTTGGTGACAAAACAAAATTGTACGTTAACGTTAGCGTTAACTTATACCATCTTTTTTTATATCCTGTCAAGGAAAAAATGTGGACGCGAAAAGTCAAAATCAGCAATTAGTAATGCAAAATGAACAATGCAAAAAAAGCCATAAAAATTAAACTTCTTCGTTGCTAATTGCTAATTTTTACCCAAAGTATTTTAATACCAGATTACCGAGCCGTTTTTTAATTTTACGGGAACCCGTCTTAACGGCAGTTGTTTCTCCCAGAGGGCCCTGTGTTCTTTATACCAAAGAATAGTTTTCTTGAGGCCCTCTTCAAAGGTTATCTCAGGTTCAAATCCCAGTACTGCCCGCGCCGTTTCGTAGGACGCGATATGTTTCTGTACTTGACCAAAGCGGTCAGGCATAAATGAAAGATTACCTGTGTCAAGATGAAAGGCCTCAATCGTTTTGCGGGCAATCTCAAGCACGCTCAAACTCAAGCCGGTCCCTATATTGAAGACCTCTCCCTTGACCTTATCCATGGGCGCATGGATGGCTAGGTCAACCGCCTTGGCCGTATCTTCCGCATAAACCCAATCTCTCGCAGCGGACCCGTCGCCGTGTATCGTGAGCGGTTCACCGAGAATACAGCTTGTGATGAAACGGGGTACGACCTTCTCGAGGTGCTGCCTCGGGCCATAGTTATTAAATGGCCGTATTATCACGCCGGGGATATCGTGTGCAACGATATAAGAATATACAAGTCTGTCGGCGCCGGCTTTTGCTGCCGCATAAGGACTCGTTGGATTTAGGGGATGAACTTCATCCATCGGCTCATAGGCTGCGGTGCCGTACACCTCCGAAGTGGATATATGGATGAATCTTTCTATCCTGTCGGAATGCTTTAATACGGCATTCACGACCGACTGTGTGCCAAGAACATCGGTAACAAAGAAAACCCTGTGCGAGTAAAGAGAGCGGGCCACATGTGTTTCCGCTGCAAAATGCACAATGATATCCGACTTGCCGACAAGATCGCTCACAAGGTCGAGGTTATTTACATCGCCATACCAGAATTCGAACCTTTCGGAATTCCGCACTTCTTCCGGGATGTTTTCGATATCTCCCGCGTAGGTAAGAAGATCAAGCACGATTATCCTGTAATCAGGATATTTCCTGAAGATATATTCAACAAAATTACTTCCGATAAATCCGGCCCCGCCTGTTATAAAAATTGTTTTCATTATAAGATTCTCCTATATTTTTGTGGGTCACTTTCATCCTTCCCTTTGCTAACGCCCCCGCCTCCGGCACCCCCTCTTAAGTTAAGAGGGGGAACAACACCGCATAAACCTCGGAAGAACTATTTATTTAAAGTCTTCTTCAGTACATTTACGATATACTTTATTTCGATCTCCTTCAACGATGGGTAGAGAGGGAGCGATATGGTTCTCTTCCCAATTTCCTCCGCCACGGGATAATCACCTTCCTTATATCCGAACTTTTCTCTGTAATATCTCAGGAGATGGATGGGCCTGTAATTTACGGCCACGCCAATATTGTGGTACTGAAGGGTCCAGAGCAGCTTATCTCTCTTTTCAGGCTGAACCAGCACGGTAAATAGATGGCGGGCGTGTTTGACATTTGCGAGGGTAGTCAATAATTGGATGCCTTTGACGGATTTTAACTTCTCTTCATAGGACATCCAGAGGCTATCTCTCTTTTGCCAAAGGTCATCGATGCGCTCAAGCTGCCCAATGAGAAGCGCCGCCTGGATATTGTCCATATTGTATTTCCAGCCGAGAATCGGCATGTCCCAGTGCCGGTAGTACTGTGTATACCGGTCCGCAGCGCCTTTATCGATACCGTGAAGTCTCAGCATCCTGAAAGCATCCGCTAACTTCTCATTATTGGTGCTCACAGCGCCACCTTCTCCGGATGTTATATTTTTTGTCGCATAGAAACTGAAACAAGCTACATCGGAAACCTGTCCCACCCCCACGCCCTCTCTTGAAGCTTCGATGGCATGCGCGGCATCTTCGATAGTGCTGAGGTTGTATCTGGCTGCTATTGATCGAATTCTTCTCATATCACCCATTTGGCCATAAAGGTGTACGGGTATTATTGCCTTTGTCTTTTTCGTTATAGAGGATTCGATAAGCTCTGCATTCAGGTTCCCCGTTTCTTCTTCCACATCGACAAAAACAGGCGTTGCACCGGCATGGAGTACGGCGTTAGCAGTTGCGCAGAAACTCAGAGGGGATGTGATAACTTCATCTCCCGGTCCAATATTGAGCGCAATAAGGCTCAGATGGAGTGCTGCCGTACAACTTGTGAGACCCACGGTATATTTAAGGCCGGTATATTGCGAGAACTTGAGCTCGAACTCCTCCACTTCCTTTCCGGTGGTAAGGAATATTGACCTCAGGACATTGTTGACCCTTTCCCTATCCTTTCTATCGATATTATGGCGGAAAAACTCTATCCTTTTCATTGGGAATATTATAAAATGTTTTGAGGAAAAAAGGATTCTTTTAATCATCCTTTTCCTGTGGAAGTTTAGGTAGTCGCAGGCTTTAGCCTGCGGGAAACCATGAATATGTACAAACCGTGACAATGAAAGAAAAGAGACACAGATTACCCAGAGAATTTTATAAAGGAGAAATATCCGTTGCTTTCACATTATGCTTGAAAGGGTGGATGGATGATGTCTTATGCGGGATGGTCTGAATACACGCAGGCTGAAGCCTGCGGCTACCCGTTTCATTATAGACGGACAGAAAGGAAATAATGCAAAACGCTCTTCCTGAATTCTCAATCCTCATCCCTATCTATAATGAGGAGGAAAATATTCCCGAACTCTACAGACGATTGACCGAAGTGATGGAGAAACTTTGCGGTCATGTAAAGGAGCCCGAGAATTGCTATGAAATCATAATGGTCGATGACGGCAGCCAGGACCGCTCGTGGCAGCTCATCAACGAGCTGCATGAAAAAGACCCGAGAGTCGGGGGGATACGCTTTTCGAGAAACTTCGGGCATCACATCGCAATCACTGCCGGCCTTGACTATGCAAAGGGGAGGGCGGTAGTCATGATGGATGGAGATCTCCAGGACCCTCCCGAGGAAATCCCAAAACTTTTCAAAAAATTTAAAGACGGCTATGACGTGGTTTACGGGATAAGGCAACAGAGGAGGGACCCTCTTCTCAAAAAAATAACTTCATATTTGTTCTGGTGGATCCTGAGAAGATTTTCGGGTGTCGATATTCCTCAGGGGCAGACAATGCTGAGGATCTTGAGCAGGAGGCTCGTTGATATATTAAAAGAAATGAGAGAGCATGCAAGATTTGTTCACGGAATGATGGCATGGGCGGGGCTTAATGTGGCGACATTAGAGGTAGAGCATAGTCCGAGGACTAAGGGGAAGAGCAAATATAATATCCCCAAGATGTTCAGACTCGCATTCCATGCTGTAACGTCCTTCTCGACTGTTCCTTTAAGACTTGCAACATATATGGGTTTCACCAGTTCTTTGATCAGCTTTATTGTCGGCATATATTTTTTATACAAGAAGATCGCCTATGGGATACCTGTGTTGGGGTATGCATCGATTATCATTTCGATTTTCTTTGTCGGAGGCATACAACTGTTGGTTCTCGGAATATTCGGAGAATATCTCGGAAGGACATACCAGGAAATTCAGAGGAGGCCGCTGTATATTGTGAGGGAGTCGCTTTTGTAAGTGGGTTCATCAGTGAACTGCGGAGCAAGTTTTCCAGATCGAGCTATCCGTAGCTACCCTCCTGTAATTTCAGGAAGGGATTGAGGCGCGGTAAGTGGCAATTGACAACCACCCCCCTCCTGATCAAGGAGGGGGGCTGGAAGTGCCGCGTGAAATGAAAAAAACCGATATTATTTATGATTAAAGAGTTACCATGGGACAGCGCTTTATTTAAAAGGAAGATCGGTGAATTCATTCCTGTTTCTCAGGCACCTGCCCACATAAGAGCTGCCCTGAAAAGGGCAAAAGAAGAAGGCTTTAAGTATCTCATCTGCAGGATCAAGTCTCAGGACACCGTGTTTATCAGGCTTTTGGAAAGACTTGGATTTTATTTAAGCGACATCGGCGTGATTCTAACTATAAAAACCGATACTTTTTTTCAGAAAAATTCTCAAAGAGAATCAAAAATCAGCAAATCCATAAAGGTCTCTACTTATGATGACATCCCCATGCTGAAGGCTTTGGTCAAATCTCTTTTCCTCGAAAGCCGTTTTTATAATGACCCTTTTTTTACAAGAGGTGAGGCGGACAGGCTATATGCGGCATGGATAGAAAACTCTGTTAAGGGCGAGGTTGCCGATATAGCGTACTTCATTCCTCAAAGAGGTTTTATTATCTGCAAGAAATCAGGCAGAAATTCGGGGGAGATTGTGCTCGTGGGGATTAAGAAAGGTTTTAGAGGCAAAGGTTTCGGGTCGGCATTGACACAAGAAGCGATGCGATGGTTTAACAAGCGAAGGATCACGCGGATTTCCGTGCGAACGCAGTTAAAAAATTTAAGTGCCGTGAATTTTTATGTAAATTTGGGTTTCCTGCCGAAAGAATACGATATTGTGTTTGGAAAGATCCTCTGAGATGGGTCACTGAACGAGGATATCCATGCCCTTTTCAAGGAGAATCAGAGTTTTCTCCACCGGGCCTTCTCTAAGAGAATCTCTCCTCTGAAGAGCATTTCTGAGGAAACTAACTGCCTCGTCCCTCCTGCTGAGGCCGATGTAAGATTTTGCAATAGAAAGATAAGGTTCGGGGTTGTCCGGATTTGAGAGAATGTTGCCGAGGGACTTCCGGATGGCGATATCATAGGCCGTGCTCTTCGGAAGGGCCGGCTCGAATTGCTCCCTTGTGAAGAAGAGGCAGTTTTCGGAAATAAAGATGAGCCTCCATTCAGGATCGTTTACGAGAAGGGGCACGAGCGGCAGGAAGTAACCCGTCAAATCGACAGGCGGGATCAGGATGTGCTTTACCGAGTAAGTATCGAGGACCGCTTGATAAGCGGGCTCACCCATTATAGATTCTTTGCTTCCATTTGCCGTGGACAAATATAGTTTCTTTATCTTCTGACTCAGAATTCTCCCGTCCGTGAAGACCACCTTCTCGGGATAAAAATTCCAGATGAGATAGCCGCCCCAATCCATATAATTAAAAACCCTTCCCTCGATCCTATGTTCTTTGATAAACTCCACCGCAGCATCAGGATACCCGTTGCCTATGAGATGTTTCTTCAGTAGGGTTGACGGATACACCCGATATGCAACCAAACAGAAAAGTACGAGTGCAGCCATTTCAGGGATAAGAAACTTCGAAAGCTTTTTAACCCGGAGATCAGGCTTCTTTAGAAGCATCCGGCCGATGATGGGCGTTGCGGCTATAGCAAAAAGGGGCAGGTATCTTACCGCTGTTAAAGAGAGCCCTCCCAAAAAAAAGACAATGAGTATTTCTTCCGGAGAGTTAGATGCGGCAGATACATAAGGGCTTTGTCGACCGTCATCCCGATTCAACAGAGGGGGAGAGACATCAACCCTTTTGCGGCTATTGAGCGCCCCTTTGGCGATCAGAAAAATATCCCAGGAGATCGACAAAAGAGATAGAGCAAAGAGAGAGATTGTTGCAAAGAGGAGCATGTAATTTCCCTGGTGCGCATATGCAAAAGGCGAAAAATTCTCAGTCGTCTTATACGCAAAGGAAGCCTGTCTTACGCTCAGCCGATAGATTGAAAGATATCCATTCGGGTTTACCAGACCAGCAAGAACAGTGACGGCAATCAAAAAAAGGAGCTTTTTATTGAGGGCGTGCCCGCCGAGAATACCCTTCCGTGCAAGCAGCCGCCTTATGAGCTCCGAAAAGATATAAATCAGGGACACGACTGTGCCGAGGATAAAGCCGCCGTGGATGTTCGCCCAGACAAAAAGAGTGATGGGAAGGAGATAACCGATCTTTTTCTCCTTTTTCAGGGAATCAAGAAGAAAAAGAAAGAAGGCAAGGAACAGAAAGGTCATCTGATTAGGCCTGTCGCCCTTAAATACGATCAGCAGGCAGGCAAGGGGAAGGAGAACAAGGATAGAAGCAGTGATGCTCAACCCCTTTCCCCGCAGCCGGAGCAGGACTATAAGGAGTATACATAGAGCGATGAGGAGCCTCAGTGCAATGATGCCGGGATAGTTTCCTGCTTTGTATGCTCCGTACTGGATAAGATTCGCAAGCCAATATTGGGTAAGCATTGTCTTTGCGGTAGCGACCTCTTTCTCTGACTGGAGAGACGTTGTGTAAGAGAAGGGGTCTTCTTTTGGTAATTCTTTATGTTCATAGATCCACTTTCCTGTAGCCAGATGCCAGAAAAAATCGGGGTCGTCGATGGGTGTAAGGAGGCTGAATAAAACGCCTGAGAGGAAGAGCAAAAGGACGATCCGCCCTTTCATCTCCTATAATTTCCATAGGGCGATTCTCTTAATGTGTCGTTACCTCTAATAACCGTACGCACGCAAGAATTCCAGCCTTTTTTCTATAAGAGCGTTTTTAGGATCTATTTGCAACGCCTGCAAATAAGCTGTCCGTGCATCAACGTAACTCTTCTTCGCCAGAAGGGCATCACCTTCAGTAATGAGGTAGTTTATATTCCCCCGATAATCTTGGGCCTTCAGGGCTGCCTCAACAGCAACCTCATTCCATAACCATTCTTTGGGCAGGTCAAATCTCTTCAATATCTCACTATTTCTGGCATTCTCTCTGACAAATATCAGGGATATATTGTCGAAATAGACCAGATGCCATTCCGGGTCATGAAGCAGGGCCGGGATTAAAGGGACCAATCGGCCTGTAAAGTTTCCGACGGAGTAGGTAATGATAAAGTTTACGTCATATGCATTCAGATATGCTTTCCACTCGGGAAGCCCCGCCAAGTTTCCGGGATAGGCTTCCATAACCTTGACCTCTTCGAAAAACACATCACCTATCAGCCCTCTCCCGTCGATGAAGACCTTATAATCAGGATAGAGAGACCACATCAAATATCCACCCCAGACATAGGGGTTGAACATATTACCCTGTATCCTGTTTTCCTTCAGGAATTTCACAACGCCCTCAGGATAATTGTTGGCCTTTATGCCGCTTTTAAACAAGTTCGCATTGTTAATAATTATGATCAGCCCTATTGTAAGTATGACGGAAAAAAGCATATCGACTCTTTTCCCGGCCGCTTTCAAAATTTCTATCCGGGGGAGTTTGCTCAAAATGCCCAATCCGTAACGTGCAATCATGAGAGCGGCCACCGGCGAGAAGAATGGAATATAACGCGCAGAGGAAAGGCTCATAAACGTAAGGCCGGCCATAATTATCACATCCGTAAGATCAAGCTTTTTTATGTTGATCAGAAAAATCAGGATACTCAAAGATAAGAGAAGGAAGTAAATTAACAGATAGGTTTCATGAAAGCCCGAACGAAGGAGGAACAATGGCGACATAGACTCGATAATCATTCCCTTGTAAGAGCTTCGCTCGAATTCCAGAAGAACCGATAATACATTGAAGCCGTTCGGATTTATGAACGGCGTAATAAGAGAGAGTATTCCTGTTATCGACAGCAATTTTAACCGTTTTAAGGAAAGAGATTGTGCCGAACCTTTTTGTTATATATTTAAATGACTCTGCAAGGAGATAGCCGACAATTACGACTATTCCGGCGATGAACCCGCCATGCAGGTTAGCCCAGAGGAGCATGAGGAAAGGCAGGGGGAGGAGATAAAGGAGACTGGAGACTCGTTGAGACTTGTTGAGACTGACCCCCCCAAGGCCCACCTTATCTAAGGGGGGGATAAAAGTAGGCCCCCACTTGGCAAGGGGGGGAGCAGGGGGGGTGGTATTTTCAGTCTCCACAAGTCTCGATGAGTCTCCTTTAGTCTCTGTCTTCCTGAACCCTTCCAGCATATAGATCAGGAGAAAAGCAAAGAGAAAGGAGAAGAGCTGGGGTCTTTCCCCTGTAAAAGCATGGAGCATTATCACCACTGGAATGAGAAGCAAGAGGGAAAGATAAAAGCCCCCGCCTTCTCTTCTCATGCCTTTATAAATCAACAAAATAAGAAGGGCGAGTATAGAAGCTCTGAGATAAATGATGCCCTGAAAGCCGGCAAGTTGATAAACCCCGTAAAAAATGAGTTGCGCAAGCCAATATTGCTTGAGGATGAATTTTATCCGTTTAGATTCAGGGTTAACAGGGTCCTTCGGCAGGGAAGTATATGCAAACGGATCGGTTGCCGGCAACGATCCTGTCTGATAAATATATTGTCCTGTCTTTAAATGCCAAAAGAAATCCGGGTCCTTGATTTGGGCGGAAAAGAAACCGAAGATGAGAACAAATGCCATGATGAACAAAATGGTCCTGGAGATCCGGACCAAGATTTCATGTTTAATATTCTTATCCATGTAAAGGCCCTCCAATAATTCTTCTGATGTACATATCTCCCTAAATAATCTCATGACTGTCATTCCCGCAAGAGGGGGAGGCGTCGGGAAAACTTCTGAGGAGCACGACAAATTCCGGACTAAGCCGGAGATGACAGTGCTTACTGATTACCATTGCATTCTAATCCATATTTTGACTCTGTAATATTACTATTTCCGAAAATTTCTCCTGTCGATATTCTGTGCCTGCGTGAAAATCTCTCGCCGCCTCTTTTTCATATCCGAGTTTTTTGAAGATCATTCCCCGGTTGTAATAATAATCGGAAGGAGGGGCGGCGGTCAGATCAATAGCTTTCGTAATATCATCAATAGCTTCCGGATAGCGTCTCGAGTTCCGATTATAAACAAAGGCCCGGCTGTAATAAATATCCGGAGTATTCGGGCTTAAATAGATTGCGACGTTATAATCATTCAACGCATTTTGATAATCTTTCTTATTCGCATACATCGATCCCCTCAAGTAGTAGGCCGCGAAATCAACCTGGTTCAAATATATCGCCATCGAAAAATCCTCTATTGCAGAGTCCCAGTAGCCCCGGTCGGCATAAGCAGCGCCCCTGTTATAAAACGGTATATTGAGAAAAAGATATTCTTTCCCGGAATTCTTTCCCAGGACTTCGATTTCGTGGCTCCAGAGTGTTATGCCGTCTTTCCAAACTGCGATCTGCCTTGCCGTAGCGAACGATATAGAAAAAATAATAATAAGAGGGATGAAAAGAGAAATTGTTTTTATAGCTATTTTACGCTTTTGCAAAGTTTCAAAAAGTAAACCTGCGGCGATGCCGATAAGAATGAAAAGCCCGATGCTCGGAAGATACATGTATCTGTCGGCGAATTCTTGCTTCCCCACTTGGACAATTCCGATGACAGGCAGCGTAGTCACAATATAGTAAACCCAGACCGACAACCATCCCTTTTGTTTTTTAGTTTTTAGAATGAATATACAGGTTGAGGTAATTCCGGCGAGAACTAGGACAGGAACAAAATACTCAAAAGAAAAAATAGTTATTCTTGCCGGATACGGATAAAACGGTATCAAGTTGACGGGCCAAAAAGTCTTTTCAAGGTATACTGTCAAACTCTTCATGGCACTCAGCAGTCGTGAAGCCAGAGGCAGTCCCATAACAGACGCCATCGCACCTCGTTGTGCGACAACAGTCACAAGGGAACAGGCAAAGCTCAAAAGGAAAAAAGGTATCTTTTCTGAAACCAGTTGAATGAGACATCTGAGATCTTTAAGTCTTTTCAAGGGATACCAGTCCAGAATGAGCAGGACTACGGGAAGCGTTATTATCATGGGCTTGCTTAGCAAGCCTAAGAAAAAAAATGCAAAACTGAGAAGATAATATTTTTGAAAGAAGTAAGAAACAAAATGGCCTTTTTTGTCGCCTGTATATTCAGTTGTCGCATAGTTTAAATATGACAATAAGCTGAGCAAAAAAAAGAAGGCGCTCAGCACATCTTTCCTTTCGGACACCCATACTACGGACTCCACATGAAGAGGGTGGAGCCCGAACAGAAGCCCGGCGGCAATACCCGCAACGAGTCTGCCATGACCCTTTCTCAAGGAAACATCTGTTCCGGCAATCTCCAACAGCCTTATCGCAAGTAATGTCACGAGAAATATGTTTATGCTATGAAAGATAATGCTTGTCAGATGATGTCCCATCGGATTTAATCCCCATACGCCATAATCAAGGGCATGGGACATCCATGTCAGAGGGTGCCAGTTAAAGGAAACGAAGTTTGTGAATGACCATTTAATGAACTCCGGATTGAAATTTGTAATCATCTTGTTTTCATAAACATAAATGTTGTCGTCCCAGTCTACAAAAGCGTTTGTCAAAGCGGGCAAATAAATAATGAAGGTAATAATAGCGGTCGCCGAGGCGCTAACTATTCTGGAATTAAGGATTTTCTTATTCATGTGTAGGAATAGTACTCAGCTTCCTTCCGTTTTTATCGAATATCCTGAAACTTTTCAGCCCGCATTTCTGCAACAGATACTTAGCAGTGGTAAAAAGAACACCGAAGCCGTATTTCACGCTCCTTAAAAAATTTATCGACGATGCATCTTTGAAGTATTTGGTCGGGCAGCTTATTTCTCCTATCTTAAACCCGAAATAGATCGTCTGAACAAGCATCTCGTTGTCGAAGACAAAATCGTCCGAATTTTCTTCAAGCGGCAGAGTCTCTAAAACCCGGCGGCTGTATGCCCTGTAGCCGGTATGGTATTCCGATAACTTAGCGCCGAGAATCAGATTTTCGATAAGGGTTAGCACCCGGTTTGAAACATACTTGTAAATGGGCATTCCGCCTTTCAGTGCGCCGCCCCCTAGTATCCTTGAACCTATAACGACGTCATAGTGGCCCGAAACGATCATCGACGCCATTGCGGTGACGAGCCTCGGAGAGTATTGATAGTCCGGATGCACCATCACGATAATATCTCCGCCGAGATGCAGCGATTCGCTATAACAGGTTTTTTGGTTGGCGCCGTATCCGGCGTTTTTTTCGTGAGAGAGCGTTTTAATATCCAGATCTCTTGCTATCTTCAGGGTCTGATCGCAGGAAAAATCATCCACAAGAATCACATCGTCTACGTATTCATGGGGCAGGTCATCATAAGTCTGGCGCAGCGTCTTCTCGCAATTGTAAGCCGGCATAACAACGATGATCTTTTTACCGTGGAGCATTTAATATTATGGAGATTCGTCGAGATTCGTGGAGATGAAAATTGAGACTGGTGGACTGTAACATTTCAGAACTCCCCTCCTTGATAAGGAGGGGGTGGGGTGGTTGCCTGATTAATCACCAACTCCTTCAATAAAAGGTGGCTGCCCTATTACCACTTACCACCCCTTAATCCCCTCCTAAAATAGGAGAGGAGCTGTATATAGTTGGTTTCTATGAGTCTCAATTCAGTCTCCACAAGTCTCCACAAATCTCAATAAGTCTCGAGTTTTTCTACCCCAATCTCCTTCATCACGAGATTGATCAACACCGGAATGTTTTTCTCGATCAGGGGAGAGAGTTCCATGCTGGCGTCGAGATCTTTCCGGCTCAATGCCAAGGAATACGATCTCGGGTTTCTTGCCCATAAAAGCGGCAATGGCTATGACATCGGAAAAGTCGATTCCGTGGGCCGAGCGAAGCAGCCCTTTTAGCCGCAAGTCCTTGTCTGTGAAGCGGAAAAGTGTTCCAGGCGGCGCGCCTGCCTTTACCGCATCCACGACAATAACCTTTTCCCTGTCTTCGATAAAATAAAGCAGATCGAGGCCCTTTATCCCTCCGTCCAGGACTTCAACATCCGGCGGGAGGGACATCCGTTGCATTTCCTCGGCAACACGAACACCAACACCTTCGTCTTTCAGAATAATATTGCCTATTCCGAGTACCAGGATTTTTTTTTTCTGGGGTTCCATATACAGACCTTTTCTTATTATATAATTTTTGGATTATAAAATGTTTAAAGAGCGCGTTGCTGAGTAGCACACTTCTTGAGTAATTCGTGCACTTGCATTCCATAAAAATGAATTTTTATACTAATAAAATGAATATTCCTCTGCTGATACCGTGTTTTAACCAGTTGACATATCTACGTAATCTTATAAACTGGTTTCGTTTCTATTCACAGAGCGACATATATATTCTGGACAATGCATCATCATACCCTCCGTTGTTACAGTATTTTTCCTGTATTCACGGTCAGGATAATGTTCAGGTTGTTAGATTTGAACGCAATGAAGGCTCCGATAATTTAAGAAATCTTATCGATGGGCGAATATCTAAGGCATATGAATACTACATTATTTCAGATCCGGATGTTATGCCTCATCCGTCCGTTCCTGTCGACTTTCTTGATGTCTTTAGACATTGCATTGATAATCTTGGCTACCATCACGTCGGTTTTTCTTTGAAAATTGATGATCTTCCGGAATATATAGAAAATAAAGCACTGATTCTCAATGCTGAAGCTCCCTACTGGAGAAAAACGATAACGATCAGATATGGGGGACGGAATTACAGTGCCTATGAGGCACCGATAGATACGACATTTGCTTTATATAAAGCTGATGAGGGATGGGAGAAGCCGCTTCGCCCGGAATGGCATAATTCTTTGAGGATCTTTGAGGCCTTTCATCTTCCATGGTATATCGACCCCCAAAGAATTAATGATGAGATGGACTTTTACTTTAAGACTGCAAGAGGTCCGATTTCGATGTCTGGAAAGGCTTATGACTTATATGCCAACTATCGCCCTTCAAAGTATATTCGTCTGCATGTAACGAATGAAATAGCAAAGGCACTTGGTGATACACATTTTATGAATGAGTTTTGCAAATATCTGAGCTTGAAGAACCTGGAGCTCCTTAACGTATTGGCAGAAATAAATGAACCGAAGTCGGCACATCGCATAAGCGATGACCTCATGGGTAAACTCTCCAATGAGGTTTTGATGTTTATGAGAGAATATATTTTCAGAAAGTCGGAGAAGGAAGAAAAGAATATATTGTGATCATCTGCCTGACTTCTCCTCCACCGCCTTCAGGAGAAAGTATTCAAGTCCGGTTATACAGGTTCTATCTCCATAGATTTTGTGTTTGTTTGCCGCAATCTTCTCAGATACCAGCCGACGCCATTCGGCATCCTGCCCCAGCTTTATCGCCAGCCCAACGTAATCATCCACTGAGATTGCGATAGTTTCTTTCACATCCATCATGCTCAAAATAGCCCCGCTTTCCCTTCCCCTCATCAACAAACTCGGGAATGCGACGACGGGAAGATTGCAGTCGACTGCTTCCAATGTCGAGGTACATCCCGACCATCCTATGGGATCAAGAAAAACCTGACACATCTTATTAAGAGCATTATATTTAACTTGATCAAGGTGCGGCAAAAAAACGACATAGTCATCTGCATTCAGATTGAACCGGCTGAACGCCCTGTTGATGCGCATATGGAATTGTTCTACTGCAATGCTTATTTCAGGCAAAGAAGAGAAGAGGAATTGGCAATCACCCGCCTGCAGGGCGATACGGGGAAAGATCTCGTCATACTGGGGCAAGTATTTGAACAGTGTCTGGCAGCAGTGATAAAGGACGGATTCAGGACGCAAACCAAAATGGTCACGATCTATGTCAATACCCGAAAATTCACAAGGCGTGTAATAAATAGAGAGGTTCGGCAGCCGTACCAGTTGTTCTGTATACGCATCGTTGCCGTCAGGAGGTTCCATCAAATCACTGCTCAAAAAATAATCGATGGTGGGAAGGCCAGAAGTATCGGGATGCCCCCAGGAGACGCACTGGACAGGAGCCAGTCTGAGAGCCGCGAGCCTGACCGTGACGGGGTCCATGCCGATCTCCGGATAAATAATGGCGTGAAGTCTGTCATTAATGATCATATTGCACAGACCGGCAAAAGAATACACATTCTCAACAAACCGACCAAAATACTGCTTTGCGTTATCAGTCTCTTTATCTCTTATGTTGCCGGTGTAATAACCGTAGAGACGGACTTTTGTTTTATCAAAATTTTCCGCCCATCCCTTAGCTATGATTTTCCAGACCGGATGGGAATGAAAATATCCGGACACCATCCCCACCCTTATAGGTTCTCCGGCCGGATGAGGCGGCGGCGCAGGCTAGCCGAAAATTGCGGATACCCCGCGGACATAATTTTATGAACCAATCTGCCGTAAATTTGTTGAAGCCCACAGTCGTTTAAACCCTGATATGCCAGATGAAAAGGCTGTTGAGTGCCGACTGTTTCATCGGCGTCTTTGATATCCCGAGGTGTCATAAGAAAAATTGACTCCTTCAATTTTGTAAGCTCTTCACGATAGCGTTCGCGTGAGACCTCAATTGTGGCTGGATCGGGATAGATAACAGGTAATTGTGACATGCATTTGGCCCAGCGGGCTGCGAGATAGTCCGGTCTGACCTTAATTGCCGCATCATAAACTGCCGATGCTTCATCAAATCTCCCCTGCCTTTGAAGAAGAACCCCTAAATTATAATATGTTTCTGCTGAATTGGGATCAATCAGTAGCGCTTTTTGATAGCAGGCAAAGGCTTCTCCAAAACGCCCCTTCTTCTGGAGAACAATACCGAGATTATTGCAAGATGCCAAGAGATTGGGATTTACCTCAATCGCTTTTTCGTAACAATCTATAGCTTCATTGTTCAGCCCTTTTGCCTGAAAAGAGACTCCCAAATTATGATATAAAATATCGGCATCCGCCGACTTCGGATCGATCTCAAGGGCTCTTTGATAATAGACGATAGCTTCGTCGAATCGTTCTTTTTCTTTATAGGCATTGCCCAGATATGTACAGGCTTCGGCGTTGTCCGGATTCAGACTTAGTGATTTTTGAAAATAACCTATGGCCTCATCAGTCAGCCCTTTTTGCTGCGTAGTTATCCCAAGGGCAAAGTATGCTTCAGCGTCAGCCGGATTGAGCTGAAGGTATCTTTTTAAATACTGTATTGACGGGTCGTACTTTCCCAATTGACCGTATATAATGGCGAGAAGGTGAATCACCTCTACATTATCCGGTTGTTTTTCAAGGGACTTTCGGAAGAGACGCGCCGCCTCCTGCAAATTGCCAGATTGATACTGGCGCAGGGCCAATTTAATTGTTTCATGGATGCTCATTATATAATTTTCGTTTGTTTATTATCCCAGGCGTTGTTGTCGTGCTTCGACAAGCAGCACGACAGTTTGCTTGTCCATCCTCAGCCCGTCGAAAAAACTCCTTAAGTATAGCAGATATGCAGAAAGCTACCCTCCTTGGTAAGGAGGGGCAGGGGTGGTGGCCTGATGACCAATTACCACCCCCGCCCACGGCGACCCCTCCTAAAATAGGCGGGGAGCTTTGCGGTTAATATCTAATGCCTACTTATAAACAGACTCTAATTACTGTCCAATAACTTCTGAAGTTCATCTTTGACTTTTGCTATCACAAACGTCCAGATCTCCGGGTGAAGGTTGACGAAATAGTCTCATCGTTGGATACCAGGGACTGTCTTCTCTGTTTAGCATCCAGCGCCATTCCGGAGCAAAACTCAGTAGTGTCCAGACAGAAACACCCAATGCGCCTGCCATATGTACGGCAGCATTATCCACGGAAATAACCATGTCAAGTGCGGCGGTCTGTGCAGCAAAATTATCTAAGTCCCTCAAGGGATCTGCATCTTTCCAGGCATATATGATTTTATTGAACCGCTCACGTACTACTCGCAATTCACCGGAGCAATCGCCATATTGAAGATTAATAAAGTGAACACCGTATATAGAAAATAATCCTTCACATTGTTCAAGGATTATAGAGCGCTTGCGCAGCACCGAAGGAGTACTTCCACCTCGCCAGGAGAGCCCTATCTTCAGGCCGTCACCCAATTCTTGATATCGCCTGCGCCACATTTCCACCTTCTGCGTATCAGGAATAAGATAGGACTTTTGCTGCGGAAAAGTTGCAAGGGAGGTACGGAAATATTTAGGCAGACTGCCCACAGCGATTTTCATATCAGCATGTTGAAGATCAAACGGATATTGAATGCCTTCTTCGATACGTTCCATCACTTCAGCTTTGGGAAATGAACGCGCAAAAAGCGGGACAAGTCTCTTGTCGCATTCCAGTATACATAAGCCTGATTGCTCAATTATTTCGGGTATACATGAAGCAAACATGATTTCATCGCCCACTCCCTGCTCAGTAAATATAAAAATAGATTTCCCCGTGAGCGCTGACCCGTCCCATACGGGATTGGAGAATTTACGGAGATATGGAATAAAATCTTTTGTTCCCCATCGCCTTTCATATTCTTTCCAACCTTCTTGAAAATTGCCGGATTCCAGAAGAGCTAATGACACGCCAAAATGTATTTCTGCATTATCCGGACTTATCGCCAACGCTTTTTGATAATATTTTATTGCCTCATCAATCTGCCCTTTTTCCTTAAAGACGAGTCCAAGGTTACTGTAGGCATCTTCTGAACCGGGATCAAGCTGTATAGCTTTTAAGAAATATTCCATAGCCTCATTAAATAGCCCTTTTTCTTTTAGTACAATTATATGTATCCGCATAATTCCGGTCAAGCTCAAGAGCTTTCTGATAATAATTGAGAGCTTCATCAAAAGCTCCTTTTTCCTTAAGAATTGCACCGATATTGTAATATGGACCGACGAAAGCGGGATATAGTTCGATCACTCTTCTATAACAATTCATTGCTTCAGCGAATTGTCCCTGGTCCTGGAAGGTTTCTCCGAGATTAAAGTGTGCTCCTACAAAATGAGGATTAAGTTCAATTGCTTTTTGATAACAGCCTGTCGCTTCAGAGAGCTGCCCTTTTTCTTTCAGTAGATTCCCGAGGTCATTATAAACCTCGGCATTATTAGACTGAACTTCCAATATTTTTCTGTAAATATCTTCTGCCTGTTCTAAATTTCCTGCGAGATGATGTTCATGGGCCAACTGCAAAGAATGGTTAATATCCATATTCATACTGATCCAAGTTTCCAAATTTTTCGGGCGATGCCATGTTGATCATCAAAGGTCATTAATCAGGCAATTCGCTGTCCGGCAAGCTTGTGCGCGAGCTGTTTATATCGGACGTCCGGATATTCGGAGCAGTCGTTCCAATCTCCGTTGCTTCTATCAGAGCATAATAAATATGCTCAAAAACTCCGTCCCACTCACCATAAGTATCCTGTCGGAATAGTCTCATTGTGGGATACCATGGCGTACCGGCAAAATCTTGCATCCATCTCCAGTCGCATGTGAAAGGCAGCAGCGTCCAGACCGGAATTCCCAATGCGCCGGCCATATGCACGGTTGCGTTATCCACGGAAATAATGAGGTCGAGAGCGGCAATCTGAGCCGCGAAAAAGTCAAGATTTTTTAAAGGGTCGACATCATCCCAATCATGAATAATGACCCCAAGGCTTTCTTTGGCCTCCTTCAGTTCGTCCTTGCATTCTCCGTATTGGAGATTTATGAAATGAACTTGCTGCAAAGAAAACAGGCCTGCCCATTGTTTGAGAATGGTGGAACGAGTTCGCCGTGTGGCGCGAGTACTACCTCCTCGCCACGAAATGCCTAATTTTAATCCGTCTCCCAATTTCTTGTACCGGTCGCGCCAGACGACTACCAGCGACACATCCGGAATGAGAAAAGCCTTTCGTTTCGGGAAACTGGCAAGAGTAGGACGAAGGAATTTGGGGAGACTCCCCATAGCTATTTTCAGATCAGTGGATGAGACTTCCGGCGAATAACCTATTGTTTGGCTGCGTTCCAGGAATTTTGCTCCTGGGAAGGAACGCATAAAAAGCGGGATGAGTCTCTTATCGGTTTCCACGATGCATTGTTTCGCCTCTGCAACTATTTCCGGCAGACAAGACGCAAACATAATTTCATCACCTACTCCCTGTTCGGCAAAAACAAGGATAGATTTGTCATGCAGCGGGGAACCATCCCACATCGGCAACGGCAGTTCCTTTTTTTGTTTTACGTACTCTTCAGTTAACCAGCGCCACTCGTATTCATCCCATCCTTCTTTAAAACGACCTTCAAGAAGCAGGGCGAGCGATAGGTTGAAATGTGCATTGGCAAAATGGGCATCTACTTTCAGGGCCTTCCGATAACAAGCCATCGCCTCTATTACCTGTCCTTTTTCCATGAGGGAAACCCCTAAATTGTTGTACGCATCGGCAAGTCCGGGATTGAGTTGCAAGGCTTTTTGATAGCGCGCGATTGCCTCATCAATCAAGCCTTTTTCGTAAAGGGCGACTCCGAGGTTATTATATACGTCGGGAAGGCCGGGATTAAGCTGAAGTGCTTTTTGATAGCAGACAATAGCTTCGTCAAGCTGCTGATTATCTTTTAAGACAATCCCCAGATTATAATGCGCATCGACCAGGTCGGATCGAACTGCAGAGCTTTTTGATAATAAATTATTGATTCCATAAGTTGTTTTTTGTCCTGGAAAATTGTGCCCAGATTATAATATGCATCGGCAAGGGCCGGATTAAGTTGCAAAGCCTTTTTATAGTGAATGACGGCTTCATCAGGCTGATTTCTATTCTGGAATATCATTCCAAGATTATGATATGCCTCATAAAAGCCGGGTTTCAGTTGAATGGCTTTCTGATAACAAAACACCGCGTCGTCAAGCTGCCTTATTTCTCTATAAACATTGCCTAAGTTGTAATAAACATCAGGACTGCCGGGAGCAATTCGCAGGGCTTTTCTGAAATAATTTACTGCGGCATTGTAATTTCTAAGTTTGTAATATATAACGCCGAGAAAGTTGAGGGCTGAAAAGTTTCCGGCTGTTCTTCCAATATCTTCCGGCATATATTCTCCGCTTTATGCAGATCGCCCGTTTTGTAATGTTCAATAGCCGATTGAATAGCCTTATCGATGCTCACCGCGGTCAAAAGGCAAAAACCATTGAAAGGTTTATCTCATATCCGATATTTTCTAAAATCCATTGATGATAAGGGTCAGGTGACGGCGTCATCAGCAATTCTCCTTCAATAAGCTCATCTCTTTCGTCGTCAGGAGTCTTCGGATAATCTTAGTAGGTAAATTTTCTTTTTTCAATGGTAGTTGTTGGACTAATATTCTCTTAGTAACAATTATGCCTTATAAAGAAAAGATTTTCAAACAAAAACCGGAGGGGTTAGATATAGCAGATGGGATGTATTTTGAGACCGTTAATAACTTCCAATTACCACCCCTTGATCCCCTCCTAAAATAGGCGGGGATCTTTTGTATGAATTACTATCTTAAGGCTCCCCTCCTTGGTAAGGAGGGGCAGGGGTGGTGGTTCAATAATTGAATAAATTTAAGAGGCGAAGACTGGCGAAGGTTTATCTCAAGTCCTGTAAGGAGGGGAGAACTAAGGACATCATTTTCGTCAAACCTCTTTGAGAGGGTAAAGGCATTACCTTCCAACAAATATATCTCAACAGTTTTTTCTTCAGGGTCAACTATCCAGTATTCTTTTACCCCGAATGAAGCATAAATTTTCTTTTTCTTTACAAGGTCTCTGTAAGCGGTCGACTCAGACAGGATTTCTATAACCAGGTCCGGAGCGCCCTGAATATTTTTCTCGCCGATGATATTCAGTCTTTCCCTGGATATGAAGAAAATATCCGGCTGGACCACGTTCTCGTTATCAAGATAAACGTCGCAAGGAGCATAAAAGATTTCTGCCGAGACTTCTTTCTCTCACGAATTTTTCCAGCTCATATTCGATATTCTTTCGAAATCCATTGATGATAAGGTATCGGCGACGGTGTCATTATCAAATCTCCTTCAATAAGCTCATATCTTTTGTCATCAGGAGTCTTGAGATAATCCTCGTAGGTGAATTTTCTTTTTTCAACAGTTGTTGTCTGCATACTATTCCCTCTTAGAACAATTATGCCTTATAAAGAAAAGATTTTCAAACGAAAACTGGAGGCGTCGGACATCATTGGAAAAATCCCTCCTAACCTTTTCCAAAGGAAGGGATTTTTCCCATCTATAAAGAGGGGTGCAGGGGTGTGTTTATTCCCGTCTCCGGCAAGAGGGGAAGTGGAGATTTTTCGGAAATTGTCCACTTACTTATGTACTTCTTGGTAGTTCTCCTACTTGGTAAGGAGGGGTGGGGGGGTAGCCTGATTATTTCAGCCAAAAAAAAGGGAGGCGATGGGCGCCTCCCTTTAAAATACAGCCCTATTCAGACTATTTTTTCACTTCGATGTTCTTCGGCCTTCCGTCAGGATCGATAGCGAACTTCAGCATTTCTTTCCCTTCGGGGTTCACAACGTGAACAGCGCAAGCGATACAGCAGTCGAACGGGTGGATGACCCTGAGGATGTCGACGACAACCTGAGCATAGACTGGTAGCGTCACCGTACCGACTAAGATGAGTTAAGTGCCTGCTCGACAGCGCCGTTGCCCGGCGTTCGGTGAGAAGTTCCAAGTGGTAGGAACGACGCACTGGTATTTCGCGACCTTCTTGCCCTCGATCTTTATCCAGTGGCCGAGAGCGCCTCTTGGAGCCTCTGTAAGGCCATAGCCAGTTGCGATCTGTTTCGGCAGTTTCCTGTAAGTGTAACAAGAAGTCGGCCGGATCGATCTGGTTGATCCATGAGTCGGCCTGGTACTTGCCATAAGGTCCGCTATGTACTTGGCTTCCAATGCCCTTGCAGCATGTCTGCCGAGGGAGCCAAGAAGATTGTAGCACTGTGCGGTACGACCAATCAGCGCCCAATGCCGCAGTCAACAAGCTGTCACTCATGTTGTAAGGTAGCGCCCACCTTTCACACCACCACCCGGCACGTCTGCGTCGGAGGCATGCAGCCTGAGTAGCTGCTCAGATAAGTTGCCAACACGCGGGCCAGCGGTCCAACCTCGCAAACCACGCGGCAGCGTCTGGTCGCACTCATGTATCTCGGCGCCTTGAGCCAGCTGTAGCCGGCTGGAAGCTCATATCCGGAGCGGTCACGCCATCAAACGGATGGCGGCCATTCGGGTAGTAGGACAGGGTCCAGCACTGGAGTAAGAATAGTAGGAGTTGTCGACATTTTCTCTAATGTTGCCTGGTTGAATGCACCAGATAGCCTAGGAATGCCATGGTAGCATCAACGATACCTCTCTTGATGGCCAATGTTCCCGCTGTCGAGTACTGGTTGCGGGTAATCGCCATATGCAAGGTATCTCTTGACAGCCTGAGCCCTGGGTCAAGGGTAAAGTGCAATATTCAGTACCGTAGCTGGTCGCAACGTACACGACGTCAGGGATGTAGGTTTCGTTAATGAACTGTCTGACAGTGCCCAGCAAGGTTGTGAACTTGACCTTTATGTCGGAGAAGTTGTACGGACCGAACAGGTCATAGTCGGTCCCGGTCTGAGGCGTCAGCGGCCAGGAACTTTGTGTCAACATCGTTGTGACACCGCCCGGAACCATCGCGTTCGAGATCGGCTGCCTGCCGCTGAAGAGCGCTCCTGCGGTATGCATCTTCCTTCTCATTGCCAAGTGCCTGAACATAATGCGACAACGAGTGTCGAGCCGACTGTGCCCGTGAACCAGTGGTCAGCATGTCGGATGCCGTATAGGACGGCAGCCATGGCGCCATGTCGGGAAGCCGCCTGGGTTACCGGTAGTAGTGTTGATAAAGTCCAGCGCGGACAGGTGGTAGAGATGGGTGATGTGGGACATGACCAGATCGCAGCCCTGAATGATGTTCTGGATTATCTGCCGTTAGGCGGGAATTGTAGTGGTAGTAATTGCGGGATATCACCGTTCCTGCATGTGCTTGTCCCAGGATCAACGGTAATGCCTAATGCTGTTTCTAAGCTTCTAACTGAAGCTAACCCATGTGCAGTGGGTCAGACCCCTCATATACGCTGTGTAATTTGTGGCGCATCTCTCGGGTCCCTGTTGTTCATGATTAGCTCGAAGCCCCTGAACAGGTTACCCGTGCACTTTGCATCGGTGATATGACCTGTTGCTGTCATTGACGGTCATTGTAACCTTCAGATGTCCTTCAATTCGGTTTACAGGATCTATCGTTATAGTTGCCATAATTTATTTACACCTCCTTTCTTATGCAAAAGTAAAGAATTTACCGACTTTGTCGGGGAATGTAGGCTCTGTGCAGCCGTGACAGCCGCCTCTGCTACCTACACACCAGTTAACACCATACTTCTCTGCGCCGTCAGCGTTCCATCTTCTGGCGAGCAGTCTGCCTTTGTCTTTCTGCCCTTGCAGCCGAGGATTCCAAGGCAGCCAAGGTCAGTGCCCTGCGTACTTGTTACTGCCGAGGGCCTTGCTGTTGCCTTGCAGGATACCTGCTGTTGTGTGCCAATGCCTCTGCAGTCCTGCCGGTTGTGCCGATCTGATCCGTGTTGTTGTATCTCCACGGGCACGGTCCTGCATTACACTGATACTCCGCGTAGCCATAATCAATCGGCTGATAGTTTCTGTTGAGAGGCGGCATCTTGAGTCGGCGTGGCGTCATTAAAGGAGGCAGGCACGGAGTCCAGAACGTAAGCGATAGTGCCGACTATCCAGTCAGGATGAGGCGGGCAGCCCGAAATGTTGATGAGTTTGGCTGCAAGGCCTGTCCTGAATTTTACGCTGTCGACAGTTCCACCGAAGTTCATCACTGCCGCAGCCTCAGCCGTCTGCGCCGCGCGCCGCTGGGGCAGTGCGAGCTCGACAGCAGGAGCAGAAGTATATCCAGTGCCTGGGATGACAGCCGTGAAGTCTGAAACATAACCGCTTACTACTGCTGCAGGGGCTACTGCATCGGTGGACTGGGTGTCGCCAGCGATGCGGTTCGAATGGTGACGAGACCAGCAGGACCAGCGAAGGATCATATCCAGTGCCCTGCATAAGTAACTACGATGCTCTTGAGACTACCGCAAGGACCAACGGCTTGAGTTCGCCATCGCATAATACTGCCATAGCGGTAGCCGTAAGCCCTGCTGTGAGAGGAGCCGGGATCACGACATCGGGACGCAGATCATACAATCCACCGGGTGCACAACTGAGCCGATGCTGGTGACGCCAAGTTGTACTACTGCTGTGGCGGCTGCGCCTGAGCCGCCTGTGTTGGTGTTGTCGAAGGTGACATTAGGAACAGCTGCAGTGTCAGCCATTAAGTATATCCACTGCCATTTATTCTTAACTGAGAACGTCCAGGACACCATTAAGACCATTGCCGATTACAGCGCCTCCCATTTTGGTGCCTGTGAAGGCAACACCTTTTGCGCCTGTGACATTACCCTGTGCTCCGGGAATTCCTCCAAAGGATGAGCATGTCCCGACAGCGAGAATGGCAACACAGTTGGGATGGTTGGCAAAGGCAGTTACATTATCTATACATGCTGTCCCGTGGTACCTGTAACCGCTGCTATCGTGGAACCAGATCTTCCAATCGTGCAGTAATCTCCGGCTACGAGCCGCCCGGAGGTGTAGCAGTTGGTATAGCGCCTTCAACTACGAGGACATAAGGCGTGCCGTTGTAAGCATCATGTGCGGCATGCAAGCGAATTCGCGCCGCTCCACTGAGATGTATCACATAAGCTCCGGCAGCTGCCATTGCCGTGTCGAGGTATTTGAGGTCGATCTGTCTATGAGCAGGTTGTCTACTGTGGTGATATTGACAATATTCGTTCACAGCGACATTGTGCAGCCTGTGCATGCAGCGCCTGCAATCCAGACTACAGCCGGAGCGCCGTTAGTGCGGTCTTTGCAAGGACATTTTCGATTCTCATCAGAGTAGAGGCCGAAAGTCCGAGCGCGCCTGCTGCAATGGAGCAGTACTTCAGAAAATC
Source organism: Thermodesulfovibrionales bacterium (assembly GCA_963776195.1). Classification (GTDB taxonomy): domain Bacteria; phylum Nitrospirota; class Thermodesulfovibrionia; order Thermodesulfovibrionales; family SM23-35; genus CAVZMO01. The sequence continues at coordinate 80,501 of CAVZMO010000022.1, forward strand.
TCTACGAGTGATTCGTACCATATTTCTTATCCCTCCTTTCTATTATTTATCATTTGATTCATTATTTAATCTGTTGACTTTTTCCAATAAACTTTCCTTTTTCTTTTCCTCGCCGCCTTTCTGAGACAGAGCGGTCGGAAAAACCTTACCATGCAGTGGCAACCTGTTTGATCGTGTCCTTCGAGAACAATTCGGTGAAAAGTTCTCTCCTTGTTAATATTCCTTCACATTGTCCTTTCTTACAGCCTGTTTCTATGGCAGTCTGCGCACATTGCTGAATTTGCATTGGTTGCTCTCAGGAAGAATACCTGTGTGCCCACTGATTTGCCGCCTACCATCTGCTTGCCCGGATATGAAATCGTGTCATGGACTGAATGACATGTCGCACATTCAAACTGTGTGGTCGGCGCTGCTGTTGTGCCGGTGCCATAGAGCGGATAATTGCCGGCTGTTCCGTATATCCAGTTTCTCCACGGAGCAGTCGGGCACGGCGATTGTGCCGGGAAGCCGTTGTTATCCTGGTTGCTGTCCTTCGCCGGGTCATAGGTAAAGCTGAGCGGATGCTCGTTCGTAAGGTCGGTGTCGAGCATTGCCCAGAACGTCGGGTTCATCTGATAGTCGTAATTCTCGTTCTGGTGTGAGCCCGGGCCCGGATAGTTGACCAGCGAGCTGAATACGCCATTATGGCATACCAGACAGAGTGAGGACGGCTCCTGCGGACCTGCCTTGAACTCGTTCATGTCAAAGCGACGGGCTGATGTACATCTGATAGGTCTGCGGACCCTGATCCCTGTTCCACAGAGGATACTGCCCTGTTCCCGAGTGCGGTGTATGACACATAGCACACGGTTCGAGACCCGCTTCTCCGGTGATTATCCTGACATCATGGGGTGTACCTGAGATACCGGGCATGCCGCTCTCTCTCGCCCACAGCGTGGCAACTCCTAAAACTAAAGTCAGTGCAACGATCAGTAGCAAAACTTTCTTCATGTTTTTCACCTCCATTCTTTCATTTCAAAGTGACTACAGTCCCTCTCCTTAAAAAAATTCATCGTATTCGTCCTTCTCTTCACCTCCTTTCGTTATAGCGGAGCCTGTCCATCCACTTGTTAAGGCCGTCATACCGGCGAAGGCCGGTATCCAGTGACGTTGCCTCGAAGTCGCTGGATTCCGGGTCAGGCCCGAAATGACAGACAACTGATTCAGTTCATAGGCAGACTCTATATACACGGACAAACCTCGCTGCATATTGCTGCATAAAGGTGTCTGGCAATATAAAGTTCGGGAGAAGGGTTTATGTCATTCAGGGTGATGCCGCGAAGATCATTAGAAATGTTTTCAGCTTTTGTCTTCATTTGCTACCCCCTCCCTCCTTTGGAGATTCGGAGCTTCATGCCCACCCGCTACGATTGAAGACTCGTAATATAGATCAGATGGATAAGTTATTCTATTCTTATTCAAGGAATCTTTTCAATCAAGAAAAGGTTTGAAGTTTTAGAATAAAAGGTTTTAATCATAGTGAACCAAAGTATTAAAAACATTTAATCCTTTTGGTTTACCTAAATCAAGGTTCGACAGGCTTACCATGACAACCTTTTACAGCACTGCAATTGTCACCCTGAGCTTGTCGAAGGGTCATGAGGCCAGATCTTGTACGAATACAGAGCGAGTTGCAGCCTGTCCGAGACCCCCAATTTTTTATAGATCCTGTGACAATGAGATTTTACCGTCTGCTCACTGATATGGAGTTTCCGGGCAATCTCTTTGTTTCTGTATCCCTGACAGATATGAAATACTATTTCTCTTTCTCTCTTTGCGAGACCCGTGCTTTGTTCCTGTTGCCTCATAGAAGCGAGAATCTTCATCAGGGTAGTGCGGTCCAGCCACAATTCTCCGGAAAAAACCGCTTGAAGCGCCTTTTTCAAAAGCTCGGAATCGGCGCTGGGAGGCAGAATGCCGACAACGCCTTTCATCACTAGTTCTTTCAGTTGTTTGTCGGCAATATGACGCAATGTCCTGTCACCGATCAGGATGATTTTCAGCCTGTTCGCGCTCGCGAAATCCCCGGGAAGGCCAAGAAGGATATTGAATTCGGGGCTGTAATCTGCAAGGATTACGTCGGGTTCCAGTTTTAAGATTTCCTTTATGTCCGGTAAGGGTCCCGGTCCTCCGTTGAACACGCCGACGATATCGATGTCCCGCTCATCCTGAAGAAGTGTTTTCAGGCCTTCACAAAAGAGATAGTTGTTGCAGCCGATGGCAAGCCTCAATGCCATGGTATATTTATAAATAGTTTACTTTATTTTTGTCAAGAGAAATCGCCTGTTTGCCCAGTGCCAAATACCAAATACCAAATACCACCCCCGCCTGCGGCGACCCCTCCTAAAATAGGCGGGGAGCTAAAAGTTGCTAACCCCGAAAAACTCCCCTCCTTGATTAAGGAGGGGTAGGGGTGGTTTGTCCGGAAGAAAGATTCTTCCTAATTTCTTCCAAAACCGCTTCTGTATTTTCAAATACATCTTTGTTTTCAAAACGCATTACGCGAATATTGAGAGCTTGCAAATATTCTGTTCTAGCTATGTCGTATTCATATCCGCAGTCTGTAAAATGTGCAGCACCGTCCAATTCTATACAGAGTTTTTCCGCTGGACAGTAAAAATCAAGGACATACGGACCAACACTGTGCTGTCTTCTAAATTTTCTGCTTTCAAGTTGACTGTTTTTTAAAAAAGACCACAATTTCGCTTCGGCGGAGGTAAGACTGTTCCTGAGTTGTTTTCTGTTTTCTTTCAGGTTTTTTGCGTTATGAATTTTTGCCGTCATTTGACTCATCAGCCGCAGCTCTCCCACGGGGTAGGGTGGTTTGTCTGATTACCAATTACCACCCCCGCCTGCGGCGACCCCTCCTAAAATAGGCGGGGAGCTAACAGGCAAATACTACCAAAACTCCCCTCCTTGATAAGGAGGGGCAGGGGTGGTTGTATGATTATTCCTTCAGCTTGTCATAACGGTCGAGCAAGTCGCGAGCTTCAATTGTCATATCGTTCGGTTCAAAGGCCGATTTAAGCAATGATAATGCATAGTCGTATCTTTCCCGCCGAAACAAGCATCCTGGCGAATTGCACAAAAGTCTCTTCAATATTAAAATGCATATTTTTCAGTTTCTTCGTGAATTCCAGGCCCTTCTCTTTCATCCCGACGCAAAAATATGCCTCTGCGAGAACCAACAGCGCCTGTAGATGTGTAGAGTCATTGCTGAGATCTGTTTCAAGAACAGCGATAGCTCTTTCGGCGTTGCCCGTTAGAACCTCGCAGGTCGCCGACATTAGGATCGCATCCCGCGAAGCAGGTTCAAACTGAAGCGCATTATTATAGGATGCAAGAGCATCCCCGTATTTGCCCAGGTTATAGTAAGCGTTTCCCATGCTTAGGTGGGCTTTCGAAAAATCGGGTTTCAGGGCAATGACCTTCTTCAAATGTTCGAGGGACTCTTCATGCCTTCCGCGTTCAGCCCCCAGGAGAGCAAGCTCATAAAAGGCCATGAAATTCTCTTCTTCCTGTTCGGAGATTTTCTTTTTCCCCAATTGATAATACAGTTCTGTTTTTGACTTCGCCTTTTCTTTACTCACAAACCTTCCGTAATGATGGATGGGTATGCCGCATTTTCTGATTCTTATACCCGCTTTTATCAGGGAAGGCTCGACGCGTTCATGAATAGGGAAATCGAAGCGAACGCGCGGGTCGTTCGGGAAGAGACGGACTTTTTCACCTGGAAACCAGCCCGTCCCGGTTTCTTCCGGGGATATTTCCCGTCATTGCCTACCCATCCGGTCGTATTCAAGTCAGAAACATAAGTGCGCGTGGCAAAGGAATAGGCAGCGGCGCCCTCTGCCCCGGAATTGAAGACATTGTTCTTTGCTGAAGGGCGAGGATAGGGGGGGTACCAATGCTCTCAGCTTCTCATAATCCAACTGCGATATCGCTTCATCGGCGTCGAGCACAAGTATCCATCTCCCAGATGCCTTCGAAAAGGAGAAATTGCGGGCAGCAGAAAAATCGTTCGTCCACTTAAAATCATACACATTTGCACCCAGGGCCTGGGCAATTTCCTTAGTCCGATCGGTGGAGCCTGTGTCGACAACTATCATCTCATCGACGACAGGTCTAACGCTCATGAGCGCCCTCTCGATATTGTCCTCCTCGTTTTTGGCGATCATGCAGAGGGAGAGGGTTGGAGAGTTCGAGGGTTTATTCTTTACTAAGTCAGTCGTTACTATGGTGACGCTCTTATCGCCTTCTGTTGCGGCTTGTCCGTAATCCTTCCGGTCTTTTTCAGAAATCCCGATGCCTCGGGACGACAAGCGGGAATGACAATCTTTCCTCGGCCTCTTGAATTCTTGAATCCTTGAATCTCCTTGAATCCTCGAGCCTTGACCCTGCAGTTCACGGCATTCCTCAAGCATCTGCTGGGTCTCATCAGTCGTATTATTCGTTTCCACAGCCGCTTCAAGCAGCGGCAATGGCGTAATCATATCGCTTTACCGAGATCAGCAGCTTTGCGATATCGGAAAGATAGGGCGCGAGACTGAACTGTGTGTGCTCCACTTTTCTGGCGTATTCGAGCCCTTGTCTTTTCTGCCTGCGCAGAGATATGCGGCTGTCGCGGCCAGCAACGCCAACGGATATCCCGGGTCATTTTTTAACAGGGCCTCGATGAAGGAAACGGCGACATGCGGCATTTCCGGTTAGAAGCTCACTGGTTGCATACATCACAACCGGGTCCTTTGAATCAGGGTCGAGCTCTATGGCTTTTTTGTATGCGGCGCGGGCCTCTTCATATCTGCCGAGGTTATAATAGCTGGTCCCCATTCCATAATATGCTTTTGCGATGTCCGGTTTTACCGCAATCAGTTTCTTCCAGAATTCGAGAGCCTCATCGTATTTTTCGAGTTCAGTAGCCTGTGTGGCCAGTTCATACAGCGCATGGGGATCATATTCACCTTTTTCGGAAAGCTTCTTCTTCCCCAATTGATAATATTCTTCACCCTTTGCGATGATCTCCTCTTTGTTTAATTTCCCGTAGTGATGGACGGGGACATCACATTTTCTGATCTCTATGCCTATTCTCAGCAGGGAATCTTCCACAGTCTCATGCACTGGCTTCTCAAACCGTATGCGGCTGTCGTTCGGGAACAACCTCACTTTCACACTCGGGAACCATCCCGAACCGGCTTCTTCCTTATATTTCCCGTCATTGGGGCTCCAATTCGCACTCACAGGACCGACATAGTTCCTGGTGACAAAGGAGTAGGCGATGACCCCTCCTTGCCCCCCCTTACCTAAGGTGGGGATAAAAGCAGGTTTTTCCTTTGCTGTAACTGTTTCTTTCCCCCTCTTTGCTAAAGGGGGGGGTGGGGGGGTTACTAATTCTTTCAGCTTTCATAATCCGACGGTGATATCACTTCGTCGGCATCAAGGACGAGTATCCATTCTCCCGAGGCCTTCGAAAGTGAGAAATTACGTGCATCTGAAAAACTGTCTGTCCATGCAAAGTCATACACCTTTGCGCCGAACGCCCGGGCTATCTTCTTAGTCCTGTCCGTTGAACCGGTATCGACAACGATCATTTCGTCGACGAGAGGTTTCACACTCATGAGGACGCACAATATTTTTCTCTTCGTTCTTTACGATCATGCAGAGGGAAATAACCCCCCCTTGCACCCCCCTTACCTAAGGTGGGGATAAAAGCAGGTTTTTCCTTTGCTGTAACTGTTTCTTTCCCCCTTTTGCTAGGGGGGAATGGCGGGGTTCAGTCCTTGTGTCTCAACCTTGTCCTTACCAATCTCCATTGGGCCGATCTGTCTCTCTAAGTTTGAGCGCCACATTCAGTGTATCGTCATCTATCCAAAGGTAGTCCATGGCCTCTTCCATCGCCTTCATGGCCTCATTGTATTTTCTTCTGCTGCAGGAGGTTGTCGATGAGGATGAATTTCAGTCTTCTGTTAAAAGGATGAAGCGAGATCGCTTCTTCAAAGTTCCTTTCGGCTTCATGCAATTTGGATAATGAAACAACAGCGGTGTAATAATTGGTGACAATGTCTTCGACAGTAGGGGATAGGATAAACGCCCTCTCAAAGAGCTTCAATGCTTCTTCTTTATTACCGCCTGCCCACCGCAAAGCGCCGATGTTTGCATACGCTTCTCCAAACCCCCTGTCCGATTCTATCGCCTTTTGAAAGAACCTCTCTGCTTCGGCGTATGACCCCTTTCTGAAAGGCGACGGTGCCTTTCAGGTTCCAGGCTTTAGGCGATGCACTGTCCACCAAAGGATCTCATCCGCATACCGGTCGGCCTCTTCACTCAGACCCATATATATTTTGCAGGCGCCGATAAGTTCGAGTCCTTTTGCATCTTTTGGCGCCCCGCCGGGTGTCTGCTCCAACAGGTCAAGGGCATCTTTATATTTCTTATCTTCAATAAGGATCTCTGCAAGGGCATAGCGCAGTCTCCTGTCATCGGGATAAATTTTATGCCTTCAACAAGCGTAACAACGGCCTTTTCTTTCTGCCCTTTCTGGTTCAATTCATCCGCAGTAAAGAGGGCATTGGAGCAGTAAAGTTTTTTGATTCGGGCTTCGAAGCGTCAATGTCACCCCATTTCTTGCTTAAGAAATATCTTGTCTTTCAAAGAAGGCAAGGGGAGGCGGCCGTAATAATGAATGAACACATCGCCCGCTATAAGGTTTCTAAAGCCTTCTACCGAAGCCCTGATGCAATAATCATCAATGGCATATTCATCTGTTTCGAAGCCTTCATCGAACAAACCGATCTTTTCCGTCAATTCACGCTTGAAGCTTATGCAAAAACTATTAAGATCTTTAAGAGGGACGCGGCGGTATCTGTTTCTTGCTCGAAAATGACCGGCAAATGACTCAGTTGTCTTCAGGATTCAAGGCGTTCAAGGTTTGTTCGAGGGTCCGAGTCTTTTTTATTTTCTGAAGGATTCTCACGTGACTCCGCATGCGGGAATGACACTTGCGAGGCATTACTAATGACTATCTTAGAATCTGCGTTTTCGTAATATAGTCTGCATAGGGACGCCCTGAGGACCCTCGACGTTTAGTGTCATTGGCCCGACTATACCTGTGTCAGGGGAGCTGTTGAGACATTCGAGCATGCCTGCGAGCCAATCTTCCGTCACGATGGTATTGTCCTGGAGAATCGTGATATATTCTCCTTTTGACTCGTTGACTCCCAGATTGCAGGCTTGAGCATAGCTGAAGCCGCCATTCTTTTCGGCTAACCCATCCAGCTTGCCTTTGGGAGTCATCAATTTATAATTCCCATTCTCCTTCAGCATCCTCCGCAGCCACTTGGGCGGGGCATATGAAGCGTCACGGGGTATAAAGATGATTTCATGAGGTTCCTTTGTATGCTTTCCTATGCTCTCAGCACACTTTCTCGCATATTCCCGTTGTCCCGAAAGGAAAACAATAATGGAAGTCAGTCCTTTGGTTCTTTCTTTCTTAATCTCAACCTCAGACTTTTGTTCTTTCCTCCACTTTTTCCCGCTCTTCCCACCACCTGTTTTCTGCATGTATTTCATGATCGGAAGATAAGTCGGGCAATGATGAATAAAGGGCAATTCCCGGAAGTATTTCGGGGGAAATGTGATATGGGCTTCCATAAGGTGTCTCAACAGGTATTTTCCATTTGACCTTAAATAATTCCCAGTTGTTCAGGAGGCTCTTTTTTAAATCTATCCCGGCGCCTTTGAATGTCTGACTACCCGTGTGGTGAATAAAGACATCCTGAGCGACACGCGCCTCATAGCCTGCAAGGGCGGCCCTCAGGCAAAAATCGTCATCCTCAAAATTGCCACTGCCGAATTGTTCGTCCAGTCCCCCGATCCGGTCGATGACCGCTCTCTTAGTGAGAAGGCAAAAGCCCACGACACGGTAAATGGGGAAACTCTGACCGTCATGGTCTTCGCTCCATCGGGAAGCAAAACGATCTATCCCCACGATATCTTTGTAGTCGATCTTCGGGACCAGCTGCGGGCCGGACACGTAATTGGACATCGGCCCTACAATGCCTGTTTTTGGATATCTATTGAAGATGCCTATCATGCGGCCAAGCCAGCCGCTGGTGACTATCGTGTCGTTATTGAGCAACAAGATATATTCTCCACGCGCGATCGAAATCCCCTGATTATTGCCCGCAGCAAAGCCACGATTGGTGGTATTAGAAATGACTTTTAACCCCTCCTTGCTCCTCCCCTTATCTAAGGGGAGGTTAGGTGGGGTTATCCACTTGCCCCCTTGAACCCTCGAATCCTGTCTCTGAATAAGAGCCTGCAGGCGTTCTCTGGTTTCATCCGTCGACCCATTGTCAACCACGATAATTTCGTGTGGCTCAGGTGTATTTCTTTCAATGCTTTCTAAACAGAGTTCGGTCTGGTCCCACTGATTATGCGCGAGGATGATGATAGATGTAAGGCCCGGCGCCACGTCGCCTCTTTTCTTTTCATCTACCGCATAACGTTCCTTCAGCACCGGCGGCAACGCAGAATAGGGCTGCTCAACGGCCCTCTGGTAAGAGCTCGGATGGGTAGGGTGAAGATCTGTCAGTGAATGATCGGAATCCCACTTCTTCCAGACGTTCTCAAACCATCCGGGCCGGACTTCATGGGCATGGCTGAAAGTCGTAATCTTTCTTAGCACTTCCTCGTCGCTCCTGGCATAACTGAGGTGGTGGCAGACGCCGATTTCCGGAGGGATCAGGCTGTGATTTTTCCCGCCGACCGCCCTATTTTGGACAAAGCGATCGCCGCCGACTCTCACAAAAACCACTGGTTTGAAAGGTTCACGCGGGTCGATGCGGTAGCGATAAGATTTCCAATATGTGTCCCAGGTCATGTGCCAGCAGTCTACCTCCGGGTGACCTGCAACCATTTCTTTCATCCGATGCAACTCGGCCGGATCATAGACCTCGTCGGAATCGATGACGAAGCAATAAGTAACGCCTGCTTTCTGTAATATATCAAGTCCGGCATTCCGCTGGTCCGTTTCGTTGGTCCAACTGCCGGTGACAGTATTAATTTTATCTTCAGGGTCGGGGAATCGTTTTATTGATTCAAGAGTGCCGCTGTTGTCAGAGGGTTCCCCGTACCAGGGTCTTTCTCCTGTCAGAAAATAGACGGCGTCGCACTCCGAATAAATTGATTCCAAAGATTCCTTAAGCCATGTCGTGTCGTCATAAACACAATAAACGGCTGCGAAAGAAGACTGCTTTTGCTTATGCATTCGGGCGCCCGTATGAAGTTCAAATATATAATGTGCAGCCGGCGGTTCGATAACGGAATACTTAAAACCGCGTTCCTTCGAAAACTTTTCTACGGCCTGATAAACGCCGCCGCCCGGGACGCAGTCGTGGCCTATCAGAATGCCTTCCGGCTTGAGTTTCGGATACCAGGCTTTCAGGTCTTCATAACAGCTCTCGTAAGAATGGTCGCCATCGATGAACAGCAAATCTATGCTTTGTTCTTGAAAGTCAAGGGAAGCTTCGGTGCTTCTTTTTCGTATAGGATGGATAAGAGGTTTTACGCCGGCCTTCGAAATATTGCCGATAAAATTGTCGTAAAGTTGTTTGTTCTTAATAACATCGAGGTTCTGGTGTTCAGGGGAGCCTTCCCATGTATCTATGCAATAAATACGGGTGGTGTAATTGCCGTCCGCAATCAGCCCATGTGCCATGACAATTGCCGACAGTCCCATAAAACTGCCGATTTCCACTATAACACTGTTTTCCTGCAGGGTCCCGGTTTTATCAAACAGATAACGGACATCCCCTAAGCCCAATTCACCTTGAACGCCGTTAATCTCGATTCTGCTTGTTCCGGGCACCTGTCCAACGTTCAAGTCGTTAACAAGCCAGGTATTATCAGGCTGAATTTGGATATTCCTTCCTAACTGAGCAGAGGATCCAAAATGAACAGACTCCTTTATCTCCTGCCACCACCTTTCAAAGGAAGATAACTCGTCATCCGCGGGCTGTAATGCCGGTCGAAACCGCGCATTTGCGGGCCTGAAGAAATCAATGCCCCATAAATCCATCGGGTCCGGTACATTTCCGGCTCCATAATGCATTTCGAGTTTCACATACAATTTGCCGGCGCTTTCCTGAGCCAGGGTGGATGCCGAGGCATCGTCAGCCTTAAAACTGACGTGGCCTTTATGGTAGACGAAGGTATCGGTGGCAATTATCAGCTTGTACCCCTTTTGGCGCAGCCTCCAGGAGATCTCAAGGTCGTCGTTGCCGAGGAAAAGGTCTTCATCAAGAAGGCCGACTTCGTCGAGCACTCTGCGCGGAAAGGCAATACAAAACCCCATCAGGACTTTGGTCTCCCTTCCGAGTCCATGGTTCCGTTCGAATAATCTGTGAGCAAGCTCATTTATTTGAATGTCGGCGAGTAAATGTTTTTCAAAATAAAATTTGACTTTCTGGAGGGCCGATACATGATTGGATAACGGACCTACCGCCCCGACGCCCGGTCCGAAATGACTTAACATCCGTTCTGCCCACAGCGGAGTCACAACAGTATCCGGATTAAGGAGAATTACATATTCGCCTTTTGAAGCTCGGATGCCCTGATTGCATGCCAATGAAAAACCTTTGTTGTCGTCATTCAATATAGTGCTGATGTCGGCCTCCATATTCCTTCAAGATCGATGCCGTATCATCCGTAGATGCATTGTCGACAACAATCACTTCGGCGTTCGGGGTAAACTGAAGAACACTGTCGAGGCAGGCGCGGATAGTCGGCGCATGAGTTATAAGTGACAATGATGACGCTTGCCTTAAGCGGTTTTGATTCCGCTGCCGAAGGAAAGAACCGAAAGTCACCATTCGGCTCGATTTTCAGGGCCATGCCATCGTGCTGCAGATAATAGATGTCATCTTGCCGGAGCTTGTCCTTCCAGATACTCAGGAAAAGATTCCTGTTGAAATACATCATGTCCTGTCTGCCTTCGCTCTGCGATTCGAGGTGAATAACTACGCTCTTCGGAGTATAGACAATCCTCCTGTTTCTTTGTCTCACTTTAAGACAGAGATCAATATCTTCCAGTCCGTTGATATAACGCTCGTCAAAGCCCCCGATATCATCGAATAGCTCTTTTCTCAATAAGCATGCATGCCGCCGTGACGCTCTGGTAGTCCCTCTCGATATTGGCAGCCGGAAGATCACCGGGGCACTCTTTATAAATGTGATAGGGAAGCCCGTTCCTCCAGAATACCACCCCTGCATGCTGAATCGATCCGTCGGGGTGGAGAAGCTTGTTACCCACAATACCTATATTCTCGTCACTTTCAGCCGTACGGAGCATCTCCTCCAGCCAGCGCGGCTGCGGGATGGTATCGTTATTCAGAAAGAGCAAATATTTGCCGTCCGCGGCCTTTGCGCCTTGATTGCAGGCCTTCGCAAAACCGAGGTTTTGTTCATTACTGATAACTTTGATTTTGCCGTGCAAAGAACGGAGATAAGTTCCTGTGCCATCAGTAGAACCGTTGTCTACGAAAATAAGCTCATACTCATTCGGAGGGGTATTGTCAACCAGAGAAGAGAAACATTGCTTGGTTAATTCCACATTGTTGAACAGAGGAATAACAATGGAAACAGGCGGGGTGCTCTCAGGCAGCTTGCTTTTTAGTGGTGCTCCTCCTGCATTAGCCAGGACCATCTCCTTCATCTCATCCAGCGGATAATAGGCTTTCAGTTCTTCAAAGGGTTTACCCGGACAGAAGTCATTCCACTGCTTCCTTAAATAACTCTCCCATTTCTCAGAGAAACCACTCTTCAGCTGATAATTACTGAAAATAAATTTCTGAACTGTATAAAATTCTCTGAAAAAGTCCTCTATCTTCTTTCCCGAGACCACTTTATCGATAACGCTTTCCGAGTGTCTTCTGTGGTAGTTAAGTCTCCGTTGATCGAAATGCACCTTACCGTTCTTAATCGCATGAACGATAAAGTACCAGTCTCCGGCAATACGCATACCATCGAGGGTCTTCCGGAACTGCTCACTCAGGGCCGGTTTCCTGCAGAGCACGGCACTGATATTGAGGATCGTGTTTTTGACGCCTAAGCCGTCATTGATCTCTTCCGCAGCGGAAACCTCGTAGCTTTTCTTCCACTTCTTTTTCGACAAAGAGGTCAGATATTCGCCGCTTACGTAATCACCGGTAACCTTGCCGTTTTCGTCCATAATATGAGAATTTGCATATGCCAGCGTCACCTTCGGGTCTTGAAAGGCGGGCAACAGTCGCTCCAGAAATTGAGACTCGCATGCGTCGTCGGATTCGGCAATCCATAGGATATCCGCTTCCGCGAGGTCAATGCCTTTGAGCCACTGCGGGAAAGGAGATCCGGAGTTCTTTTCGTTGCGCACAATGCGCACATCCGCCCGGTCGGAATACTTTTCTATCACATCGATGCTGTTGTCACCGGATGCGTCATCGAGGATAATAACCTCAAAATCCTTGAATGTCTGGTTGAAGATGCTGTCGAGCCTTTTGGGCAAGTACCGGGCATGATTATAGTTAGGAACAATGACCGACAAGGCCGGTTTCTTTTTGGCAACTTTGCGGCATACCGACAGTATGTGCGGAACAGTCCGTTCAGGGGTAAATCGGGAGAGGAGCTTTTCTCTGCCTCTGCTGCCCATTCTTTCCCTTAGTTCCCTGTCTTGCATAAGAATTGCAACTTTCTCGGCCATCGCCTCCACATTCCCGTAAGGAACTACGAAGCCGGCATCATCCTCAACAAAATCAGGCATCCCGCCGGCATCGGCAAAACAGACAACGGGCAGTCCGCATTCGGCGGCCTCCAGGGCAACCAGCGGAAATGGGTCCTCCCTCGAAGGCAGGACAAAAATATCACCGACCCGCATGTATTCTCTCGGGTTAGGCTTCTTGCCCAGGAAAGTCACATATCCATCCAGCCCGGATTTCTTCAAGTCAACGGCATAATCGGCCCAAACCTTGCCTTCGCCGATCGGTTCCTTCTTGTCAAAATCGCCCACCCAGAAGAAAATGAAATTATTGAGGCCCTTTCCAAGAAGGGTACGGGCCACTTCAATGAACAGGTCTGCGCCTTTGCGAAAAGCCATACCTAACCCGCATCCAAAGATGAGGCGTGTTTCTTCCTCTACTCCCACACCCTTTTTTATTTTGCGTTTTTCCGCTTCACTCGCGATCTGGATTGAATTGTCCGGATGGATACTCGAATAGACCGTGCTGATTTTCGATTCATCAACCCCGTGAGTCGTCACCAGATTCTTGCGGACTGCCTCCGAGCAGGCGACAAAGTGGGTGGATTTTCTGAGAATGTCGCCGATAACGCTTCCTGCATACCGTTTTATGCTCATTTCCAACTCGTGGAAATGGGTAATTAAGGGAGCTTTCTTCCAGGACCTCAGCATCTGAGACAGCTTCCCCGAAACGACAGAATTACAGTAAATGAGATCGAAAGCAGTGCTGCGAAAATCATCGAGCTTCCGGATGAAATCCTGTTGAGGGTCACCTAACTCGCTGAGCACTAATGTGTCGGCCAATTTCCTGAAACGGCCTAATAGTTCTCCGCCCGCGAAACATAATATTTTGAGATCGGCGAATGTGTGCTTTGCAAACCATGAAATGATATCAAGCAGTACGGCTTGAGACCCCCCTACAGCCGCATCATGGGATATAAATAAAATCTTCCATTTGCCGGGAAGCGCCGTCTTGACAGGAAGTGATTCAGCTTTTTGGGGGCAAGTGGAAAGGACATCCGCGGTGGCCTGCAGGCAGGCATAACCGTATCTACGGTCCGGCTCAAGATAGGCCCCCTCAGCCCATTCATTCCAGGCATTGATAAATATTAATCTTTCTTCTACGTCAAAATTTGCGACCGTGAAATCGCAAAGTGTCTTAAGCCACTCCTTATACGCTGCGGGACTGGAATTTACAAGTACCGTACCTTTTCCGGGTCTCCTTGCCTCATTGTCCCAGCTCGGACATATGCCCCTGAACTTCTTGTATTCGGGTCTCCTGTAGCGCCTTGCTATTTCCACTGCATTGCGGTAATCGAATATATGCCCCTGGAATTCGGGATTGACTATATCAAAGTCCCGACTAACGTCTGATAGCGGAAAAGTATTAGGTGCGAATTCAATTGCGGCATCGAATCCTACTGATCGCGGGTCAAGATGCTCAAAGGAATGAGTCAGCGCCAGATATATGTCACCTATTCCATTATTGCGGCACCATTCTCTCCATCTTTCAGCTGTATTGGCCGGCTCGGGCAACAGGTCCGCTCTATAAACAGACAACAAAGGCTTAGAGTTTACCCTTACATACCTCTTATCTCTCAAATATTTTGATACATGTTGGATGAAGGCTATATCATCTTCAGGAGAATGTTTTTGAGAAATCAAAACATCCGAGTCTTTACCATCCCACCGCCTTGACCAATTTTCATTTGCCCAGTTGATGCAGAATGGGAAGTCGATCTCATGACTGGAAACGAATTGTTCCAAAGGGGTCTCCAGCAACCTTTTCCCATTAAACCAGTAAAAATGGAAACAAAAACCGTAGATTCCGTATTGCCTTGCCAGCTCAACCTGCCTTTCCTGGATTTCAGGATTCCGCAGGTCGTAAAAACCAAGTTCACCGGGGAGTCTCGGCTGGTAATGACCGATAAATTGCGGAATGGCCCTCGTGACATTAGTCCATTCAGTGAAACCTTTTCCCCACCATTTATCGTTTTCGGGGATCGGATGAAACTGGGGCAGGTAAAAAGCTATAAGCTTGATCTCGGATTCCAGTATATCCGAACGTGACAGAGGCACAAAATCTTTGTCTCTGCCGTTGAGCATATTATTTAAGTGATCAAAATAGGATCCCTGCCAGTTAACCTTGCGTCCGCTATACAATTACTACCCCCCGGGTACCCCCCTCGGAATTCTATTCAGGCGCTTACGTCGGAAAGTCAACATTGTTATTTTAGCACGGTGCTTGGACTTTTGTCCCGTTGTTCATCAAACTTTGTGCGCACTTCGCCGGGAAGCTCCCTTAAATTATGGTTCTTCAGGGAACCTTGTGGATAGGTAATAGTTCATTCGTTCCATTTTTTCTTTTATCATTCCAAGCTTGACCCGGAAGCCAGGGCTCTTTCGCCCCGGCGAATCCCCTGAGAGTGGAAAGGCAAAGTCACTGGATTCCGGCTCAACACACTGCCGGAATGACAGCCCTTCGCCCCGGCGAATCGACGAGTCGATAATAACTGAATGTCTTTATTGTTTGTCATGCCGGACCTGATCCGGCATCCAGCGACTCTTTCGCCTCGTCCCGAAAGCTTTCGGGACTGCGTGCGGAAAGGCAAAGTCACTGGATTCCGGCTGGAATTTAACCCATACTCGATACGGGGCCGGAATGACGCCCCCCACACTAAACCCTGAAGAACCTAAATTATGGGGAGCAACAGACATATTCCGGGTGACGGTGATTTTAGTAGGGGATAATTCAGCACTGATGGGCTTTTTCTGATAACCATACCTTTATCAGTGACTGGTAAGGTACATCCCTCTTGTTCGCCTCAATACGTATTGCTTCCAGGAGCGACAGCGGCAGCCGAAGCGAAATAGACTGCGTGGAAGGCTTCAGGTTCGGGAAACGTGCACGAACCATTTTACTGGAGTCAAAATACTCGGTCGTATCATGTGTCTCCCAAAACTCCCTCTCTTCTGCTTCTGACTTAAACTTAGGTATTCTTTTCAGTTTCGTTCTCATATAACTTCCTTTCCTTGGCATTCATATTACGAGCAGATATGACCCGCACCAGCGATCCATTCTGCCGCAAGGTGAAAATGACCGTCAAAAGACGTTCATTTGATGTTTTCCCGGACGCTCGATATCTGTGTTCAGATTGGCTGTGCTCTTCATCTGTCGTGATAAAGAGAGGTTCATTGAAAAATACCTGCTCGGCTTCGGACTGTGTTACACCATGCTTTTCATTTTTGCGGGCATTACCTGCGTCCCAATCGAATCCCTCTATTTTATCGAACTCGCCCATAGTTGCATATTACCATAATATACACGATATTTCAAGAATTATCATTGGAATCAAACCCTCCGTCATACCGGCGAAAGCCGGTATCCAGTGACTTTGCCTTTCCGCACGCAGTCCCGAAAGCTTTCGGGACGAGGCGAAAGAGTCGCTGGATTCCGGATCAAGTCCGGAATGACAAACAAAAAGGCATTGAGTTGTTAGGCCGTCATTCCGGCAGTGTGTTGAGCCGGAATCCAGTGACGTTGCCTTAGAGTCGCTGGATGCCGGATCAGGTCCGGCATGACAAACAATAAAGGCATTCGGTTATTGAGGCCGTCATTCCGGCAGTGTGTTGAGCCGGAATCCAGTGACGTTGCCTTAGAGTCGCTGGATGCCGGATCAAGTCCGGCATGACAAACAATAAAGGCATTCGGTTATTAAGGCCGTCATTCCGGCAGTGTGTTGAGCCGGAATCCAGTGACGTTGCCTTAGAGTCGCTGGATGCCGGATCAGGTCCGTGATGACAAACAATAAAGGCATTCGGTTATTAAGGCCGTCATTCCGGCAGTGTGTTGAGCCGGAATCCAGTGACTTTGTTTTAAAATACCTTATGCTGAAAAAAGGTTATTTATATATCCTTGCCAGCCGGAGGAACGGGACGTTGTACGTTGGCGTAACATCTGATTTGGTCAAGCGCATTGAAGAGCATAGGCAAAAACTGGTGGACGGGTTCACGAAAAAATATGAAGTTATCAATCTCGTTTATTTTGAAACTTTTGAGGACATAAGAGATGCCATTATTCGGGAGAGGCAAATAAAGGAATGGAGGCGCAAATGGAAAACAGAGTTAATCCAGTCCGTTAATCCTTATTGGCGTGATCTGTACGAAGATATCCTGTAAGGCAAACGTCGCTGGATTCCGGATCAAGTCCGGCATGACAAACAAAAAGGCATTGAGTTGTTAGGCCGTCATACCGGCGAAAGCCGGTATCCAGTGACTTTGCCTTTCCGCACGCAGTCCCGAAAGCTTTCGGGACGAGGCGAAAGAGTCGCTGGATGCCGGATCAGGTCCGGCATGACAAACAATAAAGGCATTCGGTTATTGAGGCCGTCATTCCGGCAGTGTGTTGAGCCGGAATCCAGTGACGTTTGCCTTAGAGTCGCTGGGTGCCGGATCAAGTCCGGCATGACAAAGAATAAAGGCATTCGGTTATTAAGGCCGTCATTCCGGCAGTGTGTTGAGCCGGAATCCAGTGACGTTGCCTTAGAGTCGCTGGATGCTGGATCAGGTCCGTGATGACAAACAATAAAGGCATTCGGTTATTAAGGCCGTCATTCCGGCAGTGTGTTGAGCCGGAATCCAGTGACTTTGTTTTAAAATACCTTATGCTGAAAAAAGGTTATTTATATATCCTTGCCAGCCGGAGGAACGGGACGTTGTACGTTGGCGTAACATCTGATTTGGTCAAGCGCATTGAAGAGCATAGGCAAAAACTGGTGGACGGGTTCACGAAAAAATATGAAGTTATCAATCTCGTTTATTTTGAAACTTTTGAGGACATAAGAGATGCCATTATTCGGGAGAGGCAAATAAAGGAATGGAGGCGCAAATGGAAAACAGAGTTAATCCAGTCCGTTAATCCTTATTGGCGTGATCTGTACGAAGATATCCTGTAAGGCAAACGTCGCTGGATTCCGGATCAAGTCCGGCATGACAAACAAAAAGGCATTCGGTTGTTGAGGCCGTCATTCCGGCGAAAGCCGGTATCCAGTGACGTTGCCTTAGAGTCGCTGGATGCCGGATCAGGTCCGGCATGACAAACAAAAAGGCATTCAGTTATTAAGGCTGTCATTCCGGGTCAAGCCCGGAATGACAAAAGAAAAAACAGAACGAATGAACTATTACCTCTCCACAAGGTTCCCTGAAGAACCAATCATTTAGGTTTGGAAACGAGAGTCAGGCAATCAAGATCAGGATCATGCCCCCAATTTATCGTAACGCTATCTACAACGGTCAAACCGGACTTCTTACTATAATGTGAAAAAAGACTCTTCGACATGTAGTTACGACAATGAGGATTCTCAGCGTAGTGTCCTCCGGGGTTCCCCGTATAGTTTGAGTGATGTAGAAGTGCGCGACCCTCCGGCTTCAAAATGCGGAAAATATCCTTCAGATAACTTAAAATAACTTCACTATCGAAATGAACCATCGCATCATAACAAAAAACAGCCGTGCAAGATTCGTCACTTATAGGCCTGCAGTCATAGCCGTTATTTAGCATTATGGAGTATCGCGGGACACCCGCAAAACGCTTAACACAATAATCAATATTGCTCTGGTTTATGTCCATTAATATTTTTTCATTATCCCGATCCTGCATCTGTGCAGAATGGCGGCCATGTCCGCATGCCAATTCCAAAATAATGCTATGGTCTAATTGATCAAACATCTTGCGAAACCTTGTATCGGGACCCCAAAAGATGTGTAGCCATTTTTGTTCCGCTTCTTCGTAATAAGGCGATGTAATCCAGTCCTTGCCGACATTGTCGGCAAGCTGCTTTAGGTAGTCTTCCTGTGAATTGTTCGTAGATTCCATTTGAAACTCCTCGATGAAAAATTCTCTGCCTTTGGAATTAGTCAGTGATTGTTCAGTGGTAATGTAATCATTCTAATAAATTATGATAACACACGCTCGCCTCTGCGAGCGAGATTGCGAATATGTTGTCTGCCCAGCGCCCGCGATCCATGCTGATACGAATACCATGTACGTGGAGAATGGCAGTACATACTTCTGAGGTGAACTGAAACGACCTCTGTTTATCTTAACGCTCTCACATTTTCCTGTTCCGTCAACAAAAAACAATGTGCAGGGAGGTCCTGCCTGTCTCGAATCTGTGAACAGAAATGCTTCAAGCAGTTTATTAGTTCAGGAGTTCCCCCATATTTTCCTGATCGGAGGACGTAACTATGTGAGGCAATTGTAAAAAATGATTTTCTGAAGTGGTCGGAGTTTAATTTGGAAAAAATGGGGAACTTTTCAGTATAAGATATTTTAAAACAAAGTCACTGGATTCCGGCTCAACACACTGCCGGAATGACGGCCTTAACAACTGAATGTCTTTATTGTTTGTCATGCCGGACCTGATCCGGCATCCAGCGACTTAAAGGCAGCGTCACCGGATACCGGCTGGAAGTCACTCCGTACTCGATACGGGGCCGGAATGTCGGCCCACACACTAACCCCTGAAGAACCAAAATTTTGGGGGAACTCCTGTTTATTAGTTGTATTTTCTAATTGAATTCGCCATATTAAAACACAAAGGAAAGATTTATGAATATTACAGAAGTTGGAACAGCGTGGGATAACTACAAAAAAATAGATCTTATCAAAACTATTCATGAAAACGACTTAATGTACTCCACAGGAAAAGATTGGTATTGGTCTGTTGGGGAAGCCGCGATATTTGTCGTTGCCAGTACACTTGTAACTGCGCCAACTAAAAAAGTTAACAGAATCCTTGATTTTGGTTGCGGATTTGGTCGATGTGCACGTCATTTTCGAGCTTTCTTTCCAAATGCAGCACTTTATTTTTGCGACCTAAATAAAACCGCTGCTGAGTTTTGCTCCAAAACATTTTCGGGTGAAATTGTCAGTTTAGAAATATTGCCAGAGACATCAATGTAATTTGGCTTGGTTCTGTTTTCACACATATCGATATCGCCAGAACAAAGTTACTTTTTGATACACTCGTTTCCTCTTTAGCAAATGCAGGTATTTTTATCGCCACAACAAACGGGCGGAGAGCTATACAAATGCATTCTCGAAATCCTTATATATCAGCAAGTCGTTGGACTGATATTATGGCAGGTTATAACACAACTGGTGCAGGGTATGCGAGCTATGGTCGAGAAGATTTAGGCGACTATGGTGTGTCACTGACTACGGCGGCACGCATAATTGAATTAGGGATGGATCGTACTGAGTTACGTTTGCTTTCGTATCAAGAAGCAGGCTGGGCTAATCACCAAGATGTTGTCGCTTGGATGCGATATCCTATTTCTTAAAATTATCTTTTCTGAGTTGGTACTGCACTGCCCATAGCCGTCCCCTTTTTTCCCAATCGGACCGGCCCTATCAGCCCTCAGTTTTTACAACGCGGGGTGCTTTGAACTTGCCCCCTGATTCCTTCTCGGTTTTTATAGGGTCAAAGAGCAAGAACCGGCTTCGTCATTTTCCCTATACGGGGCGATCAGAGTATTACGCGATCTCTGATACCCCCTCCTATTTTAGAGCAGCTTTATCACTTATGTCTCTGTCCAGTTTTTCCCGGCCAGCTATAGGTGAGGAAAAGAACGAGGCCCATGAGTTGTTTTAACGCCCAAAGTATCGAAAGAATTGTTTTTGCAATGCTGAGTCATTTGAACGCGTAATTGGGAAAGAAGTCCCTAAAAGAATTTACACAAAAAGATTGACACTACCTATTTGATCATTCCAATATATGTTTACCTCTACAAGCGTGAAAGAATGTCAACTATTTAAATTGGGTAGTTATGAACCTAAAGTTGGATCAACGAAGAAAATGAAATGATTAATCCACAACGCAACCACTTAACGCCTTCTGTCGAGGAAGGAATGGATAGCCAAATAGTTAATCTTGTTGACGAGTCTTTGAAAAAACCGTTCACATTTAATATTGATATTGTGGATAGATGTAATTTGAGATGTGTTCAGTGCCCTAGAGGAATCAATTACAGAGAAAACACGTTAAAAGAAATGCATATAAACGAATTCAAGAGGCTACTGGATAAACTTACTACAGAATGTGAATGTAAACAAATAGAATTACTTAATTGGACAGAACCCTTCCTGCATCCAGAACTCGATAAATTTGTTAGTGAAGTCAAAGGCAGAAAAATTGGATGTGTTTTATCCAGTAACCTGTCATTTAGAAATCCTTCTCGTCTTGAATCCGTTTTAATGAATTCCCCCGCATTGATAGTTAGTGTTTCTGGTTTTACACAGAAATCGCAAGAACGTTACCATAGAGGTAGTAGGATTGAGTATATTAAGTCCAATCTGAAACTCATAGAAGATTTGAAGAAGAAACAAAAACTCTTGTTTAGGGTGGAAATACATTGCCTTCAATTCATTGATAATGAAGAGGATCAATTGTTATGGAAAACTTTTTGTGATGATCATGGATTTATATACGTGGGAAAGCCCGCCACTTTCACCGCAGGGGCTACACCAGAAACAGTCAAAAGGCTGATCTTTAAGCCCACATTTGTCCAAGATTCAGAAGGTGAGACAAGAGTACAAAGACATTTTTCAAAGGGCCCTCTATTTGAATTTTGTCGCTTACACAACAGGATCCCGATCAATGCCTATTGCGATGTTTATTTATGTTGTATCTATTGGAATGGGGAAACATATAAGATCGCAAATTATTTTAATACCTCTCTCCACGATATTCAAATAAGAAGATTCTCACATGGGGAGTGTTTGCATTGTGTAGCATTGCGTAAATCAAAATGAATATTTTTCAATTAATCCGTGGCTGCAGCAGATTAATAATGGGAGGTGTTTATCTTAATACCGTCACCGGTCCCCCATCAAAAATTATTTAACCAGTTTCCTGCTTATTAAAACCTCTATATATTCAGCCCTGATTCCAAAGTCAATATTATCAATATAAACGATTGTCGTATATAGACCACTATGTTCTAAAATAAAATTTGTAATATCGTACCCCCAGTGCATTGTAACAATAGACCCCTTTTTCTCTATGGAACTGTCGTGATATTCTGGGTTACCGACGAAAGATACTGAACCATCGGAATTGAGAACAGCCCATGTTTCACTCGGGTTGTTCTTGTTGATAAGCGGCACAGTAAAAATATGAGCACCACCTGGTTTCAGAATTCTTGCGATTTCCGAAAATGCTTTTGCCGGATTAAAAATGTGTTCCATGACATCCTGCGTTATAAAGAGATCGAAAGACTCTGCTACAAACGTCATTTTTTCCAAATCCTGATTGATAAAGCCTGACTCATGTGATTCTCCTAACGGATGATCTTTAAAATAATGTGAAGCTGAATATTGAGCTACATTGTTCTTCAACTTCAAACTGGCCCCACGGTTAATGGGCGAAGATTCGTGTATAGTCAAATCTTTCCAATTCGGGAAAAAAGTCTCAATACAATACGTTAGTGCTCGTTCTCGGGGAATAGACCCACAATTTTCACAGGCGTAATTATCTCTCAGCCATTCATCTTTTGAAGAAAAAAATACCTTCTTATCACAACAGTAACAGTAACCTTCATTTCTCAATACAAACATGTTAATCTTTCTCTCGAAGCGATGCAACTTTCTTGTTTACATTGAGGAAAAACTTCGACGTTTGTTTCTCCGGCCTGGACGGTGTTTCCTTTTCCATAGATAAATAGCCGGCTATAATATATTCGTGAAATAACAAAAATGCAAGAATCATGAATTTCTTATCACTGATTGCAATTCAAATCTCGTTTATGCCTTCTTGGGCTGTTGCGTCCATTTTGAGCGAAAAGATTCTATTTCTTCAGGAGAATAAAAATGCTGCGAGAATTGTGAATTATACATCTCATCTAAATATTCATTCGGCAAGTCAACGTTTGACATAAAGTGACGGTAAATCTCTTTGTACCATTTTTCGGCAGCTTCATTACTCCTTTTCAATTTCAATCCTGCCAAGCCCAGGAACTCATGTAATGCCTGCTCTGCACAGG
Organism: Thermodesulfovibrionales bacterium; assembly: GCA_963776195.1. Lineage (GTDB taxonomy): Bacteria > Nitrospirota > Thermodesulfovibrionia > Thermodesulfovibrionales > SM23-35 > CAVZMO01. Next base: position 103,353 of record CAVZMO010000022.1, read on the forward strand.
AGTCCAAGTTCTCAAGTCGAATCAAAAGCAGTGAAAAACGTCCTTCATGAAGAATGTCATACCCTTTCTTTATGGGGAATGGTTTTGAGTAGACATCGATGTTAAAAACTGATTTGAATTGCCCATCGAACCATGTAATTGCAGACCGATGTTCCCATTTCTTCAGATAAACATCGAAAAGGCTATCAACAGAGATATCCCCGGTTTCTAATTGCCGGCGAATGTCCGGTATAACCTCTTCGATGCTATGGAAAAAGCGGGACACATTCCGCGCAATTGGGTCTCGAACGGGCGTAATAATATTCCAATGCTGTGCATGATTTTCATCGATTAGTCGCCTCAACTCCTTCCCTTGTTCAATGACTAACAGTGAGTTGACAGGATTTGGAAATCGTTTCTTTATTGCATCTGACATTTTGTCGAGATTATCAAGAACGTGCGCATGATAAAGCGGCACTCCTATCTCTGCATCAGCAAGGGTTTCATAGATCGAACGTGAGCCGACTTTCCCCATGTTATACACAAGGATCGGCCCATCGATTTTCTGAGGACGAAATTCCCGAGTCTCTTGTATTACTTCTGTCTCGCTCGAAGAAGAGGAACTTTTGATCGGTTCCTCAGTTTCGCGCTTTTTCTCTATTTCTTGCGTTCCTATCGAACTGTTGTGGTGCTCAACATCCACGGTAGCCTCGGAAGGCCCTAAGAGCTTTGACAGCCGTTCAACCTCCTGGAGCACCTCTGTATCATCCGGGTTTTGTTCGCGTAACTTTCTATATATCCGGTAAGCGTCTTCCAAACGGGAAAACTCATTTTCATAGACATCGGCTAAGTCTCTCAATGCCTCCATGTCATCCGGCGCCAACTCCACAATCTTTTCATAATGCTGCAATGCTTTTTCCGTATCTCCCTTCTTCAAGTAAAGTTCAGCGAGCATATTAAGGACAGACGCGTCATCAGGTCTTGATTTCAGCATATTTTCAAAGACTGCGATTTGGCCGCCATATGATGTGACAGTTGCAAAGGAGCCGGCGCTTTTCTGTACGATTTCTGGAGGTGCGTCGTGGGAAGAAGAGGCCATGCTCTCCCGGTATACCGGACCGGCATCTTGGCATAACTTTTCATAGAGCTTCATGGTCTTTAAAGGAAGTTTTTCCTCAGAGGCATGAATTCTGTGATGTCTTAATGAGTCCTTTATAACGGCACATGCCGTGTCAATTAATTCGTCAGATATATCGACATTGAAGAAATCAAGAATTCTCCTTACCTCGCCCCTCGGGTTTGTAAAATAGGAATCGTAATGCGTGACTATTCTTTGTTGGCGTTTGGTGCAGGATATTAACTGCTGATTGTAAATGTGCCACAAATTTAGGCTGAAAGCCTTAGAATTGTATCCTCTTTTCTTTAAAGACCCGGCAACTTCCAGAGGGTGTCTAACGCAAATTACGAATTTTAGATTCTTTATAAGCATATTCCAAAAGGGTATCGTCAAAGAACAACGCGGATCTTTCCATCCCCAAAAATTATGATGTCCTAATCCCTGCGTTAGTAATGAAGCCTTCTTCAAAAGGGCTTTGAATTTAGGCTGTCGTTCCCAGCCTTTGTCGGGATGCGGCGGCAAATCCCATGCTCCACCCAATTTCGAGAGTATCTCATCGTCTATATTTACGAAACGAATATTTTCCCAGAAACCTTCAGGGTTATCCGGTTGCGATCCCATGAGATCTTTCTCTTCGCCGAGATACAATCCGCACAGATTAAGCAATCTGGCGACCATCGAGGTGCCTGAACGGTGCATACCGGTAATGCAAACTGGGGGCGACAAGACTAACCTACCTTTCACTAATGTACAAGCCGTTGACTATCATTATTTCTTCGCGAAGACCATTATTTGCTGGTCCCTAGGATGCTGCCAGTCGCCGATGTATTCAACCTTCAAGCTTGAACCTTCACATATCCATTCAAACGTCTGAAAATTGTAATGATAGGGATCCTTATCAAAAAAAGATAATATCCCCGGTCCGTCTGTTTGAGGATGTAAGATCGGCTCTAGATAAAATTTCCCTTTCTTGCTTTCAAAAAATGTGGCGAAAAAAAGACCCCCCTTGTCCAGGACTTTCTCAATATTCATGAGACATCTGATAATACTGTTGATCGGAAGGTGTGTAAAGACGGACTGTGCTATAGCATAATGAAACATCTGATTAAACAGCTGAAATTCAAAGTCGGCGTTACTAATTAATACAGGCCGCTTATCTATTAAGTCATTTTCTCTTAGTTCAGACATGCCTGCATCAAGAAATTCTTTGCTCTTGTCCATCCCAGAATAGTGTCCTGGTTCCAGATAGCGGACGAAATGAACGCCTCCTCTCAAACTGCCACATCCAACGTCGAGGAAGTAGTGTTCGGGCTTTAATCCCTTCGCCACCATAAAATCGAACTGCAATCTACCGAGTTCTTCCCAGAGCCCTCCGACTGCTCTTCTATGCGAGTAAAGATTATCATTTTCCATTGAAACTATCTCCTAATTAGTTTCTGTTGCGAAAAGATTTGATAAAAAAAAAGCCTGAACCTTTATAATTGGTAACCGAAAAACACCAAGAAGAAAGGAGCAGGCTTTGCGAAATAAAACATTGGATCAAGAATACCTGGATTTCAGCATGAAGTCAACCTTAAAGGTAGTGCAGGAGTATCGGGCGAAATACGAAGGCATAGCGCGGATAATGGAGATGAACCCGAAGATATTAGACTTAGCGCATAGCGATTTCAACCGCACTCTATCACAATCCGAGTATGGCAGAGGGGGCTACACATCGGAACAAATCCTTCGTTCGATACTGGTAATGTTTATAGAGGAAGAGAGCTACCGGGATGCGGTTATTTTGGTGGAGAACAGCGAATTTTTCCGGAATTTTATCAAACTCGGCAACAAGGTAATGATGGACTACACATTTCTTTGCAAAGCATTTAACGCATTGTCTGAGGAGACCTGGAAAGAAATAAACGAAGCGCTGAGCGGATATGCGAAGGACAATGAGAAGATCACGGCTGAAAAGCTGCGTTTAGACACAACAGCATATGAGACAAACATACATTATCCTACGGATTCATCCCTGCTATGGGACGGCTTCAGGACATTGGCGCGTCTGATGAAAGACGCCGGGGATGAGATGGGCCGGATGGGAATAAGGCACAGGTTTCATACGAAAAAAGTAAGGAAGCTATTTCTTTACATAAGCCGTAACAGCTGCAGGAAGGACAAAAAGGTTCAACAGAAGATACAGAGCATTTACAGAACGCTGATTGAACGGACAAAGTGGATTGTCTCGGTGGGCAGTGTAGCTGAAAAAATGCTGTCAAAGTTGGGTGATCTAAAAGCAATGGCAGTGGCGGCAGAGCTTAAGCATTATTTGCCGATAACAGAGAAGATAATAGGACAGGCCAAGCGTCGTGTAATCAAGGGAGAGCAAGTGCCGTCGGCGGAGAAAGTATACAGTCTGTTTGAAGAGCACACGGAACTGATCAAACGAGGGAAGGCGGGGAAGCCGATTGAATTTGGACATAAAGTATTATTGGTGGAAACCGGGGAAAAATTTATCATTCACTATGAAGCGATGCCGAAGCAAAGAGCAGATAAGGAACTTATACAAGAGAGTCTGAAAGTACACGATAAGATATTTGGATGCAGACCTGGCGTATTGGCAGGAGACAAAGGATTTTATGAAAGTCGAGAGCAAATCCTGAGTCTTTCAGAGGAAATTGAAACAGTATCGATATGTAAGAAAGGGAGACGAACAAGGGAGGAAGACCAGAGGGAAAGCACGGAGGAGTTTAAAGCCGGGCAGCGTTTTCGGGCGGGCATAGAAGGGACAATCTCCGTCTTAAAACGGGCATTTAAGCGCATCTTCTTTTAGCAAATCACTTGCAAATGTAGAACAGAAAAGGGTTTAGGGGTGATTTAACATTTCTAATATAGCCAGTAAATACAGTTATATAGCTTGACATGATATGATGTAATGTGTATAATAGTAGCCATGAGAGCAAAAAGGACGCCCCGCATGCACCTGGAGATCCAGAAATATGGTCAAACGTACTCCGGCCTCATCCGCACCACGTTCCGCGAAGGCGACAAGATCAAACACACAACACACGGCAGGATAAAAGACAAAAGCTATGAAGAGTTGAAGCTGTTACAGGCTGCCTTTAGAGGCGATGCAATAATAAAGAGTTCTCAGGGCGCCCATAAGATCACTGAATCAAAGGAATACGGGGCATCATATGCCGCATTGCAGTTAGCAAAGGAGCTGCAATTAGATAAGGCTATTTATTCAAAGCCGACAGAGCAGTGGGTCAAGGACTGTCTGGCGATGATTGTGGGCCGTCTGATATATTCCGGCAGCAAGTTATCCCTGTCTCACCGGTGGAAGGACACGGCATTATGGGAGCTGTGCGGAGTACAGGGCGAGGTTGATGTGGACAATCATTGCTATGAGGCTATGGACAAGCTATTGCAGAGACAGAGGGCGATACAAGATACCTTGGCAAGGCGACATCTTCGCAATGGGGCTCTGGTTCTCTATGATATAACGAGCAGTTATTTTGAAGGGCAATACGAGGACAGCGATATTGTAGCGTTTGGATATAATCGTGACGGCAAACGCGGACATGAGCAGATGGTCATAGGGCTTCTGTGCAGTTCTGAAGGCTGTCCTGTGGCACTGGAGGTTTTCCCCGGCAACACACAGGATGCCGCAACCGTGGTAAACAAGATAGCCGAACTACAAAAGACCTATGGGATACAGGAGATTATTTTTGTAGGCGACAGGGGGATGGTGACACGGGCAAATTACGAGAAGGTAAAGGATGTAGAAGGCCTCAGTACGATATCGGCCTTGACGCATCGTCAGATAGTGGAACTGCTGAACCGCAAGCTTATACAGGTGGATATGTTTGACGAAAAGCATATAGTGGAGGTGATTGACCCTGACAATACAGGGCAGCGGTATTGTTTATGCCGGAATCCTAAGAGTGCCGAAAGAGAGACCAGGACCCGCAAGGCCTTGCTGGACGCTACGCGCACGGCCTTGGAGAAGATATCGCAATCCAAACGGAAGGGGACGCCTGAGGCCATAGGCAAAAGAGTCGGCAAGGTGTTCGCCAAAACAAAGATGGAGAAGTTTGTGCAGTGGGAAGTAAAAGAGGGGTGCCTGCTGTGGAGCTTTAAAGAGGACAAGGTATATGCGGAGCAGCTTCTGGATGGCTGTTATATAATTAATACGGATGTTCCTGCGGAGCTTATGGACAAGCAGGAGATCGTTGCCTCTTACAAGAAGCTTGCGCTGGTGGAACAGGCCTTTAGAAATCTTAAGACCGTGCAGCTTGAAATTCGTCCTGTTTACCACAAGACAGATGATCGGATCCGCTGCCACGTCTTTCTCTGCATGCTTGCCTATTATATCCAGTGGCATATGAATCAAAGGCTGAAACCTTTATTTCAATCAGACGGCAAAAACAAATACCGCAGATGGACCTTCGAAAATGTAATTGAGAGATTGAAGAGTGTGCGCAGGGAAATTGTGACCGTAGAAGATACCAACTGCAGGGTTGTCAGCACTCCCGATGAAGAGCAAAAGAGAATACTGGATCTGCTGAAGGTAACGCTGTAGCCATATTCCGGAAATGCAAAACTGCCTTCAAATCATTGCTGGGCACGGGTTTCTATGTGGGTTTGAAAAAGAAAATGCGTTTAAGCTCAGTAAGTGTCTTTTTAAAGGATTTAAGAATTTTGCCTCCAGTGTAGGGTGTGCAGTCTTCTGCCACAACCTGGTAACGCTGGCGCGATTATAAGGAAGACAAACTCACAATAGGAGGATTTGGGAGGCTCGGTGGAGAGGTGTTTCTAAAATCGGCACAGAAGCACAAATACAGATGAGAATTTATTTATTGGATGTCTCGATGAATCAAATAAGACGCCATGAAAATAATTGGACAAATATATCAACCGGAAAATACCCTTTCCGCAACAGAAACTAATTAGGCTATGTAATAAATTTTACTAGAAATAAGGGTAATTTTTCACGACAAAAAAATTGGTTACTTAATAGTCCCTATTCAAGTTTGCAGTTGGCAAGGCAGTATTATATGAAGTCAGAAAGTCTTTTACAACAACTTATGCAGTTGATGGAAGATGAATCTGCACAAGCTGAAACGGGTGCCTTAATAAGGAGCACACGCACAGCGAGCTTTGGCTTTCTCCTTGAAGGTGATCTTATCTGCTTTTCTCTAAATTATTTATTCTTGACTCTAATGTTTTTATTTTATCATTCAATTGTTCAATATAAATATGAGCTTTTTCCAATTCTTCAAGTATACCTCTCTGATGTGTTCCAATCTCAACAATTTCCAGCCCATTGTCATCCTTTTGGACTCCATTAAGAGCTTTGAGATGTTTGTTTGCCCACATATATTTAGTATGTTCCTCGATTGTCTCTAATTTATAACCTTGGGTAAAAACGTAATCAGCGTGGATCGATATGCCCCTCTGGTAAATTGGTCCGTTGAACGTCTAACTTCGCATTTGGGTTTGGATCTGTCCCGATACCGACATTACCAGTTGGAAAAATAACTTTGTTTCTGCCAACAACTCTGACCATCTCATATATTGTTAACGGTGAGGCTATATATCGTATTTTGAATTCGGCATTAGGCAGGTTATACAAGGCAGATCCGTAATCAAACAAGGCCCATCCTCTTGTGTTTGCATCATCGTTTTGAGCCCCCACTGCTTGAAATCGTGGAGCATAGTCTGTAGCTTGCCCTGCCATAAAGGTCATTCTACTATTGCTTTGATCCGTTACAAGTTGTACATGTGAGACTCCGCCACCGTGTCCCATTAGTTTAAGCTGAAAAGCATTGTATGAGTCGGTGCCGGCCACATTGACGTTGCCATTATCGCTTACTTTGAAGACATCTGAAGTCCCTCCGGCATTCTTCACAGTAAGTTTGTCGGCGGCATGAGCAGCGGAGAGCAAAGAGCTAAGGGCGACTATGAAGCAAAGAGCTAAGAGCGGAGAGCAGAGGGCAAAGCATCGCTTAGCGCTTAGCGAATTGCGCATAGCATTCCCACTAAATCCTATGAATCTTTTCTTTTCCATCGTTTCCTCCTTTTTTTGTTAAATAAAAATGTTCAATGTTCTAAGTTCAACGTTCTATGTTTTATGTTCCAAGAACTACCTTTCACTATTCAAACATCAACGAACAAGAAAAACAGGCTCGTGAGAAGTTAGTAAACTTCATCATGGCCACCAATGTCTACCAATAAAATCTCATTTTTGCCTAAGAATTTGAATATTACGCGGTCATCATAGGTGACACTAAATGCCCAGAAACCTTCAAGTTTACCAGTCAATTTATGTGTTCTTAGACGAGGATTCAACGGTTCTTTTAAGAATATCTCCATAGCATCCCAAAATCTTTTTTTAAGTTCTTGATTGTTTTTTAATTTCTTTTTATAGATCCTCTTAAAACCCTGATCCCAGGATACTCTAATCACTTTCCAGGTCCTTGTAGAATTCTTTCAATGACCCTCTTTTAATCATTCCCTTTTTCAGATTAGCCATTGCCTCTTTAGCCCTCTTCGCAATAGCCGCTCTTTTAGCCTCTATAAGCTGTTTTTTCATGATATCAGCTGCATATTCTTTATCAGATAGCGGTAACTGGTTAAAATCTTCAATTAATTTGTTTAAAGTTGTACTTTCCACCTTTTAAATACCTCCTTTTTTGAAAGCTCTGAGCAAAGAGCATAGAGCGTTCAACGTTCTAAGTTCTATGTTCTATGTTAACATTATCTCTTCCGTTCGGAATTTCTTAAATAACGAATAAATCCGTTTATGAGGTTTGTCAATTTGTGACATCGATCATGAATTGTCTTTAAAATATCATCGTTTATGTATCCTATATCCAGCGCTGCATAGCCCAGACTCTTGACTTCTGAAACCGAGCCTCTCGCAATTACTAAAAATTGTATGAATTCTTTGTTGCTGCCCCTGTCAAATCCTTCGGCGATATTTGAAGTAATAGAAATAGCAGCTCTCTGAATCTGATCTTTAAAACCATAATCTTTATTTTCCATGAAACTGTTATAAACATCCTTTACTAAATGTCTGGCCTCTTTCCATGCTTCTATATCTTCAAAATTCTCAATTTTCATTCGACTTTGAACATAGAACTTGGAACTTTGAACGAACGACTTTCAATCACCACGTCGTCGCCCTTTGCTCTCATCTCTCCGCTCTTTCCATCACCTAATATATTATCAAATTCTCAACTGTTATTGTCCCAGCGCCAATAGTCATTGTCCCATGGACCGTTGTCATGCCTGTTTGAGAGCTAAACGCAGAGTTATAACCGCCCTTTAAAGTAATCGACACGTTTGAATTAAAGTTGGGACTTTCGTTAAAAGTTGCCGCCGCCATTTTCATAATGTCTGAGCTTACGCATGCATTGTAAGCTGCCTGAACAGCGGAATAAACTCCAACCACTGTGCTGCCCTGTACCCTCATAATAGGATCGGGTGTCACTCCGATTGATAGCACTGATCCGGGCCCTGTCCCGGCCGCGTTGGTCGCCGTCACCGTGCACGTGTAAGAGATTCCGTTTGTCAGCCCTGTTACTGTTATCGGAATAGACGTCCCCGTTGCAGTGATATTTCCGGGGAAACACGTCACAGTATATGATGTGATCGGGCTTCCTCCGTTCCAGGCAGGGGCAGTAAAGCTTACCGTTGCCTGCCCGTTGCCCACCGACGCGCTTGCCCCCGTAGGCGCGCGTGGAACCGTGAAGAGAGGCACCATAAGCGCCTTGATATTTACATTTGTATTTGAGAAGTAAGTAGTTATATCTTGGAACGTAACCCCATTAGTGCTGATATAGCTTTGCCCTGCGCTCGCTGTTGCGGCCGAAGAATAGTCCGGATAAGGATACTCAATCGGGATAGGATAGGTGTAGCCAGGAGTCGTATATTTGATGACAATACCGAAACTGTTACCGGATGTCAAAGGTATCAAAGCGGGCAGTGAAATAGTATAGTATCCTGCATTCGTCGCTGTCCCGGAGACGGTAGCCCCTAACTGGGAAGAGAACTGGCCGCCGCTGAAATTATCATAGACGCTGATTTCGTAAGAAGTATTGTTCGAAAGAAAAGTGGTACCGACTGCGCCAAGATAATATCCGTTTGAAGATGGAGTGAATATATTTGCGGCCCAACAGGTCTCACTGCCGTTACCGGCGGAGGATGTCATTCCCAGAGGGTCATAATAGTAAACCATCACATAGTCATTCAGCGGGACTGCGTCAATAAAGGCCACCGCCTGTTTCACCGCCTGCGAATCATAATAGGAAACATAGAAGAATCCGTTCTCTCCAAACGACGTTCCCCACGAATTCTTGATTATCCATGCCCCGTTTCCGGGCGCGCCCGGGACAACCTTGTTGTCGTCCCATCCGACAACGGTAACTCCATGATTAGTGCCAGCAGAGCCGCTGTAATAATAGGTATTTGTCCCGGAATTAAAAAAAGCACCGTCCATGTACATCGCTGTGGATAGTGCGCCATAGGTCATTATGGCATTTTTTTATATCTGTCGAATTCGAGAAGCGCCAGATATTCTCTACGTATTTTTGCGGCGTACCTCCGGGCGAGGGACGGTCATCCCAATCGTGATAGGGGTCGTTAGCCTCGCTCACCGGCCCTGACCACCACCGGGTAAGATACGCTATACTCATGTCATCGTTGCCGCCGTAGCAGGGTGTCCAGTCAAAGCCGTGGTAGTTTTTCAGATTGTTTTCGGAGAAGTCGCGTTCCAGTTCCCTCTCCCTGACCCAGCTCTCCAGAGAGCCGTAAGTGCTGAAGGTCCAACAGCTTCCGCAGCTTCCCTGGTCCCTGACTGGCGTAACACCACCGAGAGCCCTCAAGTCATATGAAGCAGGCGCCCCCAGACGTAGTAGAGTCACAGGCGGCTGCGTCTTCAGGTAAGACCAGTCGTAGGGAGGTGGTATGTACCCGTAGTCAGATACCGGTTCGCTTTCCAATTTCGTCATAGCGGGCAACAAGAGGCTGTTTTGCCACTCGATAAAATCCGGGTTAAGCGGTGCCATTACCGGAATATCTTCTTCGGCAAAAACAGGTGGGGCCATAAGACCCGAACTCAGACCGCAGACAAAAAGGCAGAGGCAGAATACGAATACTCCCCTGATGCAAAAATAACTGCGAAAAATTCCTGAAACCTCATGCTTCATGACCACCTCTGTTAATAAGATTTTCGTCCTTGCTTCCCAGAGAAATAAGCGCCCCTTCAATTAGGATATGTTTTATGATACTAAGCACGTAATCACAGATCAGTCACAGGTTCCATGCTCTTACACAATTCTGGCGCCCGTTGCAAATCATTGAATCACGATGTTTTCAATAATTGCCGTGCCATCGCTTATCGTTACTTTACCTTCAATCGTTGTGGCCGAGGGATTATCGGAGTAGGTGGAATTAAAGCCACCTTCAAGATTAACTGTTATGTTGTCATGAATGTTCAAATCTCCGTTCAGGTGTAAAGCCATGCTTTGAATGGTGTCACCACCCAGGGCTGCAAGAGAGTCATAGGCTTCCTGAATACCGTCGTAATACATATGCATTGCACGCCAAACCCTTACAGGAGGAAGCGGTATTGAATCACCGTCGAGCACGATCATGCCATATCCGCCGACTGCTGCAAAGGCGCTGTGGGCGGAGTCATAGGCTACTGCCTCAAGATCATAGGAAGTCCTTGAGTTTTGCGCAGTCCAGTTAACGAGGTCAGTTTCCGGAGAAGTAAGTATTGTGCCGGATTCTCCTACAGTGACAAAGTAACCTGTACCATTGACCGTGCCATAGGCTACTCCGCAAAGGTTTTGATGGGAAGAAGAGGGTTGTCTCGTAATCGACCAGGTCGTTCCCCCGTTTGTTGAAACGAGAATTATACCCTGCTCGCCTACAGCAACAAATTTGCCGTTTCCGTAAGCAACTCCCATAAGATGATGACTTGTTCCTGAAGGTTCTGAATACCAGTTAACTCCATTCGGTGAGGTGAGGATTTTGCCGGAGGACCCTACATCAACAAAAGTGCCGATGCCATCATAAGATATTCCATAAAGCCAATTTTGGATGGCTAAGGACCTGTCAGTCCATATCCAGTTTGGATCACCGGACGAGATAAGAATTGTTCCTGCCTGCCCCACAACAACATAGATACCATTTCCGTAGGCTGCGCCGTAAAGATAGTCGCCGGTTCCTGAATTTCTTCTCGTCCAGTCTGTTCCATTTGATGAGGTGAGGATTGTGCCGACAGTGCCCACTGCTACGAAGGTGCCGTTGCCATAGCCGACCCCGTAAAGGTGATGGGTATCTCCCTGGGTCTGTGATGTCCAGACTACTCCGTCAGGTGAAGTGAGAACTGTGCCATATGCTCCGACGGTGACAAAGTTGCCGCTGCCGTAAGATATTCCATTAAACCAGTTGTCAGACGGAGAGGTGACTGCCACCCAGTTGGCCACGGAATCATCTGCCGCGCAAGGACTCGCATGCAATATTGAGAAGGAAAAAAATGCAAAGAAGAAAAAAAGAAGATGTTTGGAAAAGTTCATCCGGATTTCCACCCCCGGAAATACAATTACTTCTCTTGTAGAAATCACCTTATTCTTGTCCATTCATTAGCATATATGGGAATAAAATGTCAAGTACGAAAATCATAAACCCTCCTTGACATGCAAGTCGGCATAAGATCTCATCCGCAGCCCGGTACCTTGCTTTTCAAGGAGTTCCTCAATGTGTTCAAAGCCGGCGTGCTATATGCCGGAAAGGATTTTGCAATCAATATCCTTCTATTATTTATCTGGAATTCAAGTCCTCAGTCAGAGGGCTGAATAAAGAGCGTAAATTCTTGAAGCAGAGGGGACTGTATCTTTCAGGGTAATTTAACAAATCCCATTGTCCGAAAATGTTTGTCGAAAGAAAAAACCTTCCTGATCTTTTCTTGCGTCATTATCGAAAAGCTAACGGCATCTGCATAACTAAAACCCTGATCTGCATACTTCTTTAATATTTTCTCTGCCTCCGTTTCTATGTAGGAAGACGAATAGATCCTTATAATCCTTGGACTGCCATTTATATGATTAAGAAAATCAACAGCAGCTTTGTGACCGAGATTCTTCAATATTAGGACGTAGGATTCGGCAACAACAAAATTACTTGTAATCACCCCCTTAATCTTCGCACTCTTTCCTGTACTACAGCAACTTCAGCCTCAGGCGCAGGGAGGATGTCCTCTCGGACTCTACAGACCGAAGAAGTCCTTTTCTTTCAGGTGTGCGAGCACCTTCTCAATGGATTCTTCTATATCCAGATGGCGGGTATCCAGTACGAGGTCAGGACTTTCCGGCTCCTCAAAGGGCGAGGAGACCCCGGTATAGTCTCTGATAGTCCCCTCGATGGCCTTCTTATAGAGGCCTTTCGGGTCTCTCCTGATGCATTCCTCAACATTGCATTTGACATAAATTTCAACAAACTTCATGTCTCTGAGCTGTTCTCTGATATAGGCTCTCTGTTCTCTCAGAGGAGTGATGAAAGAGGCGAGGACGGTAATGCCTGCATCCACAAAGAGTTTGGATACTTCGACTATCCTTCTTATGTTCTCAGCCCTGTCCTCAGCGCTGAACCCTAAATTTACATTCAGACCATGCCTGATATTGTCCCCATCGAACACGTAGGCCCTGATACTCATGTGATGGAGCTCCTTCTCAACATGGTGCGCTATGGTCGACTTGCCTGAGGCCGACAGGCCAGTGAACCAGATGACGCCGCTATCATGCCGATTGAGTTTGTTCCTGTCTTTTCTTGATATGTAGCCCTTATGCCATACGGTATTATTTTGTCTATTCATGAGGTTTCAATTCAAAACGTCAACGTTATTACAATTATTATAAAGCATGTGGTGCAATTATTGGTGTGATTTTGATCTGTTACGATACTTGACGTGAGAAAATCGGACGGTGGAAGCGAGGTTTAGGCAATATTAATTAGTACTTACCAATACTCATCACTTTTCTCCTCTAACGATCCTGAGTCCATTATTTTTGTCTCTGAAAAAATCGCATGACCCTATCATCAGCCTGCGTCATCGGAGCCCTGTTCTTTGGGGGAGGCTCTTTTTTGACGAGCGATTCTGCCGGCGGAGGGCTTTGTTGTGGTTTTGTCGCAGCTGCAGAGTAACCTGGCTTGGCTGCCCCGGGGGAGTCCGGCTTGGTGTCGTCAGCACTCCTCTTGCCTTCCGCTTCTGGGGGTCTAAAACACTTACCGTCATTGTCTCGTCTCCCCTCACCATTACGATACTGTCCACACTTATTTCCTTTATAGTAAACCCGCTGAGCGAATCCCCTTTTTTTAAAGCCGTCTGTCTTCTCCCCCTTCCAGGCGTGTTGCGTAGCGATTTCAGGTCCTCAACATATGCAACAGAAGTGTTGTCGGTTATTAGCGTACCATAAAGGAGAACGTCGGGTTTCGGCAAGGGTGGTGGCTCATCTTTATTTTCAGGAGGTATCTTTCTTTCCGGGTGAAAAAGGTTTTCTTCTGCTATGACATTATAGTCCGAAGGTGAAGGAGTATTACTCTGGACAGGGGTGCCTTTCTCTTCCTTAACCGCTTTTTTTTGAGAAGGCAGTACATATTTTGTATGCATGTTCAATAAAGGCAGGACGGAATATTGGGACATTAAAATGATTATTGAGGCCAATAGTGTGTTAAGGAGCGTGATATTCTTAAATATATATCTGCCGTTAGCCATAAATTTTGAGAATGCTCTTACGAAAATACTAACGTCGCCTTACTATCGACCGCCTTGTTAATTATATCATTAAACCCATAGACAATGCTGCACGAACGCTCAAATTCTTCATCTTTTGGGCGTAATATGTTACACATTTAAGAAATATGATTCTGCCATAAAACATCTGGAAGAATCTCTATATTTTAATCCGTCTGATGCTGAAGCACTTTACAATTGTGGAAACGTCTTTAAAGGCAGTGAGCAATTTGAGGAAGCCGTGCGATGTTATCAAGAAGCCCTCAGGCTTGACCCTGATAACGCGATTGCACATTTTAATTTAGGAAACACTTTTTTAGATAAAGGGCTTCTTGATGAAGCGATAGAGCAGTACAAGAAAACCGTGGCTATTGACACCTCATCGATGGTGAAACCCTGCGAGGTCAGCCAGTCAATGATCACTTCAATATCCTTGGAATCCGGCCCGAACTGTTCTCCGAATTCCTCGGGGGTGAGCCAGCGGTGATAGTTGGGAGACGATGGATCCTGCTGTTCGGCGAGGAGCCGCTCCAGTTCGGCCTGCTTGGAGGGATTCACCCGCAGGGACAGAATCATCCGTCCCATCGGCTGGGCAGGGTCTACGGCCCCTGCGTCGAACTCCGGCCGCGCAAGAGGGTGAACGTTCCCCTTTAGCACAACCCTGTCGTTGTCGTCCACAATACGTGTCGGTGCCGCAGCAAAAACAGGCTGGACTAAAAGGTTGGAATACAAACTACAAACAAGGAAAAAGATACAGAATACGAAGACTGCTTTGATGAAAAACCAACCGGGAAAAATCTTTGAGTACGTCTGTTTCATGTCACCTCCCAAACAATTTTGCGGCGTTCCAAAGTGTGCCTTTCTTTTCCCCCTGCCCTCATTTCTTAAGGCGGACTCCGAAGAACACAAAATGAAAAGCCGGACCCCGTCCAGCCCCTGCCAAATGTCCAAATTTTCAAAACGGAACTTGATTGTTTTTTGACTCTCTGCCCCCAACTCGCTGTCATTCGCTCTCCGCTTTTTGCTTTCATCACTGTATAATTATTTTGTCCACAGTTACTGTTCCGTCGGTAATTGTTAATGTGCCGTTAATTGTCGTGCCTACGGGATTAATAGTATATGTGGAATC
Organism: Thermodesulfovibrionales bacterium; assembly: GCA_963776195.1. GTDB lineage: Bacteria > Nitrospirota > Thermodesulfovibrionia > Thermodesulfovibrionales > SM23-35 > CAVZMO01. Next base: position 118,365 of record CAVZMO010000022.1, read on the forward strand.
ATAACCGCCTTTTAGAGCTACTGATATAGGGTTATTAAAGTTGATGTTTTCATTAAAGGCCAAGGCTTGAGTCTGAATAGTATCGCCTTCGAAGGAGTTCATATAGGCATCCTGAATAGCGGAATAATATGTGGGGCCGCTTACACGTCTTACGGGAAGGGTGGGGATGGAATCGCCATCCAGCAGGATCGTGCCAAAGCCACCCACAGCGGCAAAGGCATTGGCATTGGAGTTGTAGGCCACTGAATAGAGATCATAAACGGTGCCGGAACCTTTCTGCGTCCAGTTAAATCCATCAGGTGAAGTGATAATAGTCCCATAATCGCCGACAGCGACGAAGTATCCATTATTATATGCTATGCCTCTAAGCCACTCATTGGTGACTCTGTTTGCCTCGTTTAGTTCAGTCCAGGTCGCGCCATCGGCTGAAGTGACGATCGTGCCGGACTCCCCAACAGCCACGAAAGTGCCGCTGCCGTAAGCTACTCCCAGTAGGTGAGAGGTAATGGGCGGCGCAATACTTCCCGGATACCAAATCACTCCATTTGTTGAGCCGAGGGTTGTGCCGTATGCTCCGGCATCGACAAATAAACTGTAGGTATAGGTTGTTCCGTAAAGCCAGTTAACAGTTCCCGAGTTTTGCAAGGTCCAGCTTACTCCATTATTCGTTGAGGTAAAGATCTGACCGTGGCCGCCCACAACGACAAATTTGCCGTTGCCATAGGCCACTCCAAAAAGATCTTGAGAAACAGGGTGAGCTTGTCCAGTAGTTCTTACAATCCAATTAACTCCGTTATCAGAGGATGTAAGGATTATGCCTAAGGTTCCCACAGCAACAAAGGTATTATTGCCGTAACCTGCTCCGTAAAGATGATGAGTATCCCCCGATGTTCTTTCAGACCAGACCACCCCGTCAGACGAAGTGAGGATCTTGCCGAAGGCGCCGACAGTGACGAAGGTTCCATTGCCATAGGTTAATCCATAAAACCAGTTGTCTGTGCCTGAAGTGATGGTGACCCAATTATCAAGAGGATTTGCTGTTGCCGAACAAGGAAAAAGCATCAAAAAAAAGATAAACAGCGAAAGGATATATTTCTGGTTCTTCATTGTTCCCTCCCCCTCTGAAACTAATGAAGGCAAGCTTACTTACCAATGCAGATCATTAGTCACAATTGCAGTTTCATAATTACTTTTTCGTAACCCCCAAAAGTTAAATTTATATAACCTGTTAACCCTATGTACATTTAAAAATAAAAAAACATTTTTGTCAACATATAGGGGTCTGCGTCAAAAATGTGAGAGGAGTTGCGAGAAGTATTTTTTTGCGCTATAATCTGTTAGTATATGAGCTAACAGATAAGGAGGGGCGTTATGACAGAGGGCGTAGAGAAACTTCTGGAACAAAGAAAGTCGTTATTCAAGGAGTTGGCGAAGGCAGGCAACTTCAGGCGCGGCACGATCTCAATAAACTACCGGAAATGCGGAAAGAAAAATTGTGTGTGCACAAAGAAAGGACACCCCGGTCATGGGCCACAATTTCTCTGGAGTACGACGATCAAGGGTAAAAGCTATACCAAACAACTCAAGGTCGGCCCGGAACTGCAGAAATATATAGAGGAAAACGATAACTACCGAACCTTTCAGCGTCTTTGTAATGAGATTATTACAGCAAGTGAAAAGCTGAGTGATCTTACTTCCTTACCGGAAGTTGGCGTTGGAGATGACACTGAACTGGAAGAAGTTAAAAAAAACTTACAAAGGCGCTTTGCGGGGAGATACAAAAAGAAGTGGACCGAATAGTCACAATGGTAGGGAAAGAGGGGCGAATCGATATGGAATCCCTTGAGATGTGCATTCGCTCATCTATGCACAGCATTGGTGGACTTATGCTCGAAACTCTCCTCAATTCAGGCAACAGCGGTTATAAAGGCAAAAGCATTCCGTGCGATAGTGGGCACACCTATGAGTTTTTGGAATATCGGGGGAAAAAAGTTATGACGGTATTGGGCAAAGTGGATGTAACCCGTGCTTATTATTATGACCGTCGCTGTGGCAGCGGCATGTGTCCGAAAGACAAGGATCTGGATATAGAATGTACGTCCTTCAGTCCCGGAGTCAGAAGAATAATGGCCAGAGTCGGCACATATCGGGCCTTTAGTCTTGGACATGAGGATATAAAGGAAATGGCAGGCCTCGATATTACCGCCAAAGAAATAGAAAGAGCATGTAATAAGCTTGGCCATCAGGCAGAAGAGTTTTTTGACAGGCAGGCCTCAGCCGCAATGTCAGAGAAGATTATGCCGATACAATCCGTTCCGAAGATGTACATTTGCATGGATGGCACAGGGGTTCCGATGGTCAAGAAAGAGCTTGTTAACAGCAAGGGGAAAGCCGAAGATGGTCAGGCCAAGAGACCCGTGAGGTAAAATTGGGCTGTGTGTTCACCCAGACCGGACTTGATGAAAAGGGGCGTCCTGTCAGGGATGAAGGATCAACGAGTTATGTGGGGGCAATCGAGACATCAGAGGATTTTGGGAGACGAATATATGCGGAAGCAAAACGGCGGGGAGTAGACAGGGCGAAAGAGGTTGCAGTATTAGGCGATGGGGCTTCATGGATATGGAATATTGCAGATGAGGCTTTCCCCGGCGCGGTTCAGATTATTGATCTTTACCATGCAAGGGAACATTACTGGAAAGCGGGGAGAGCTGTACTTGATCATGATAAAAAGAAACTGCATAAATGGGCTGACAGACGGCGCAAAGAGCTGGATAATGGTCAAGTTGAGAAGGTTATCGAAGCAATTAAACAACTGTCGCCATCTTCAGAATGTTACAGGGAGATATCTGAAAAGACCGTCAATTATTTTGAGAAGAACAAAGAACGAATGAGATATAACGTCTTCAGGAGGAAGGGATTCTTTGTCGGCTCAGGTGTATTAGAGGCTGGTTGCCGCTCGGTTATCGGTCAAAGACTAAAACAATCCGGTATGCACTGGTCTGTCGAGGGCGCCAATAATATTATTTCCCTACGATGTTGTTTCTTCAGCAATCGATGGGAGGATTTTTGGGAATACCGTGCGGCTTGAATTAGTTGCTCATAAATTTGTCGCGCACCCGACATATAGCAAAATCGGTTTTTCTTCTAAATTTAGAGCATCTAATATATATTTCGAGGAATTCACAATTTTTGACCATTTTTGATAGTCAGCTAATTAGTGACTCTTTGTAACCTAAGCTCTTTCTCTATTCAACCTCTATGCCGTCCGCAATAAATGATCCGCCATCCAGAATTAATACTCCGTTTATAACCGTATTCTGAACATAAGCAGAAAAATTGCAATCGTAACCGCCTCTGAGAGTAACAGATATATTGCGATTGATATTAACGTCTCCGGTGAGCACTGCAGCCTGGATCTCTATGACATCGCCGTTCACGGCAGCATTATAGGCGGCCTGAATTGAAGAATAATATCGGGGGGTCGCACCTGCAATCATCACAGGTTGATTCGCGCAGGCTGAGGCGGTAATATAACTATTTTTGGTCTTTGTATTTGAGCCGCCTGCATTTGATACTGTGAGGGAAACGGTATAACTACCAGTAGTTTTGTATGTGTGAACAGGATTTTGTACTATACTGGTGGTGCCATCGCCGAAGGACCAGGACCATGAAGTAGGATTATTCGTTGAAATATCAGTAAACCTGACATAAAGTGGTGCCATGATGGCGGTAGGATAGGCCGTAAAATCGGCGACAGGCAATAGTAAATTAAACGCGGCGGCTGTAATTATATTGGTATTCATTGTAATTACACACACACCTGCTCCACTGCAGCCGCCTCCGGTCCAGCCATTAAAGCTCGATCCCGAATACGCTGAAGCCGTTAAAGTAACTATCGTTCCCTGACTGTACGAAGCCGTACAGGTAGGCCCGCAGTTTATCCCCGCGGCTGTCACTGTCCCCGAGCCGTTTCCGGCCTTGTTTACGGTAAGATTGAAATAGGGAATAGATGGTATTATTTTGCTGACCTCATTGGAATATGCGCTTTCATTTCCTGTTGTATCGTAAGCAGTGGTCACGAAATAGTAAGTGTCGGAAGTTAGGTTATTAACTGTGTAAGTTGTAACATTACCTGCGTTGACGACCTGCGTATAGCTTCCTGATGAAGTTCCGTAGTAAACCTTAAAGCCGGCAAGGTCGGTCAATGGTGTGCCGTCAGTGTTTGTGGTAGGTGGGGCCCATGATAGTGTTGCGGAACCGGCAAAGAGCAGGGTGCCGTGAAAAATAATGAAGAGAATCGTAGTAACAATGTAAAAATAAAATGTTGTTCTTTTTTTCAGCAACTAGCTCTTTTTCTATATTGCATTATTTTTTTTTTTTATATTTTCTATACCTAAAAATATCAAATTATTGTGAAGATGTTTCGAATGAATTGTGAAGAGGTTGTGAACCCAGGTAAATACAGGGTAAAGCTTGAATCTTTTCCGCATTCGCTCTGTGCTCGTATATCTCATATGAAAAACCCTAAATGGAGAAGCAAAGAAGATGCCAAGAAAAGTAATTATTTTAACATATTGATATTAAAGGGTAATTACAGATGATGGACCACGAATTTTTGACTTTGGATCTATTTATGTAGGTATTTTCATGCAGTAGTGAATAATTCATACATCACAGAAGCGTAAGCTATTACCGGCAAGAGATATCAGTCTGGACAGAGCTAAATTATCACTTTTCCTTTAGTCTTGCTTCTAAACAGGATGGGCGTTCAGAAGCTTTTTATACCATTTAGTAGTTTTTCCTTTTCTTTAATCTCCTTGAACCCCTCATTCTGTAGATGGATCAATTATGCCTCTATCCAGTTTTCAACCTTCAGTCCATGCACTTTAGAAAAATGCCTAGTATTTCCTGTTACTACGGTTACATTATGATGGAGAGCAATTGCTGCGATACGCATATCAGGCTCTGTTAACGTAACTCCCTTCTTTTCCATTTCTGCGCTTAACTTACCATAGATTTTAGCTGCATCTTCATCAAAAGACAGGATATTTATGTTCGGCCAAACCATGTTGTCAAGTTTTTCTATAAAATATGAAGGTCTGTCACTCTTATAGGCGCCATAAAACAATTCTCCCACGGTAATTGTTGAAGTGAATTGATTTTCGGGTAAAACAGACGCCAATCTTTTTATAAAAGGTATGGAAGGGCTTTTCTTGATTATCTGGCTGATTGAATCGGTATCAAAAAGATACATTTATGAGAGCCCTTTTACCTTACGTTCTTTTGCTGCTTTTCTATGGTCATAGATGTGTTTCACAACCTCTTCAATATTTTCAAACTCTTCCCATACAGCTATAGCTGCAAGCAAGCCTTTTTTTTGAGAAGGCATTCCTTTCCGTTCGATAGCATCTAAATCCTTTATATTAACCAGCGCAGCCATGGGTTTCCCCTTCTTTTCGATAATGAAATGCTTTCCCTCACGTGCAACCTCAACCATAACCTCGGAGAAATTTCTTTTTACCTCCGCAACTCCTATGACCTTTGACATCTATTACTCCTTTCCTTAAGTATCATACTGACATTATGACACTTAAGGATTATTCTGTCAATTTAGATTTAAGAGAATAATATATCCAATCTTTTTTGAAAGGGAAGAGGAGGTCTCCGACTCGTATAGAAGGGATGGGGTCTTTAAATATCATATTTCTTATCTCAATCCGCTTTTAATAAACCAGGCGGGGAAGTCATTATCGGAGAGGGTGGAAATGTGACAATGTCCGGGGGGAGAGGAAGAAGGTCAGGTTCTGTTCTCCCACATGTCCTTCACAATCTTTACGGCAACTGTGTGCTTCACGCCTGCATCAAAGTCATGCGCATATACAAGGACGTTTGCATCAAGGAAACCCTTACCGTTCATGCAGTTCTTCCCTTGAACAGGTTATCTTGCCACCAAGGTGATAGCCTTTATTCAATATATATATTTATGGCCTTTCTCTTGGATAGTTCATAGCGTTCTTCTTCATTGATTATCTGTTTTTAAAAATCGCTTAAAAGCCGGCTTAATGAGGTTTCCTTTTTTGGCGCAATAATCTTGCCCTTTTTTATTAAGTCTCTCTCCAAACTTAATCAAAAGAATTCCTCGATGTTCTGCATCGAGGAATTCTTTTGATTAAACTTACTCGTGCTGCCAATACCATGGGACGCCCCGGTATGACTACAGAGATGTTTGGCTTTCGCTCTTATGAAACCGAGATCGATATGTTTGTCTACCATGCGCACATAGTAAAACATCGGTTCTTTCCTCTGGCTCTCTCCTATCAATTGCACCTCCTCATGTCAGAAGTTGCAATAGTCTATCACTTTCTCAAATGGCTTTAAACTGTTTTCTGTAAGAGTTTTTCAACAGCCTGTTGAAATATAAATTTTATCAATGGTATTTATCAATGATATAAGAGTGAAGACAATTATTAGATGAGGCGAACCTTAGTTTTTAATTGTTCTTAAATCCATAGGTAAGTCTTTTTCACAAACGGCCAAGGCATTTTGACACGCATTTTCGCAAGTGGTATTCTTACATTTCTCCAGACATGAATTGTAGCTTCGCAGACAAGCTTCTGCAACAGCTATTTGTTTTTTTCTCTTAGATTCATCTTTCATTGAAGTCACATTGCGTTGAGGGTATTTTTCTTTCTCTCTGGCTACTCTTTCATATAGTACATGTATATTTTTCTCTCCTGAAACCGATTCATTCTCTTCCTTACTTGAACAACTTGTGTATAGAAAAAGTGCAAACGACGCACAAATTAGGATGACACAAGACTTCTTAATATTCATTCTCTTCCCCTCTCAATGTCGACACGATTCATTTTAACAGAAAACCCGGGGACAATGCGCCTGTTTTTTCACTTTCCTTAGAATCTTCTCAACTGAACTTCGCGGACCAGCAGGGGCTCATATCCGAAAATCGCATTCAGATGGTGGAGCAGAGAATGAGATCCCTGATCCCTCCACAATGTTCTAATGTCTTCATTCACTTCCCGGTAAGATAGCAGCATTTTTTTCAGGGATGAATATCCTTGTTTTTGGGATTTGCTTTTTTTGATTTCATCGATCAGCGATAGCCACATCCGACAAACACCCATAATGAAGAGAGGCCATGATTTTCTCACCGGGGTAGCCCAATTTCCGTCGCTCGTATCCTCGATGTTCGGCGCGGTGATTTTACCGGTATATTCGAAGAGGTCCTGAATGATCAGTCCGGCTCTCTTCATTCTTTTCAGAAGCGGGTCGGAACGTAGGGCGTCGAAGATCTGGTCGGCAAACTCCGGCGAAGAATAGAAGGTGAGACTAAATTGGTGCCCCTCTGCGTCTCTTGCCGCCCTCCTGTGAAATCTCCATAGGGCAATGTCTCTATCGTAACGATATAAAACGGGTGCGACAATCCTGTGCGCGATAAGCAGATCGATATGCCAAACCGGTTCCGTATTTTCGGGCCATTTTATTCTGAAACGGGCAAACCACCATCCTTTCGCGGGCGTAGATTCGTATTGCATAATCTGATTTCTCCTTTTTAACCCAGATTTATTGATAAACATGCAGAAATACCTCTCCGGGAGATAATGATTGATGCGTATAAATGACAGGTTTTCAGCGCTCCATAGTTTAGCATGGGGCCCAAAGAGAAAGCACTTCATTAAAGGGGCCACCTGGTTGTTCCAGAAGGATTCCCTGCTCCCGAAAGCTTTCGGAAATTGCGGGGATGACAAATTGGGACTGACTTTGACGTGACCGTGGTGCAATTCCATAGAATTTGACTTTATATTTTTCTGAGTGTGATATAATCGTTAATATTTTTCCTTTCCCGGGAGGCAATCATGGATCAAAAATTTTTTGCGGAACAGTTCTCGTCCTTTAAAAAGCATATCGATAAAAGATTCGATGCGTTAGACAACAGGATGGACGGCCTTGAGAAGAGGATGGACGGCCTTGACAACAGGATGGGCTCGACAGAGAAGATTCTTAATAAGATGGGTATAGAAATCGAGTCTATCAGGATGGATATGCGATTAGTGGCTGAAGGACATGTGATGCTGACCGAAAAATTCAGCAGGTTTGAGACTGAGTATATCCGGCATGCCATAGAGATGAGGCAGACGTCCTTAATCTGTATAAATTGACTTTCGGACAGCTTGAGCGCAGGGTAAAAGAATTGGAGGCTGCAAAACAATAACCATTTATTTTTTAACACATTATTCTGTAATTTTGCCAGAAGGTTTTGCGCGCGTATATTCTGAGGTTCAATTGCCAGAGCAACAAATAGAGCTCTAAGACGGATGGTCCTTTTTCATTTTGCTCTCATAAGCTCTTAAAAAGGAGACAATTTCCTTCTCAAAATTGATGATCTGTTTTAAAAAATCGCTTAAAAGACGGCTTAATGACGTTTCTTTTTTCGAGGCAATAATCTTGCCCTTTTTTATTAAATCTTTCTCCAAACTTAGGGTAATATTTTGCTTCATTTTGTCATCTCCAAGAATATTTTAATCTAACACGTAAAATACGTGTTGTCAACGGAGGACCCGTTATTTTCAAGGTTGGGCCGCACTTGCGAAGGCGAATTACAAGCATTTTAAAAGCATAGAAGGGCTTCATGTGATCCAGTTTAATCTGTCTCCTGGTTCAAAGTAACGCTCCCCGAAATATAGCCATTGCCTTAGGCTTCAGTTTTTTCTAAATTTTCCAATGCTTCTCTGATTTCTTCGACATCAGGCTTATTCTTTAAAAATAAACGGTAAAGCTGTTTTACTATTTCATATTGTTTTTCACTTATCAGCATTTTTCCCACATTCAATACTATGTTTTTATCTAAGGGTCCGCATGAAAGGCTCTTGAGAAATATTCCTCAGCTTTTTCATTTTGAACCCTCCTCCCGGTAAATAACGCCAAGGTTGTTTAAGGCTTTAGGGTAGGTCGGCCAGCGCCCTGTAAGATCCAATAAAAGTTTCTTTGCTTCATCTCTGTTACCGGACTGATAAATCTTTTCTGCTTGCATATTGAGCACATCCGGCGATTCCGGATATTGACCGACCGGTTTGGGAAAGTTCGAAAGCGCCCCCTGAATGTGATAGTCATCTTGAAGTTGTTTAGCATTGTCGGGATGGGACTTTATATTATACGGCTCAAGCCTTTCTGTTTCCAGGGATTTATAGGGATAAATTTCAGAAGTGTTGGCTGCGTATTCTTGTTTTATCAAAAGTGGTGTCCCAAGTTTTTTGGTGCCTTTTTTACCGAAAAGTTCCTGTGCTTCCATCGCAATATCACAAAAATTCCGGCCGAACATTCTTACGAGGTCAACGGAATTTTCCTTTGCCTCTTTGTGCTCTGACATTGTCCGGCCCGGCACTGGACGTGGCAGGAGA